>VBKL01000253.1 GCA_005879805.1 Deltaproteobacteria bacterium | reverse complement strand
CGATCGAAGGCGGTGGGCGTGCCGCCGCGCTGGATGTGCCCGAGCACGGTGACGCGCGTCTCGTAGCCGGTCTGTGCCTCGATGAGGTTCGCGAGCTGCAGCCCGATGCCGCCCAGGCGCACGTGGCCGAATTCGTCCAGCTTCTCGGTGGTGGTCGCTTCCTTGGAGCCGAGCTTGGCGCCTTCGGCGACGACGACGATGGAGAAGTTCTTGTTCTGTGTGCGGTGCCGGTTCTTGATGTGCTCGCAAACCTTGTCAATGTCGATCGGCCTCTCGGGGATGAGGATCACGTCCGCGCCGCCCGCCATCCCGGAGTGCACGGCGATCCAGCCCGCGTGCCGGCCCATCACCTCGCAGACGATGACGCGCTTGTGCGCCTCGGCGGTCGAGTGGAGCCGGTCGATGGCCTCGGTGGCGATCTGCACCGCGGTGTCGAAACCGAAAGTGAGATCGGTGCCGGAGAGATCGTTGTCGATGGTCTTGGGAACTCCGACCACTTTCACGCCCATCGAGGAGAGCTTGGTCGCGACCCCGAGCGTGTCCTCGCCGCCGATCGCCACCACCGCGCCGACGTTGAGGTTCTTGAGGTTGCGCATGACGATGTCGGGCCCGTTCGCCGGCTTCTTGAACGGATTGGTGCGCGAGGTGCCGAGGATGGTACCGCCGAGATGCAGCGTTCCGCTCGTGGCCTCGCGGGTGAGCCGGAAATGCATCGGCGGATCGAGCAGGCCGCGCCACCCTTCGCGGATGCCCATCACTTCCAGACCGTGTTGCTCGCCTCGGCGGACGACAGCGCGGATGACCGCATTGAGACCCGGACAATCGCCGCCCCCCGTCAGGACCGCGACTTTCATGGCAGCACCTCTCTTCTTGCGAGGCGCTCTACCGCAATCCGCCCGGGATGTCAGGAGTGAAGACGCCTGCGGGTGATCATCTGCACGGGGCCCAGGAAGAGGTCCTTCTCCGTGTACGTCTGCTTTCCGTTCCCGCGGCCGGTGGGGCGCTCGAGCCACTGGCGGGCGAGCACCTCGCCGTGGTGCGCGAGAGCGCCGAGCAGCGCCGCGTCGCCCTCCTGCAGGTAGCGCTTCACGAGGGGGCGGAGCAGCGCCTCGAAGCGCGCCGGCGGAACCTTCGAGTGACGGCGCTCGGGGTCGAGGGTCCCGTCGAATGGCTTGGAGATGTGGAGCAACTCGTGGAGCAGGGTCGCGACCCGCTGCTCCGGATCTGAGGAGCGGAAGAATTTGGGCCTCAGCGTGACGCAATAGAGGGCCCGGCGACCCTTCAGCACCACCTTCGGCCGGCGTCCGTCCCCGAGCGGCCGGATGGTGGCGCGCGAGCCACGCCGGGCCTCACCCGCCACGAAGAGGATGCGGGAGGCGCGCACGTGGGCCAGCTCGGAGAGCTTGCGGGTCATGTCGTGGACGATGCGACGGCAGAGCAGGGTGGCGTTGGGTCGTTCGGCGCGGCGTGCGCGCACCCGGGGAATGGCCAACGGCCGCGCCTCCATGCTCGCCGCAATCTTAGCATCGGGGCGGCAACACGCTGGGCACGGAGGCGGGGGGCCGGGTATGCTCAGTCGCCACATGGGGGAGGCCAAGCGCTACTGGGTCCGCAACGAGCAGGGCCGGGTCTGGGGACCTTTTCCGGCTGAGCAGCTGGCGAGGTTGAAAGGCCAGATCACCGACAAATCCGAGGTATCCCTGGACGGGCGATCGTTCCGCCCGGTGGCCGAATTTCCCGAGGTGCAGCCTTTCGTCGTGCACCGTGCGGAGCCCCGCCGGGCCGAGCCGGCCCCCACCGAACGGGTCGTCGAGGGCAACGCCCCGTACATCGGTCCGGGCCTGCGAGCCATGTTCTCCATTCCCGGCCAGGCGGCCGCCCCGGCAGCCACGCCCTCTGCCCCCGCGGCTGCGCCGCCCGCGGATCCCGCGCCGGCGGCCGCGGGGCGGCGTGGGCCTCCGGTCATGAACCGCCAGGCGGCGCCGGAACCGGCCGACGCCATGAGCCTCCCGGCGAGCGGCGATCTCGGCGTCATCTCCCCCATCCGGCTCTACGCGCTCGCGGCGCTCAACGCCTCGAACGGGGCGCTCGAGCTTCGCCGAGATGGGCGGCGCATCACGGTGAGCTTCCGGCGCGGAACTCCCGCGTATCTCAGCACGGACGACCCCGATCTTTCGCTCCTCGGTTTCTTGCAATCGAAGAAGCTCATTGCGCCGCAGCAGGCCGCCGCCGTCCAGGCGGAACTGGCGAAAGGCGGCGCCGACCCGGTTTCCGTCCTGCTGCAGCGCCAGATCATTGCTCCGGCGGACGCCCATCGGCTTCTCGGCGAGCACGCCCTGTTCCTGCTCGACCGCGCGCTGGAGAGCACGCGCGGCTCGTTCACCTTCCACGCCGACGCGCCCGCGCCCGATTCGGCGTTTCCGCTCGGCCAGAAATGGACCTTGCTCGCCGAGGCCGTCCGCCGGCTCGACGCGGGCGCCTTGCGCGCGCGGTTGGGCTCGCGTCTGACCCATCCGGTGGTCCGGTCGGGAGGCCTGGGCATCGGCAAGGTCGAGGAACTGGCGCTGAACGCGCAGGAGACGCGTCTCTATGCCGGAATCGACGGCACGCGGACGGGGGAAGAGTTGCTGAAGCAGGGCGACCCGGCCGCGGTCCTCCGCCTGCTCCACCTGCTCGTCGAGTTGAAGCACCTTTCCCTGGGCGACGCCGGGGAGGAGGACTTCACCGGGGCCGCGAACCCGGAGCAGTCGGCGGCGCGGCCGGGCGGCCTGCCGACCCCCATAGCCGTGGCGCCCGTTCCACCCCGGCCGCAGCCCCAGACGCCGCGGCCAACGCCCCTGTCGGTGGCGCCCGTCGCGCCTCCGCGGCCCACGCCTGCAGCAGTGAAGCCGGTCGCGCCTTCCCCGCGGCCCACCCCCGCGGCGGTAAAGCCGGCGGCTCCTCCCGCACCGGCGGCTCCGCGGCCCACGCCGGCCTTCGTCAAACCGGCGCCGCCACCTGCCGCGAAGCCTGCTCCGACCATCGCGATGGGTCCCGCGGGCGAGACGCCCACGGCGCAGCTCGTGCGGCTGAAGGGGCTGCTCGACCGGCTGGAGAACGCCACCCATTACGAGGCGCTCGGCGTCGACCGCAAGGCCGCGACAGCCGCCGACGTGAAGCGCTCGTTCGTGCTCCTCGCCCGCGATCTGCACCCCGATACGGTCACCGATCCGGCGCAGGGCGAGCTCCGCGCAATCAAAGAGCGCCTCTTCGCGAGGGTCAACGAGGCTGCGCAGATCCTCGGGGACGATGCCCGGCGCAAGGAGTACGAGAAGGAGCTGGAAGGCGACAAGAAGGAAGTCGACGTCGGCCGCATCTTCGACGCCGAGGACAAGTTCCAGCGTGCCGAAATCTTCATCAAGGCGCGCAAGTACAAGGAAGGGCTCCAGGTCCTCGACGAGGCCATCGTGTTGAACCCGGAGGAAGCGGAGTTCTACGCCTGGCGCGGGTACGCGCGGTTCCTGCTCGCTCAGGACCGCAAGGCCGCCTTCGAGGAGTGCGCGAGCGACATCCGCAAGGCGATCAAGATGCTCGACCGCTGCGTGCCCGCCTTCCTCTTCCTCGGGCAGATGCAGAAGGTGATCGGCGATACCAAGGGAGCCGCGGCATCGTTCCAGAAGGTCCTGCAGCTCGACGACCGCAACGTCGAGGCGCAGCGCGAGCTGCGCATGCTGGGCAAGCGCTAAGGCAGCTCGATGCGCGGTTTCTCCGGATCGCGCTTGTAGAGCAGGAACGTCCGCCCCAGCACCTGCGCGAGAGCGGCGCCCGAGCGGGCGGAAAGCTCGTCAGCCGCCTCCCGTCGATCGAGCGGAGACGACTCCAGGACGCGCACCTTGATGAGCTCGTGCCGGCGAAGCTGGTCATTCGCTTGCGCGACGACCGCGTCGGTAACGCCTTCGTGGCCGATCTGTAACAAAGGGTCGAGATGATGACCGAGCGCGCGCAGATGGCGCCTTTGCTTGCCGGTCAGGTCCGGCACTGGGTCTGCGCCGGAGGCGCCGCGAACAGCTCCTGCTGCTCGGGAATCAGGCCGAGGGCCTTGGCAACGGGGGCGAAGCTGCGGCGATGGATCGGACACGCGCCGAGGCGCTCGAGCGCCTCGAGATGCTCCGCGGTCGGATAGCCCTTGTGGTGGGCGAATCCGTATCCCGGATACTGGGCCTCGAGGTCCGCCATCAAGCGGTCGCGATGCACCTTGGCGACGATGGAGGCGGCGCCGATGGTGATGCTCTTCGCATCGCCCTTGATGATCGGCTGTTGCGGGACGGTGAGGCCCTTCAGATTCCGCGCGTCGACGAGCAGGTGCTCGGGCTGCGGCAAGAGCGCGAGCACGGCGCGGCGCAAGGCGAGAAGGCCGGCGTGGTAGATATTGAGTGTATCAATCTCCTCCACCTCTGCGCGCCCCATGCCGATGGCGACGGCCTTCGAGCGGATCTCGGGCTCCAAGGCCTCGCGCTCGACGGGAGTGAGCTGCTTGGAGTCGTTGACGCCCTTGATCCGGGCCCCGGGCGCGAGGATGACCGCCGCGGCGATCACCGGGCCCGCGAGCGGCGCCATGCCCACTTCGTCGACGCCCGCGACCAGCGTCAGCCCGGCGTCCCAGAGCGGCTGCTCGAAGGCGCACAGCCGCGACAATCTGCGGCCCTCCGCCTGCGCCGCGTGGATCCGCCGCCAGACGCGGGCTGCCACCTCCCGTGCGCCGGCGCGGCGGTCGGCTTCGAGGAGCATGAGCCCGCCCCGCGGAAGCTCCTCTCCACATTCGACGAACCGGCGGCGCATCTCCTCGAGGGACATCGAGCAAAGCTCGTCGAGTCGCGACATGGCCGGACGCGAACCTACCGGGCGCGGGGAGCGCTACGCAAGCCCGGCCCGAGCACTACGTCGTCGCGGGCGCCATCCCCTCGATGCGCTTCTTGAAGTTCTGCAAGAGCCCCGGAAGCGACTGCTCCGCGAGCTTGCGCTCGACCATGCTCGGGACCAGGGCGCCGAGCTTGAGATCGATCTTGTAGGTCGCCTCCGTCCCTTCCGGGACCGGCTTCAGGACCCAGGCGCCGTCGTTGCCCTTCATCACCTCGCCGCGCACCATGGTCCAGGCGAGCTCGTGCGGCGGCTTGGCCGTGTGCCGGAGCGTGTAGCTGATCACCTTGGCCTTGATGTCGACGGTGTAGGTGACGTCCTTGATGTCGCCCTGCCCGGACTCGACCTTGACCTTCTTCACCTCCGGCAAGAACTCCGGGTACTTCTCGTAGTCCGAGATCACCTGGAAGACTTTTTCCGGCGAGGCGCGGATCACCACGCTCTTTTCCGTCTTGGCCATGGCGGGCTCATACCATGGCCGGCTCCGAGCGGTGGTTGACAGGAGGCGCCATTCCGCCGAATCGACCTCCTGGCGATGCGCTCCCACCTGGTCCGGACCGCGGTCCTCGAGATCTACGAAGAAGTCCGGCGGCAGGATGCCCGCGCGGACGAGGCGATGCAGCGCGTGCTCCGCCGGGAGAAGGCACTGCGCAGCGTGGAGCGCCGCGCGGTCGCCGATGCCGTGTACGGGCTTCTCCGGCTGCAGGGCCGCGTCGATCACCTGCTTGGTCGTGCCCTGCAGACCCGCAAGCTCGCCTTGAAGGATCTGGCCACGCCCACCCAGCACCTCCTCCGCTATGCGGCGTTCCTGATCGTCGGCGACGAGCAGCAGAGCGCCGCGACCGCGGCGAACCTCGCTGGTCCGGAGGTCGCGCCCTATGCGTGGGCGCTGGAGCTGGTCGCCTCCGCCGGGTCCCTGCCGGACCCCTCGGATCCGATGGAAGCGCTCGCAGTCGCGACGAGCCTTCCGCGCTGGCTCGCGAAGCTGTGGTCGGAACAGCTCGGCGAGGCGGAGACCCGCTCGCTCGCGGAGGCGCTCAACCAGCGGGCTCCGCTCACCATCCGCGCCAATGCGTTGAAGACGACCCGCGACGCGCTCGCGGCCGCGCTCGCCGCGGAGGGCGCCCGCGTCGAGCCGACTCCCTATTCGCCCGACGGGCTTACGTTCACGAGCCGCACCAACGTCTTCGCGCTTGCAGCGTTCAAGCAGGGTCTGTTCGAGGTGCAGGACGAAGGCAGCCAGCTCATCGCGGAGGCGTGCAACGCGCGCCCCGGCCAGATCGTCGTCGACGCCTGTGCGGGCGCGGGCGGGAAGTCGCTCGCTCTGGCCGCCGCGATGCAGAACAAGGGACGGCTCGTCGCCTGCGATCGGGACGGAAGACGCCTGGACGAGTTCCGCCTCCGCTCCCGGCGCGCCGGGGTGCACAACTGGGAGGCGCGGACCGTGCCGGAAGGATCGGCCGGCGAGCGGCGCATCGGCGATCTGCGTGGGATGGCTGACGTGGTCCTCGTCGACGCGCCTTGCAGCGGGCTCGGTTCGCTGCGCCGCAATCCGGATGCGCGCTGGCGGCTGACGCCGGAAGAGGT
This sequence comes from Deltaproteobacteria bacterium, assembly GCA_005879805.1. Classification (GTDB taxonomy): domain Bacteria; phylum Myxococcota; class Myxococcia; order Myxococcales; family 40CM-4-68-19; genus VBKO01. The sequence continues at coordinate 121 of VBKL01000253.1, read as the reverse complement.
GCAGACCTTTCCGCCGCGGCAACGAGAGATCCTGGCACGGTACTCGGACCTCGTGCGCCCCGGCGGGCTGCTCGTCTACGCGACTTGCTCCATCAACCGCGCGGAGAACGAGGACGTCGGG
>VBKL01000252.1 GCA_005879805.1 Deltaproteobacteria bacterium | reverse complement strand
GCCGGAGCATTTCACGGCGACGCTCACTTCGACCCGGAAGGAGCGATCGGAAGCGTGAAGAAGAACTGGCTGCCCTTGGCGGGAACGCTCTCCACCCAGATGCGCCCGTGATGGGCGTCGATCATCCCCTTGGCGATGAAAAGGCCGAGCCCCGTGCCACGCTTGGCGTGTCTCGCCGCCGACCAGTAGGGCTCGAACAGATGGGCCACCTCGTCGGGCCGGATGCCCGGTCCGGTATCGGCCACCTCGAAGACCACCTCGTTGCCGGCGACGCGCGCGGAAACCCCGACCCGCTCCCCTGCCCTGCAAAACTTGACGGCATTTCCGATCACGTTGCCGAGCACCTGCGCCATGCGCCGGCGGTCGGCGAGCACGGCGACGTCGCGCGGGACCGCCGTCACGCGCAGATCGATCCCCTTCGCCCGCGCCACGGGTTCGCTCGACTCGACCGCCTCGCGCACCAGCTCCGCGGGATCCTCGGGTCGCGGGTCGATGGAGAGCCGCCCGGCTTGCAGGCTTCCCACGTCGAGCAGGTCGGCGATCAGGTCTTCCATCCTCGACGCCGACCGCTGGATGGTTTCCAGTTGCCGCCGCGTCTTCTTGTCGTCCGATCCCGACGCCGACGCCTCCCTCTGCAGCAGCGTGGCGCTCAGGCTGATGGCGCCGAGGGGGTTCTTCAGATCGTGCGAGACGATGGCCAGCATCTCTTCGCGCTGCCGCACGGCATCCGACTCGCGATGGTAGAGCCTGGCATTGTCGACGGCGAGCGCCGCGCGCCGGGCCAGCTCCTCGACCAGCTCTTGCTGCGCGGCGGAATACTGCCGATTCGAGTCACCGGCGAAGGCCACGGTGAGAACGCCGAGCAGCTGCTTTCGCGAGATCATCGGCGCCGCGATCGCGGAACCCTCGACCACGCTGCGCCCGGTTTCCGCCGCTCGTACGGTAGGAGCCGAAGCGGCCGGCGCGTCCGGAACCCGATCGGCGTGCGCCTCGGCGACCCGGCGCAGCCCCCCCTCCTCGCGCAGGTGGAAGGAGCAGGCATCGGCGAGCGTCGGGACCAGGAGTCGCGCCACCGCGGTGAAGGCGCGTTCCAGATCGAAGAAGCCCCACAACTCCTTGCTCGCCTCCGAGAGCAGGCGCTGCTCGGTGATGTCGGTGTTGCTCCCGAACCAGCGGACGATCTTGCCGTTCTCGTCGCGGATCGGGATCGCCCGCGAGAGGAACCAGCGGTAGCGCCCGTCCTTGCCCCGCAGCGGGAAGGTGTCTTCCCAGGTCTCACCGTTCTCGATGGACCGGCGGAACCGTCCCAGGACGCGCTCGAGATGTTCGGGATGGTGGACCTTCTGCCAGCCCCACCCGCGCATCTCTTCCAGGCTCGTACCGGTGTAGTCGAACCACCGTTTATTGTACCAGAAGATCGATCCGCTCTCGTCGGCCATCCAGGCGAACTGCGCGATGTTGTCGGCGAGGGTGCGGAACTGCGACTCGCCATGGCGCAAGGCAATCTCCGCCTCCGTGTGCTTCGAGATGTCTCGCAAATACCCCGTGAACCACGGCGCGCCGTCGCCGGGCACCCGGGTGATGGTCAGCTCGACGGGAAACTCGGTCCCGTCGCGGCGCACGGCGGTCGTCTCCACTCGACGGTTCAGGTACTTCGCTTCCCCGGTCGCCAGGTACTTGTGCAACCCGCGCCAGTGCGCCTCGCGCTCCCGCGGCGGGATGATGAGATCGGCGAGAAATTGCCCGACGGCCTCCTCGCGAGAATGGCCGAACATGCGCGCGGCCGCCGGATTCCAGGCGACCACCCGGCCAGCGGAGTCCATGGAAACGATGCCGTCGAGCGCCACCTCGAGGATCGCTGCCTTCTGCGCCTCGCTGCGCCGCGTCGCTTCCTGCTCCGAAAGGCGGCGCAACAGGCCCTCGAGCTCCGCCCGGAGCGCGGAGGTCATCTGCGCCCCTTCCTCGACGGGCGCGCGCGTCGATCGGCTGAAGAACTCGACGACGGCGATGGTCTCCGCGCCGGCGCGCAGCGGAAATGCAATGGCGCTGTGCAGCCCGGCCTTCCGCGCCGCTTCGATCCTCGGTAACCGTTCGTCGGCCGTCACCTCCGCCACCCACTCCGCTTGCCCCGAGACGTAGACCCTTCCCGGGAGCCCGACGCCGAAGGGCAATTCGACCTTCGCCGAAGCCTCCTCGAACTCGCGCGCTCCGCTCCGCTCGCTGCTCCACCCGGGTCCCGGGCGCAGGACTTGCGCGGCAGGGTCCGGCTTCCAGGCCATCCCGACGTCCCATCCGAAGCTCCGGGCGATCTCGCGCACCAGGTTCCGGATGGCGTCGTCCATGGTGGCGGCGCCGGCGAAGGCGCGCGCCGCGGCGCTCGCCGCCCGCTCGCGCGCTTGCAAGAGGGCGTGCGCGAGGACGGTGGTGATCCGGCTCGCCATGGCGCGGAAGAGGAGCTTGTCCTCGTCGGAGAAATCGTAGGCCGTTTTCGAGCCCATGTGCGCGACGCCGACGACTTCGTCGCCGATGGAGAGCGGCAAGCCGTACAGCGCGCGGATCCCCGCCTTGCGCAGGTATTCGCCTTGCACGAGCGGATCCTCCGAAGCGCAGCGGAGGAGCATCGGCTTTCGCGTGGTGGCGATCTTCCCGGCGAATCCCTCGCCCACTTCGACCGAGGCGCCGGACGGCATCTCGAGACCGACCACGGCGCGCATGCGCAGCACGTTTCCGTGCCGGAGCAGGACGGTGACGGAATCGACCGCTGCCGCGCTGACGAGCACGCCGATGAATCCGTCGAGCACCGTCTGCACCGTGGCGCCGCCCTGGAAGGCGACCTCGGAGATCCGGTCGAGAGCGGTGAGGGTCCGCTGCTGGAAGCGGGCGTACGCCTGCAGCGCGAGCGCCAGCGCGCGATCGAGGCACTCGTTGAGGAAGACGACCTCTCCCGGCGCCGGCCGCCCGGGCTGCTCGTCGAGAAGCTGCAAGATGCGCTTGCGGAGCAGCGAATACTCGAGCGCGACTTCGTCGAGGTCGAATCCCTGATCGAGGCGCGTGAAAGCGTGGATCTCGGCCGCCTTGCGCGGCGTTGGCGGAGGCTCGTTGCCCGAAGCGCGCTCCTCGCAAAGCCGGGCGATGCGCTCGAGAAGCTCGGGGAGATGATCGCGCAACAGGAGGCGCTCGAGAGGGCGCGCCTTTGGCAACGCGCGCACATCCCGCTCCCAGCGGTCGAGAATCTGCTCGCGGTGGGCGCGCAGAAACTCTGAGAGCCGGATGTCCATTTCCTCCCGAAGAAAAGATGCGGCTGGCAGCCGGCATACGCCACCCATACGAGCGGCCGGCCAGGCGCTCGCGGCAAAAGCCGGCGCGCACCGCCCGCGAAAGCCGGTGCGCCCGGACGAGACCAAACCTAAGGCACGAGAACGTTGCTCGCCTGCGCCGCCGCGATGAGCGCGTCGCGGTCCTCCTCGAGGAGGAACCCGCGCGCCACCGCCGCCCGATCCGCCGCCCGGGTGACCGCTTTCACGTACCCGGGATGGACTGGACGCGGCGCAGAAGACGGTCGTTACCTCTCACGAGGATTCCTCCCTTGGAAATCTGTGGATCGGCGCTGCCGGACGCGGAGAGGTGGGTGGGTATGACCTCGGTCCCTACCCCGTCAAGCCGCGGCGAGTCGATCGACTGGAAACGCAGGAGGGATGTTGCGAAGTATTGCCGTCAGGCCGCTTTTGCGTTCCAGGCCTCTCGCGCCGCGGCCTGCTCCCGCTTGCTGAGCTTCTTGCGGTGCTCGTCGCAGATGAAGCCGAAGCGCGGCCCGCGCGACATGCGGCGGCATCCGGCCACCCGGCAGCGCATGTCGAGCTTGCGGCGTTTGCGACCCGGCCTACCACCGCGCACACCGTTCCCGATCCGGGCCCGCGCATCGCGCTCGAGCTCGCTCACGAGCGTGCCGAGCCGGGCGCGCAACGAGGTCGAGAGCTGCTCCACGATCCGATCCACGAACGTCTGGGCCATTCGCCACCCTCCGGGAACCTGGCCCCCGCCCCTGGACAACGGCTCTACTCCGTCCGAGACGAAAGTCCAGTTCCCGATTGTGGGCGATCGCCTGCGCAGGTCGGTAAACGGATCCAGGTTCCCCGCGACAAGGATCGAACCGCTCAAGAATCCGGTTCTCCGGACGATTCTCGATGCGTGCCGCAGCCTGTCGCCGCAACCGCCGCCTCCTCCGACGCGCGCCTGAGGGTCCTCCTCGTCGAGGATTCGGAAACCGCGCGCGCCATCGTGCGCGATCTCCTCGCCGTCGAAGAGCCGACCCTGGAGCTCGACGAGGCCGAGGACCTCGAGAGCGCCGTGCGCGCGCTCGCGGAGCGGTCCTACGACTGCGCCTTGGTGGATTACGAGCTCCCCGACGGACACGGGCTCGCGCTGCTCGGCGCCTCCGAGGACGAGGAAGGCCCGGCGCCCGCCATGGTGATGCTGACCGCGCACAACAATCCTGCCATGGCCATGCAGGCGCTCAAGGGCGGCGCGCAGGATTATCTCATCAAGGGCCGCTTCGACGGACCCATCCTCTCGCGCTCGATCCGCTACGCCATCGAGCGCAAGAAGGCCGCCGCCCTCCAGCTGCGCATGGTGCACGTCGAGCGGATGGTCGCCCTCGGCACCCTCACCGCCGGCGTGGCCCATGAGATCAACAATCCTCTCGCCTACGTGATGGGAAACCTCGGGTGCCTCTCCGAGCAGCTCACGCTCCTGCCCACCTCGAAGGAGTCGGAGGCGATGAAGGACATGGTCCGCGACGCCCTCGAAGGGTCGGAGCGCGTCCGCACCATCGTGCGCGACATGCGCGCCTTCACCCGCCGCGACGATCACGACAAGCGCACCGAGGTCGTGATCGAGAAGGTCGTCGAGCAGGCAATCGCCATGGCGGGCGTCGAGCTCCGCCATCGCGCCCGCATCGTCCGGAGGTTCTCCCCGGTGCCTCCGGTCCTCGCCAACGAGACCCGGCTCGCGCAGGTGTTCTTGAACCTCCTCATCAACGCGGCCCAGGCGATCCCCGAGGGCCGCATCGGCGAGCATGAAGTGCGGCTGTCCATCCGCGAGAGCGGCGCCTACGTCGACGTGATCGTCGAGGACACGGGCGGGGGCATCGCTCCCGAAGCCCTCAGGCGCGTCTTCCACCCCTTCTACACGACGAAGCCCGCGGGAAAGGGCACCGGTCTCGGGCTCTTCATCTGCGACGGCATCGTGCGCGGCCTCGGCGGCAACATCGTCATCGAGAGCATCCTGGAGAAAGGCACCAAGGTCCGCGTGCGGCTTCCCGCGCACGTCGATCGGCCCGTCGAGATCGAGGAAAACGCACCGAAGGAGGAGGTCCGCGGACGCCGCGCCTCGGTCCTCGTGGTGGACGACGATCCCCAGGTGCTGCTCTGCATCCGCCGCATCCTCGATGCGGAGCATGCTCTCACCACCACCACCAGCGCCTTCGACGCGCTCCGCCGCATCCGCGAAGGCGAGCGGTTCGACGCCCTCATCTCCGATCTCATGATGCCCGAGTTGAGCGGGATGGCCCTTTACGGCAAGGTGAAGGAAGTCGCTCCCAAGCTGGCCGAGAAGACCGTCTTCATCACCGGCGGCGCCTTCACGCCCCCCGCGCGCACCTTCCTCGACACGGTGGCGAACGCGCGCCTCGAGAAGCCGTTCGCCGCTCGCGAGCTCAGGGACGTGGTGCGGGGCGTGGTGGCTTAGTTCCGCTGGAGGGGCGGGCGCGGCCGGATGGCCCGCGCGACCGCCTCGAGAAGCTCCTCGACGCTGACCGGCTTGCGGAGCACGTCGTGGACGCCCAGGTCGTCCGGGCCGTACCCGCGGTTGGCGCTGCAGACGACCACCGGGATCTTGCTGAGCGACTCGTCCTTCCGCAGGGCGTCGATGACTTCCACGCCGGAAACGCGCGGCATCATCAGGTCGAGGAGCATGACGGCGGGCCGGACCCCGCCGCGCAGCCGCTCCAGCGCCTCTCCGCCGTCGGCGGCCGTGAGGACGCTGTAGCCCTCGGACGCCAGCACGTCGCTCAGGGCTTCGCGAATGTCGAAATCGTCGTCGACCACCAGCACGAGATTGGGTCCTGCCGGTGAGTCGGGGTGGTTCGTGGCGGCGATCATCGGACCGGAGTTCCCCTCCAAAAGATCTAGACAACAGGAACCCGGGCCCTCTGTCCAGTCCCTGCACGGGTCGCAGGACCGGTGCAGGACACGCCTCACGCCGGCTTGGGTAGCATTTCGCGGCTGTTCGGGTGCCGCACGTCGGTGCCACGCACCATGTAGACGACCATTTCCGCGACGTTGGTGGCGTGATCGCCGAGCCGCTCGAGATGCTTGGCGACGAAGAGGAGGTTGTTCGCCCGGCGGATGTTGCGCGGGTCCGATGTTCACCGCCAGATCGCCCATGCGCTCGAGGTCCACCACGATCTTGAGCGCGGTGGTGATGAGGCGCAGATCGCTCGCCGCCGGCTGCCGCAGGGCGAGGAGCCTGCGGCACGTCTCGTCGACGGAGATCTCCAGCCGGTTCACCTCGCGGTCGGCGGCGAGGACCTGCTTCGCCAGATCGGAATCGCGCTCGGTGAGCGCGCGCACGCTGTGGGCGATCTCGGACTCCACCTTCCCGCCCAGCTGGATGAGCTTGTGGCGCAGGTCGTCCAGCTCCAGATCGTACGTCTTGTCGGTGTGCTTCTTGATGGCCATTTCAGTTTCTCATCCGAACTTGCCCGTGACGTAATCCTCGGTACGGGATTCGCGCGGGTTGGTGAAGATCTGCTCGGTCGGACCGTGCTCGACGAGCTCCCCCATGTAGAAGAAGGCAGTCGCGTCCGAGACCCGCGCCGCCTGCTGCATGTTGTGGGTGACGATCACGATGGTGAGCTGCTCGCGCAGTTCCCGGATGAGCTCCTCGATCTTGGCGGTGGCGATGGGATCGAGCGCGCTCGCCGGCTCGTCCATGAGCAGCACCTCGGGCCCGACGGCGAGCGATCGCGCGATGCAGAGGCGCTGCTGCTGTCCGCCGGAAAGCGAGGTTGCTCCGTGATGCAGCCGGTCCTTCACCTCGTCCCAGAGCGCGGCTTTGCGCAGGCTCTGCTCGACCAGGTCGTCGTGGTTGCCGGGGATGCCGTTGAGGCGCAGCCCGGCCGCGACGTTCTCCGCGATCGACATGGTGGGGAACGGGTTGGGACGCTGGAAGACCATTCCCACCCGGCGGCGCAGATCGACGGGATCGACGCCGCGTGCATGCAGATCCTGTCCGTCGACGAGGACCCGGCCGGTCTGCCGCGACCCCGGTACGAGCTCGTGCATCCGGTTGAGGCAGCGCACGAAGGTGCTCTTGCCGCAGCCCGAGGGGCCGATGATGGCGAGCACCGAGTTCTGCGGGACGGCCAGCGTCACGCCGCGCAAGGCATGGTTGTCCTTGAACCACGCGTTCAGGTTCTGTACGTCGATTTTCATCGCGTCGCGCCGAACCGGCTCCGCGTGAGCACCTTCGCGGAAAGCGAAAGCCCTCCGACGAGAATCAGCAGCACGAGGGCAGCGCCCCAGGCCTTGTCGTGCCAGTCGGAATACGGGCTCACCGCGTAGTTGAAGATCTGGACGGTCAAGGAGGCCGTCGGCTGATCGGGGGAGAAGTTCCAGTACTGGTTGTTCAGCGAGGTGAAGAGGAGCGGCGCGGTCTCGCCCGCTGCCCGAGCGACGGCGAGCAGGATGGCGGTGACGATCCCGCCGAGCGCGGTGCGCAGGACGACCCGGAGCGAAGTCCGCCACCAGGGAACGCCGAGCGCGAGCGAGGCCTCCCGCAGCGAGCCCGGAACGAGGCGCACCAGTTCTTCGGTGGAGCGGGCCAGGGTCGGGACCATCAAGACCGCGAGCGCGACGCCGCCCGCCAGCGCCGAGAACCGACGCATGGGAATGACGACAAGGGCATACGCGACGATGCCGACCACGATGGACGGAACACCGGAAAGGACTTCCGCCGTGAAACGGACCGCCTCGCCCAGACGGCCGTTGCCCTTCTCGGCGAGGAATACGCCGGCGCCGACCCCGAGCGGTACGCCGATCGCGCAGGCGATTCCGACGATGTAAGCGGTCCCGAGGATGGCGTTGGCCACTCCTCCGCCCGTTTCGCCAACCGGGCTCGGCAGCGCGGTGAAGAAATCGACGTTCAGGGCGCGGAATCCGCGTGAGAGCACGAGCCAGGCCACCGAGAAGAGCGGCACGACGGCGACT
>VBKL01000251.1 GCA_005879805.1 Deltaproteobacteria bacterium | reverse complement strand
CACAGCTCGACGTCCGCGTAGCAGGCGCCGGCATCCCGGCGCAGCTCCGCGATGCGGCCGCGGCAGGTGAGCTCGTCACCCGGCCAGACGATCTTCGCGAACCGGGCGGCGAGCCTGCGGACATGGCCGCGACGGAGCCAGGCGGTGAGAAGCTGCCCGACGAACCCCATTGCCAGCATGCCGGGAGCGAAGAGGCCGGGGAACCCGAGCGCGTGCGCGAACGGCTCGTCGAGGTGGAGGCGGTTGAAGTCTCCGCTCGCGGCGGCGTAGCGGACGATCTGCACGCGATCGATGGCCGGCTTGGTGAGCGGCGGCAGATCGTCGCCGACGCGCAGTTCGCTCCAGTAGAACGATCGCGCGAGGCTCTGCTTCGGCTGCTGGACCTGCTTCGCCGGCGTCAGCGCGGGAACGTGCGAAGACTTCCTGGGCGCCGGAGGAGGCGGTGGCGGCGCCGATCGCGCTGCCGCCTTCTTCGGCGCGGGCTTTTTCGCGTGCTTGCCGACCTTGGGAAACTTGGCGATGCGCGCAAGCTTGTGCGACTTCGCCTGCTTCGCGGCCGGCTTGGACGCGATCTTCAGCTTCCTCACCGTGCTGCGGCTACTCATGGAGGTCTCCCGGGGTCGCCTTCGGCGCCATGCGAACGACCCACAACTGTCGCGATCGGTAGACGACGTCCTGGGTCTCGTCGCGTCCTTCGTCCTCGATCACCACCACGTCGGTGAGGCCGCTCGGCGTCTGCCGCTGCGAGACCTCGACGACCTTGCTGCGCACGGTGAGCTTGTCGCCCGCCACGATGGGCCGCGCGTATTCGAAGCTCTGCTCGGCCTGCAAGAGGTGCTTGCCGGGCGAAAGCAACAGGCCCTCGCGCAGGTCGCTGCCCGCGCGCAGGGTGGTGGGAAAGGTCGGCGGCGCCACCACGCTGCGGTATCCGGCGGCGCGGGCGGCGGCCTCTTCGAAATAGATCGGATTGGTCTCGCCGATCGCCTCGGCGAACTTCCGGATGCTGCCTTTCTCGACTTCGTTGATGGCGGGCTTCGACTCCCGTCCAATCGCGTTGCGGTCCACTGTGCTGCTCCTCATCTGCCCGCAGGCAGGTCGAGAACGGTGATCAACCCCGGCTCCGCTCCCGCCACCAGCGGCACCGCGTGGGCGACCGACCACGCGGTGGCCCGATCGCCGGGAACGCCTCCGGGGATGACGCACTTGAGCCCGGGATCGCCGACGAGCTCGATCTCGTCGCGAGGATCCGGAGCGCCAAGCGCGATGGTCAGTTCGAGATGGGCGACTTCCTTTCCTTCGTGGAACGCGCGCGCCACCTGGTGCACGCCGACGATGCCGCCCTTGGGAACGGTGAACCCCTCCCCGGAGACGTCCTCGTCGGCTTCGACAGGGTCGATCGACTCGTCCACCTCGTCCACTTCCAGGCCGACGCCGAGCGCGGCGAGGGCGGCCGATTCCATGAGGCCGATGTGACCGACGGTGCCGTCGTCGACGCCGCGGTCGAACTCCTCCTCGTTCATCCCCGCGCCGATCTTGCGCTGGAGCTGGAGACGGCGGGTGCGAGCATCGACGATGCGCAGCGCTTGCACGCGGTCGACGCGGCCGACGACGCTGCCGAGCGTCGCGGGAAGCCGGTCGAGCACGAAGCCCGGATTCACGCCGGTGCCGAGCAGCGAGACCTTGCGCTTCTCGGCGATGCGGTCGAGCCGCTCGGCGATCTCCGGATGGCGCAACCACGGATACGCAAGCTCTTCGCAGGTGGAGATGACGGAAAGGCCCGCCGTCAACGCCTGCGCCAGCTCGCCCTCGACGCCATCGAGACGGCTGCCGGTGGCGTGGAGGAGGATGCCGCCCTTCCCGCGTCCGAGCGCGACGTTGGCGTCCGGGGTGATCACCACGTCGGGAGCGGGCGCGTCGATCACGTCGCCGAGCTTGCGGCCGACGCGGGACGGATCGAGGTCGAGCGCAGCGACGATTTCCACTTCGGGTTTGGCGAGGGCCGCGCGGGCAATCAGCCGCCCGATGGCGCCGAGCCCCATCAGAACGACCTGGATCGCCACGAATGCCTCCCGCTTTTCGCCGCTCGCTGGCCCGCTTATAGCCCGTGCCCCAGAGGGCCGTACAGTCAAATTGACTGGTTCATCACTGGACACTGCAAAGGCATGATGTTTGCCTGAGAACGAAATTCATTCGTAACCACTTGCACTTGGCTCGTGGAGGGTCCACGGTGCGCGGCATCGCGGGTTCGGCCCCTCCCGCGGTGCCTTGCCCCGCGAGGACGGGCAAACGAGGGCCCGAGTGTTCGCCTCTCCAGGGGGCGAAAAGACGGCATGACGCCCTTCCATCGCGGTCGAAATGGCCGCTGAGCGTTCGGGGCTACGGGTGCTGGTCGTCGCGCAACCTGCGCGAGCGGCTACGCTTGCGGCATCGCTTTCCGAGGCGAGCGGGGGCCGCGTGTCGGTTGCCATCGCGGGCCCCGCCAGCGACTCCGACCGCAATCTGCACGACCTCTTCCTCGTCGATGCCGCCGACGCGGGCAAGGATCTCGCGCGCCTCCGCGAGCAAGCGCCCGCCCTCGTCGTCCTTTCCGACGGCGAAGTGGACCCTGCCGAAGCGGCAGCGCGCGGGGCCACGCTCGTCTTGCCTCGCGAGGTACCTTCCCACGTGCTGGCGAGCGCCCTCCTCTCCGCCGCGGCGTGGTGGCGCGAGGAAGCGGCGCTGCGAGAAGAGCGCGAGCTTCTCCTCGATCGGCTGGTGGCGAGCGAGCGGACCGCGTCGCTCGGGACCTTGTCCGCGGGCATCGCGCACGAGATCAACAATCCGCTCGCTTCGGTCGTCGCCAACCTGGCGATCCTCGCCGAGCAGCTTCCCGAGGCAGCGAAGAAGCCGGCGCTGATGTCCGAGCTGAAGGATGCGGTGGCGGAAGCGCAGCGCGGCGCCGACCGGGTGGCGCAGATCGTGCGCGGATTGAAGGTGTTCTCCCGCGGCGACGACGAGCGCCGGCGCTCCGTCGATCTCGCCCAGGTCGCCGACTCCGCGCTCCGTCTCGTCGCCAACGAGCTGCGACACCGCGCCCGGGTCGTCCGCGATTTCAAGCCGGCGCCGCCGGTCGAGGCGAGCGAGCCGCACCTCGTGCAGGTGTTCGTGAACCTGGTCCTCAACGCGGCGCAGTCGATTCCCGCGGGCGACGCGAAGCAGAACGAGGTGCGGGTCGCCATCCGGCCCGGCGGCTCCGGACAGGTGATCGCGGAGGTCGCCGATACCGGAGCGGGGATGTCCGCCGACGTGCTTGCGCGCGTGTTCGACCCCTTCTTCACCACCCGCCGCGTGGGCGACGGCGTGGGTCTCGGACTCTCCATCTGCCACGGCATCGTGACTTCCCTCGGCGGACGCATCGAGGCGAAGAGCGAGCCGGGCAAAGGAAGCCTCTTCCGGATGACGCTGCCGGCGGCGCGCGCCTCGGTTGCGGCGGACCGGGAACCCTCCTTGGCGCCGCGCACGCGCGGCCGCATCCTGCTCGTCGAGGACGATCCGCTCGTCGCAAGGGCGGTGCAGCGGATCCTGGGAGACGAGCACGAGGTGACGAGCGTCTCCGGCGGCCGGGCGGCGCTCCGCGCGCTCGCCGACGCCACTTACGACGCGATCCTCTGCGACCTGATGATGCCGGAGATGAGCGGCATGGAGCTGCACGCGGAGCTGTCGCGGACGCGCCCTGAGCTGACCGAGCAGATGGCATTCCTGTCCGGCGGCGCTTTCACCGAGGCCGCGCGCGAGTTCCTCGCCCGGGTACCGAACCCCCAGATCGAGAAGCCATTCGATCCGAAGACGCTGCGCGAGCTCGTGGGACGCTTGCTGGCGCGCTAGGTCTTCTTCGATCCGACGCCGAGCGCGGAGAGCAAGAGATAGACGTTGCTGTCGGTCCAGTTGCGCGGACCGACGAACTTCATGCGCAGCTTGCCGGTCTCGTCGATGAGATACGACTCCGGATACTTCGTCGTCCCGTACTGCTGGGAGACCTCGGCGCCGCGATCGAGGACCACCGTGTACGGCGGCGCCACCCCCGCGAAGTACTTGTCGATGACGGGCCAGTCGTCGTCGACGCTCACCGCGACGAGCTCGAACTTCGAGCGATCCACCGTGGAGGCGAGCTGGCGCAGCGACGGCTCCTCGTCGCGGCAGGGCGGGCACCAGGTCGCCCAGAAGTTGAGGAGCACGACCTTGCCCTTGTACTGCGAGAGGTCGAGGGTCTTGCCGTCGTGGAGCGGGAGTTTGAACGAGGGCGCCTCGGCGGGCGGAAGCTCGTCGGCCTCGAGAGCGCCGGCGGCGCGGGCGAGCGTGCTACCCGAGTGCTGCACGAACTTGCTGACGCCGACGACCAGGATCGACACCACCGCGAAGGCGACGAAGGACTCCTTCACGATGCGCGGCACCACCCACGTCTTGCGGCCTTCGACCGGGATGCCCGAATAGGCGCGGCTCACCGGGACAGCCTCTCAACCAGGGCTTGCGCGGTCAAGCGGTGCTTGAAGGCGCGCCGGCCATCCACCTCGACTACGGGGATGTCGTAGCGGTGCATCTCGAAGATCGCGGGGTCGGCTTCGATGTCCACTTCGCGGTAGGCGAAGTCGATCCGCGAGCGCGCGGCGCGGATCTCCGCTTTCGCGTGATCGCAGAGAGGGCAGTCGCGCTTGGTGAAGAGGACGACCTCATGCACGGAAGCGTCCTGCGGCCATCGGCTCAGTGCTTGCGATGCCGCCGCGAGCGGTGCGCGCGAGCCACCGGCGGCTGTCCGAGCGATCCGCCCACCAGATAGGAGCGGAACGCCTCGCGCGCGACGTACGGCGCGTGGATGGTCCACTTGAGGCCGTTCACCACCACGGCCGCGACGGCGATCTGCGGATCGTCCGCCGGAGCGAAGCCGACGAACCACGAGTAGTCCTTGAACGGCCTCTGGTGGTTGGAGAGCGAGCCCGTCTTGCCGGCGACGGCGATGTCCCCGAGCACCGGGCGGCCGCGCTCGCGGAACGACGCCGTGGCAGTGCCCGCCGAGACGGTGTTCTTCATCATGTCGCGGAGCGCGGCGGCGGTCTCCGCCTTGAGCAGGCGCGTCGAGGCGTCGTTGTGTTCCGGCTTGCCGTCGATCTCGTCGATGAGCGTCGGCTCGAGCGCGATCCCGCCGTTGCCGACGGCGCCGGCGATGAGCGCGGCGTGCATGGGGGAGAGCTTCACCTGTCCGAATCCGGCGGCGCTCTTCGCGAATTCGAGCTTGCCGTCCGGGATCGCTGCGCTCGACTGCTCGAACGGTTGATCCCAGATGGGGCGGTTGAAGAGGAACTTCTCGGCCTCCTCGCGGAGGGCGGCGCCGTCGAGGTGCTTCACGGCCATCTTGGCGAAGACGACGTTGGCGCTCTTCGCGAGCGCCATGCTGAGGGAGAGGCAGCGGCGGTCGACCCGCGGCTTGTCCTCGAGCAGCTTGCCGACGATGCCGCGAAGGCCGCCGTGGAAGCAGGTCTCCTTCGCTTTCCGGCCGCTCGGCAACTCGGCGACGTATGCCCTCTGGTCGCCCTTGCCCTCGAGACGCGCCTTGCGGAGCAGCGAAAGCCCTTCGGGGTGCTTGGCGTGCTGGACGACGGCGTTCGCGGCTGCGGCGGGGACTTCCTTCACCTCGGCCGGCTTGCTCGGCGCGGCGTCCTCGCCGATGGCAGCTTCGATGGCGCCTTCGTCCTCGACCTCGTCCATCCCCTCGTTCGCGTCGTCGAGGACGGAAGGAAGCGGCGCGGAGACGTCGGGGCTGATCGGCGCCGGCCGGGCGGAACCGACGGCGTCCTGCGCTCCGCGCGCGGCGAAGCAAAGGCCGGCCGCCGCGGCGACGAGCAGCGCGCAGGCGGGCACGCGGAAGATTCCTCGGGGCTGCTTCTTGGTCACTGTCATTCCACTCTAGCTGGGAGGGGCGCTGCCGCAAGAACTGCATGGACAACCTTCGGGACTTCCAGTTTGTTTCGTGAAACAACTGACGCCCCGTGGAACCACCCCGCCTCCTGGGTACCCCGGCGACATGGCGCACCTTGTTCGACGTCGACATACGTCACGTCGTCATCGCGCTCATCCTGCTCTGCCTCGCGGGAGTCGCGACCCGCCTGGTGAACGCCGCCATCAAGCGCACACTCGACCACCATCGCGAGCGGGGCTCGCTGATGCCCGAGACGACCACCCGGCTCCAGGTGAGCCGCCGCCTCGTCGATGCCGCCATCTGGCTGGTCGCGATCAGCATGGCGCTCACCCAGTTCCCGGAATTGCACGTCCTCTCCGCCGGCCTCCTCGCCTCGGCCGGCATCTCGGGGATCATCGTCGGCTTCGCCGCCAAGTCGACGCTGGGCAATGCCATCGCCGGGGTGATGATCTCGTTCGCCCAGCCGGTCCGCATCGGCGACGACATCGAGCTGCGCGGGGAGCGGGGAGTGGTCGAGGACATCACCCTGCTCTTCACCGTGGTGCGGCTCGTCGACGGCAAACGGCTCATCATCCCCAACGACACCCTCTCCACCGAGGTGATCAAGAACCTCACCCTGGGGGGCGCGACCCGCATCGCGCGCATCGACGTCCTGGTCCCGCCGAAGAGCGATGCCTCGGCCATCCGGACGGTGCTCCTCGGTGTTGCCGCCGCGCACCCTGGGATCGATCGCGACGGGCCGCCGCCGCGGGTCGACCTGATCCGCGTCGACGAGCGCGGCGCGCTCGTGCGGCTGACCGCGACCTGCGTCAATCCGGCCGCGGCCGACGAGCTCGCTCAAGCGGCAATGGCGCGCGCGTCCGAGCGCCTTTATGGTATCGCCTGGTAACGCGTGGCGTTACCGCCCTGCCGTGCGCTTGCCCGCGCGGCCGGGAATGGCCAGGTAGGGCGAACGGTTCCCAATTTCCCACTGCGCGGTACAGGCGGATCCGCTGACACGGCCGTGCTACCGTGCGCGTCAAATCGAGAACTGAAGCCAAGGGGTCTCCAGTCGTGAACAGCAACAGCAACAGCAGCTGGAAGGTCGCAATCGCTGCCTGCATCGGTGCCGTGGCCGGATTCGCCATCGCCTCCTACGTGCACGGCGGACCGTCAGCAGGCACTCCGCTTCGCGGACAGAACGCCGCCACCGACCGGGCAGCGGCGCAGGCCGGACTCCCCCCAGGGTGGGACGCCGTCTACAAGGTTCCACTCGGGGTGGCGCCCATCAAGGGCGACCCCGAAGCCAAGGTCACCATCGTCGAGTTCAGCGACTTCCAGTGCCCCTACTGCGGGCGCGTGATGGAGACCGTCCACCAGATCGAGCGCGCCTACGGCAAGGACGTGCGCATCGCCTTCAAGCACAACCCCCTGCCCATGCATCCCGATGCGCCCTACGCTGCGCGCGCCGCCATCGCCGCCGGCAACCAGGGCAAGTTCTGGGAGATGCACGACAAGCTCTTCGAGGCCAACATCTCGCGCGCTCCGAACGGTCTCAAGCCCGACAAGATCGAGAGGATGGCGAGCGACCTCGGCCTCGACGTCGCGAAGTTCAAGGCCGACGTCGGGCATGCGTCGGAAGCGGGCGACATCATCGCCTCCGACCAGGCGCAGGCGAGTGCCCTTGCCGCCTACGGAACGCCGACCTTCTTCATCAACGGCGTGAAGATCGCGGGCGCCGTTCCGTTCGAGACCTTCAAGGCGGTCATCGATTCGCAGATCAGGCGCGCGAACCAGGCTCTCGCGAGCGGCGTCTCGCGCAAGGACCTCTACGACAACCTGATCAAGGACGGTCGGACCGCTCCGCCTGCCGCTCCCGCCGCCCCGGCTGCCGCGCCGCCCCCGGTGCAGGTGCGGGCGGTCGATCCGGGCGACGGTCCCTCGATCGGTCCCAAGCACGCCAAGGTCACCATCGTCGAGTGGAGCGATTTCCAGTGCCCGTTCTGCGGGCGCGTCGAGCCGACGCTGAAACAGATCCTGGAGACCTACAAGGACGACGTGCGCATCGTCTGGCGCAACGAGCCGCTGCCGTTCCACCCGAACGCCCTCCCCGCCGCCAAGGCGGCGATGGCGGCCGCCAAGCAGGGCAAGTTCTGGCAGATGCACGAGCGGATGTTCGCCAACCAGAAGGACCTGTCGGAGGCGAAGTACGAGGAGTGGGCGGGCGAGATCGGCGTCGACGTCGCTCGCTGGAAGGCAGACAAGGATTCCCAGGCGATCGCCGAGGCGATCCAGCGGGACAACAACTACGGGCAGCAGGTCGGCGCGAACGGAACTCCGAGCTTCTTCATCAACGGCAAGCTCATCGCCGGAGCGCTGCCCTTCGACAGCTTCAAGACGGTCATCGACGAGCAGATCGCCAAGGCGAACGAGCTGACCAAAAAGGGCGTTCGCGCCGACAAGCTCTACGAGGCCATCGTGGCCGAGAACGTGAAGACGGCCGGCTCCGCCCCAGAGGCGAAGGTCGAGGTGGGCAACGCCCCGGCCATCGGTCCGAAGAACGCTCCCGTCACCATCGTCGAGTGGAGCGATTTCCAGTGCCCGTACTGCGGGAAGGTCGAGCCGACGCTGCAGCAGCTTCGCGAGGAGTACAACGGCAAGATCCGGCTGGCCTGGAAGAACCAGCCGCTCTCCTTCCATCCGAACGCGATGCCCGCCGCCGAAGCGGCGATGGCCGCCGACGAGCAGGGCAAGTTCTGGGAGTTCCACGACGCGCTCTTCAAGCGCCAGAACGAGCTAGGGCCGGCGCTCTACGACGAGGTGGCGAAGCAGGTCGGCCTCGACGTGGACCGCTTCCACGCCTCGATCGAGGGGCACAAGCACGCCGCGCAGATCAAGGCCGACATGGCGGCGGGCACCGCTCTCGGCGCGGACGGGACACCGACCTTCTTCATCAACGGCAAGAAGCTGGTGGGCGCGCTGCCCGTCGACAGCTTCAAGCAGGTCATCGACGCCGAGCTGGCGGCGCAGGTGGCGAAGAAGTAGCCGTCCGGGATGCCGATGCCGCCGCCGGGCAAGGAATATCGCATCCGGCCGCTGCGGCGCGGCGATCGGGACGTCCTCTTCCGGCTCCTCGCCAGCGAAGGCTGGGTGGTCGCCGAGGGCGAGCAGGAGACCGTGCTCTCCTGGGTGGTGCAGCATCCGGAGATGGAATCGTTCGTGGCGCACGAGGCCGCCTCCTTCACGCGGGTCTTCGCCATCATCACCATGTCGCACCGGCCCCAGCTCCGGCTGGGCGGCCGCGTCGCGACCATCGATCTCTTCCTCGTGGGCGAGGAGCACCGCGGCACGGGTGTGGGAACGGACCTCTTGCAGACGGTCCTGCGCCGCACCGAGGCCCTCGGGTGCAAGCGCGTGGAGCTTGCGTTGCCAGGGACGCGGGACGGCCGCCACGAGTTCTTCGAGCAGCACGGCTTCGTGAAGAACGGCGACGAGCTCTACGTGCGCCGGAATCCGCCCATCGCCCGGAAGTAGCCGTCAGGCCTCAGCGCGGCGCGCTGGATCCGTGGAGCTGCGCGCCCTCTCCGGGCGCCTGCGGCGCTCCTCCCTCGACCTCGAGGGCGGCATCGATCTCGACTGGCCTCGTCCCGGGTCGGACCGACACGGTGGTCGCGAACGACCGGTAGCCCGCGGCTTTCACCTCGATGCGGTGATCGCCCGCCGCCAGCGAGCGCAGGTGCGGCGGGACCTTTCCGGAGGAGCGCCCGTCGACGAACAGCTCGGCATCGACGGCGGGCGAGACGGTCACCACGATCTTGCCGGGCCGCTTCTCGGCCGGCTGCTGCAGGAAGATGGCGAGCCCCGCGACGAGGGCGATGGCAGCCGCCGTTCCCGCCACCACCAGGAAGCGCGGTCCCCGCCAACCCTCCTCGGGCCGGGAGGGGCGGGTGAGGCCGCCGCTCCGCCGCTTGCGCAGGGCTCCGGTCCGGTCCTGACGATTGTCGAAGGGAACCGCGCGCGAGGCGGCCGCCTCCAGCATCTGGGTCGGCGGGACAGGCGGCCGAGGGGCATCCGCTTTGGTGCGTTCTTCTACCTGCAGGGGCGCCGGAGTCGGCGTCGAAGGCGGCGGCGGAGGAGGAACGGCGGCGGAACGGGCGCCCTCCCGGGCTCCGCGCGACGGAGGGAGCTCGATGCGCCTGGTCGGACGCGGTGTCCCCGCGGGCGTCGCGGCCTGCACGATGGTTTCCGCCTCGGTCGCCACGTGCCATCCGGGCTCGGTGCGGCGGAGATCGGCACTGAGGGCGCCGCCGCCCCCCGCTCCGCGGCTCACCGATCCGGGAATCGACGCAGTCACCTCGCTGGCGCGGCGCTCGACCTGTAGCCAGCGCGAGATTCGCGCCTCCTCTTTCTCGCGCTCCCCCCGGTACTCGTCGAGGAGCCACTCGGAGAGTTGGCGCGATCCGTACGGTGCGCCCGTCTGGAGGGTGAAGCGCAAGAGGTCGTCGTGCATCTCGCTCGCCCACTGGTAGCGATCGCGCGGGTCGCCTGCGAGCGAGCGCAGGACGACCTCCTCGAGCCCCTCGGGAATGCTGGGGTTGAGCGTGCGCGGCGGAGCGACCTCGGCCGCGCGGACCTTCTCCAGCACCGCGATGTCGCTGTCGCCGGTGAAGAGCTTCTGCCCGCAGAGCATCTCCCAGAGAAGGACGCCGGTGGCGAAGATGTCGCTGCGGTGATCGACGGCGTGGCCCTTCACCTGCTCGGGGCTCATGTAGCTGAACTTGCCCTTGAGGATGCCCGCCTGCGTCTTCGAGAAGCGGCTCTCCGCCTTGGCGATGCCGAAGTCGATGAGCTTCACGTTTCCGTCGAAGGAGACGAGGACGTTCTGCGGAGAGATGTCGCGATGGACGATGCCGAGCGGCACGCCGTGGCCGTCGCGCTTGCGGTGCGCGTAATCGAGCGCCTCGCAAACGCGGGAGAGGATGAAGCAGGCCTGCGGGATCGGCATCGGACGGCCGATCTTGCGGAAGCGCTCGTTGAGCTGCCGCACGTCGCGCCCGGAGACGTACTCCATGGCGATGAAGTAGCTGTCCTCGTGCTTGCCG
This sequence comes from Deltaproteobacteria bacterium, assembly GCA_005879805.1. Lineage (GTDB taxonomy): Bacteria > Myxococcota > Myxococcia > Myxococcales > 40CM-4-68-19 > VBKO01. Next base: position 10,092 of record VBKL01000251.1, on the reverse strand, counting down.
AGCTCGATCACCTGCACGATGTTCGCGTGCGACAGCTGCGCGGCGATGCGCGCCTCGTCGACGAACATCTGGATGAACTCGGGGTCCTCGCCCATGGTGGGGAGGATCCGCTTGATGGCGAGCAGGCGCTCGAACCCAGCGGCGCCGAAGGCCTTGGCCGAATAGACCTCGGCCATCCCGCCCACGGCGATGCGCTCCAGCAGCAGATACTTGCCGAACTTGATGGGTTGTCGCATCGCGATGCAGACTGTTGTTTTCCCTGACTGTAGGGGAATGAGCGTTCGCCGGGCAAGGAGGCGCGGGAGATGCACGCGTGTCACGCCTGCGGAAACGAGATCGATCCCGGACTCTCGGGAGTTGGACGCCGCGACGAGTGCCCCCACTGCCGCGCCCCGCTGCACGCCTGCCGCAACTGCGTCGCCTACGACGAGACGGCCCGCTACGGCTGCCGCGAGCCGCAGGCCGAGCCGCCCCGCGACAAGGACGCCGCCAACTACTGCGATTTCTTCGTCTTGCGAAAAGGCCCGGCGCGCCCGAAGGAAGAGGACCCGCGCGAGAAGGCGCTGGCGGCGCTGGACGCCCTGTTCAAGAAGTAGCCCGCGGGCCAGCGACCGCGGCTACCTGGTCTCCGCCGCGATCCACTCGAGATACGCGCGGTACCCGGACTCGACCGGAATGGCGAGCACCTCGGGCACCTCGTAGGGATGGAGCTCGAGGATGCGGAGCTTGAGCCGCTCGAGATGCTCTGCCCGCGTCTTGAGGAGCACGATCATCGCTCCGTGCTACGGCGCCGGCGGCCGATCACCTCCCATTTCAAGTCATCGGGCGCCTTCCCCGTGACGCGAATGCGTCCCATGTGCACGCCGCGCAGATGGTGCACCGCACACAAGCTCACCCGGTTGTGCGGCTCGTCGCTTCCGCCGTGGGAGCGGTAGTCGATGTGATGCGCGTGCGCCGCGGCTTTGCTGCATCCCGGTTTCCGGCAGTACCCCTTGTCCCTCGCGAAGACACGCCTTTCGACGGTCGACGCACGTTTCAGGGCTGGACCCCACGTATCCACGAAGTGCTGCGCGACGATTCGCAAGCACTCCGATGGCGGAATCCACCTCCCGGCGGCCTTCCGCGCCGCCGCGATCGCGCTCGCGAGCAGGAACGCAACCGAGCGGGGCATGCGCAGGTCCATCTCCTTGCGCGCGCAAATCTGCCTTTGCTCGTCCTCCTCCTCGAGCGCGCGGCGGAGCGCGATACAGGTCATCCCTTCGGCGCGCGCGATCAACTCCCCCACGTTCGCATCGGTCGCGTGCGAAGCGATGACCCGCGCCTTCTCGTACGGGATCCGTCGCTCGCGGAGCACGCGCCGGAGCGCGGGCAGCTCATGGAACCTGCGCTCGAGCCAGATCCGCTGTTCCACTGCGCGCCGCGACATACCGAGGCGCTCGTCGCAGAAGTGTCCGAACGACGCGAACTGGGCGTCGCGCCAGAGCCCGAGCATGCGGAACAGCATTGCCAGGTGCCCGAAGACCTCGTCCCAGCGCGCGCGCAGCCCTGCGAGCCGCCGCAATTCCGCGTCGAGCTCCCACGGATCGGTCTCGGAAGTCTCGTCACCGGGCGCCGCAACCGGCTCCGCGCGATCGAGGAACGACCACGCTCTCGTCTGCTGCTCGAGCCATTCCTTCACCGGCTCCAGCCAGTCCGACACGGGAGCATGGAGAATGGTCTCCGCCGCCTCGTCGTCAGGCGACGCGTGCGCGCCGAGGAACTCCTCGCAGATGACCTCCAGCCGCTGCCACTTCGGCGCCGTCGCGCCGAGCATCTTCCCCGCGAGGCCGAGCGCCTGTTCGACCACGGGACGAGCCTCGTCCCGCGAAGAATCGGGCAGTCGCGCAACTTCTCCGCCTGCCGCACCAGCTTCTGGGCGGTGCTCGGGGCGATGTCGAGCTCCTCGCGAGCGTAGTCGCCGATGCAGGAGTGCCCGAGCTCGACGACGCGATCTCCGACGGCGAGCGCCGAGAGCGCATCGCCGATGGCGACGTCCAGAGCTCCCCATCCCCGCGCGCAGCGCACGAGAAGTCGGTCGAGCAGGAGACCCGCTTCGCTGCGGAGTAGGCCCTTCCGCTCGTGCGGCATCGGCGGCTCGAGCGTCCACGCCACCGAGGCGATCGCGTCGAGTGGATCGGCTGGCGTGCGGCAACTTTCGCTCACGCCATACCCGTAGCATGCGCCTCCGACATCCGAGGGCGACGGCAATCGTTGGTCGTGCTAATCGCACCTCGTGGCGAGCTTGCAGATCAAGGACGTCCCGCAGGACCTGTACCGCAAGCTCAAGCGGCACGCCGCCCGGCAAGGGCGGACGCTTCGCGATGTCCTGCTCGAAGCCGTGCGGAAGGAGGTCGCACGCGCTGAGTTTCGGGCTCGCCTCGCGCGACGCGATCCGGTCAGGCTTGATCGTCCAGGGCGCGCGTTGGAGGAGACCCGCGCCGAAAGGGACAGCGAGATCGACTCGTAAGCTCCGTCACCAAGTAACGGAGCGGTAACGGCCCCCTACCCCTTCCTCAACCGCGACAGCGCGCTCGCCACCGCACTGGGGCCCCTGAGCCCCTTCTGCGCCATCCAGCCCATCACCTTCGGCCCGCCCGCCGCGAGGACTCCGAGCCAGCCGTGCATCGTCAGCTTCAAGAGCCCCGCATGGAGCTTCACCTGGATCTTCTCTGCCGGATCCTTCGCCACGATGTGCTGGAAGAAAGTGATCCCGAGTTCACCGATATCCGCCTCGGGCTTCGCCGTGATTGCCCGCACCGCACCGGGCGCGATGGTCAGCTCGAAGTCGGGATCGCTCGCCTTGCCCGCGTCGAAGCGCGGCTGGCCGTCCTGGGCGTAGAAGCGGAAATCGCCCGGGACGTCGGTGAAGCGGACCGCGACCGACACGCCCTTCTTCAGCGAAGAGGCGGCTCGCCGACCCGCCGGGCTCATCTCGAAGAACTTCCGGAGGAGCACCTCGCTGGTGAGGATGTCCCTCGGTTCCTGCGGCGAGGTTGCGCTCGTCTGCTCGACTGGCATGCCGGGAAGCTAGGTCCAGCCCGACGGTCTGGCAACCTGGAACGAGGAGATTAGACTACCGCCCCCATGACGCCGCGCGAGGTCGCCCAGACCCTGCGAGAGATCTCGCAGCTCCTCCAGATCAAGGGAGAGAACGCCTTCAAGGTGCGCGCCTATGAGCTCGGCGCCGACGCCTTCGAGACGCTCCCCGCCGACCCCGCCGCGCCGGGCGGTCTCAACGAGCGTGTGAAGAAGGGAACGCTCACCGAGATGGACGGGGTCGGGAAGGCCATCTCGGAAAAGGTCACCGAGCTCGTAACCACGGGCCACCTGCGCTTCCTCGACGACCTGCGCAAGGAGTTCCCGCTCGGCGCGCTCGACCTGATGCGCGTGCCCGGGCTCGGCCCGCGCAAGGCGGCGGTCCTCATCCGCGAGCTGGACGTCGCGAACCTCGACGACCTCGAGCGGGTCGCCCGCGAGGGCCGCGTGCGGGGCCTGAAGGGCTTCGGCGAGCGCACCGAGAAGCTCATCCTCGACGGCATCGGACAGGCGAAGGCGCGCCAGACGCGGCAGCCGCTCTACGAGAGCCGGCGCATCGCCGAGAAGCTGCTCGAGCGGGTCCGCAAGGTCCCGGGCGTCCTGCGCGCCGAGATCGCCGGGAGCGTCCGCCGGTACGCAGAGACCAACGGCGACATCGATCTCGTCGTCGCCTCCCCGACGCCCGACCCCGCGATGGAGGCCTTCGCAACTTCGGTCGAGGTGATGGAGGTGATCGCCCGCGGCCCGACCAAGTGCTCGGTGCGGCTGCGCGACGGCCTGCAAGCGGACCTTCGCGTGGTCCCCGAAGCGCAGTTCGCCACCGCCCTGCACCATTTCACCGGCAGCAAGCAGCACCACGTGAAGCTGCGCGGCCTGGCGCGCGACCGCGGTCTCTCCATCAGCGAGTACGGGCTCGCGCCCCTCGACCCCGCGAGCGGACCAGGGCCGGAGATCCGCGACGAGGCCGACCTCTATCGCGCGCTCGGCATGCAGACGGTTCCGCCCGAGCTACGCGAGGACCACGGCGAGATCGAGCTCGCCAAGGACAACGCCCTGCCCGACCTCATCTCCCGCGACGACATCCAGGGATTCGTCCACTGCCACTCGACCTGGTCGGACGGGAAGGCTTCCATCGAGGACATGGTCCGCGGCGCCAAGGCGCTCGGCGCGAAGTTCATCACCATGACCGACCACTCGCAGGCGGCGCACTACGCGGGCGGTCTGGGCCCCGATCAGATCCGCCGGCAGTGGGACGAGATCGCCGAGGTCGAGGCGAAGGTGGGCGGGATCCGCGTCCTGCGGGGGAGCGAGGTGGACATCCTCGAGGACGGCTCGCTCGATCTGCCCGAGGAGATCCTCGAGAACCTCGACGTGGTGATTTGCTCGGTGCATCAGCGCTTCAAGCTCGACGAGACGAAGCAGACCGAGCGCATCCGGCGGGCGCTCGAAAATCCCTTCTGCCGCATCTGGGGTCACCCGACGGGGAGGCAGATCCTCGACCGGCCCGAGATGCCGGCGCGCTGGGAAGAGCTCATCGCCGTCGCCGCGGAAAAGGGCGTGACCGTCGAGTGCAACGGCTCGCCTCGGAGGCTCGACTTCTCCGCCGACCTGCTCCGCCTCGCCCGCAAGCACGGCTGCAAAGTGTCGTGCTCGGTCGACGCGCACTCGGTCGGCGAGCTCGAGAACATCCATTTTTCGGTGGGAACGGCTCGCCGGGGATGGACGGAGCGGCGCCGGGTAGTCAACGCGCGCAGCCCCGAGGAGTTCCTCGAGATGCTGCGCGCGTAAGTGGAAGCCGCCGAGACGTCCTGTGGGAGCCCGAACCTCGACTACTGCGCCGCGGTGATCTCGACCGGCGAGGCAAAGTAGGTGGGGATCTGGAGCGCCTGCAGACCGATGAGCGCGTTGACCGTGTAAACGCTGGTCAACAGCCACGCGCCCAGGACTCCGGCCGGTACGAACCTCTCGCGAAACGTTCTCAGCATGACGACCTCCCTCGGAACTACGCTGCCAACGATAACCCTACGAGGGGGCTAGCGATAAATTTCGCCACTGCAATATGGCGTAGATCCGCCGGAAAGTGCCGACGGATGGCGAGGTGGTCGCCTTCCGCCCCACACGGAAAATTTTACGACGCGACGCTAGAGAGTGAAGCGCGCTTCCTCGAGCAACTCGCGGACGCGGTGCAGGAAGGAGTTCCCGATCACGCCTTCGATGACGCGGTGATCATACGACAGCGTCACGTACATCATCTGGCGCACCACGATGGCGTCCTCGCCGTCGATCTCGCGAACCACGGCGCGCTTCACGATCTCGCCCATCCGCACGATGCCGACCTGCGGCTGGTTGATGATCGACGCGCCCCAGAGATTGCCCTTCAGCCCGGGATTCGAGACGGTGAAGGAACCCCCGGAAAGCTCGTCGGCGGTGACCTTGCCCGTCCGCGCCCGTGCGGCGAGGTCCTCGAGCGCGCGCGCGAGGCCGAGCACGCTCTTCTCGTTGGCCTTGCGGATGACCGGAACGAGCAGGCCCTTGTCGGTGTCCACCGCCACGCCGAGATTGATGTCCTTGCGCAGGATGACCGTCTCGTCCTGCACGACGGCGTTCATGCGCGGGAACTCGGCGAGCGCCTGCACCGCGGCGCGGCACACGGCGACGAGGAAGCTCGGGGCGCGGCCACCGGTCTCCTTCGCCTGCTTCCATTGCTCGCGGAGGCGGAAGAGCGGCGTCATGTCCACCTCGGCGCAGCAGGGGACATGCGGGCTCGTCACCTTCGAGTAGACCATGTGCTCGGCGACGAGCCGGCGGCGGTGGTCGAAGGGGATGACCTGGTCCCCTTCGCGAGGCGTGTACCGCGGCGGCCGGTAGGCGCGCAGGCTCAGCGGCACGGGCCCCGAGGTGAACGGCGCCGCGCTCACGGGCGGCGGGATGGAGGGCGCTCCGGTCGTCGGTCCGTAGGAGGCGGGCGGCGAGGCTGGAGGAGGCGCGCTCGGCCGCGGCGGCGGAGGCTGCGAGAGCGATCCGGCGGGGACCACCGGTCCGTGGCTGTCGGCCGACCCTTCCAGATTGACGAGACCGCTGGAGGCGGCGCCGGCCCCGCCCCGGTCGAGATAGCTGAGGACGTCGGCCTTGGTGATGCGGCCCGCGACCCCCGAACCGGAGACTTTCTCGAGGTCGATGCCATGCTCCTGGGCGACGTTCCTCACCACCGGACTGGCGCGGAGAGGGCCATTGCCATCTCCCGATTGGGGAGGCTGAGACGGAGGCGGTCTGGAGGAGGGCTGCGGAGCCGGTTTCGGAGCCGCCTGCGCTTGCGCGGCCTCGTCGATCTGGCAGAGCGCAGCACCGACCGGGACCACCGCGCCCTCCTTGGCGAGCACTTCGACGAGCACTCCCGCGGTCGGAGAGGGGACCTCCGTGTTCGCCTTGTCGGTCGCCACCTCGACGAGCGGGCCGTCGCGCTCTACTTTCTGACCGAGCTTCGCAATCCAGCGAACGACCGTCCCTTCGACGACGGATTCCCCCAGCTGCGGCATCGTCACCGTCGTCGCCATCGCGGTCCCCTTCGATTGCGAACCCTAGCGCGGTCCGCGCGTGGCAGGTAGCGCCCCGAGCGATCGCTGTCAACGCGTACGATCTAGCTGGCACCCGCGCGCGGACTCCTCCAGAATGCGCGCCCGTGCAAGGGGCCGGAACGGGTACGGAGCTGACCGGGGCGCCGCTCGCGGCCAACCCTCCGGCAGAGTCGTCGCTCCGGCACCGGGCGCAGCGCGCCGGTGCGGCCATCGCGCGGCAGCCACATCTGATGGCGATCCGCGACGGCGTCGTCGGGGTCATCCCCATCATCCTGGTGGGGAGCGCGTTCCTGCTGCTCTGGTATCCCCCCTGGCCGGGGCTGTCCGCGTATCTGCCCCCCGCGGCGGCGCTGCGGGCCGGCTATCTGGCCTGCGCGGGGCTCATCTCCATCTATGCCTGCGTCGCGACGGCGCTGTCGCTTGCGCGGCGCCGCGAGGCGGACCCGGCGGCCAGCGCCACCGTCGCTCTGGCTGTCTTTCTCGTCGCGCAACAATCGACGACCGGGGCCGGCGGAGGCCCCGCGCTCTCCTTCGCGACGCTGGGAGCAGCCGGTCTCTTCCCCTCCTTCGCCGCGGCGATCCTCTCCGTCGAGGTCATCGCGCTATTCGCCCGGCGCAAGTGGGGCATCCGCCTGGGCGGCGGCGCACCGGACGTGGTGGTCCGTAGCTTCGCCGCCTTGATCCCGAGCGCCCTCCTCATCGGAACGATATGGGCGGTGGTGCACGTGTTCGGAGTCGATCTCGTCTCGGGCATCACCGCGATCTTCCGTCCACTGGTCCGCGGTGGTGACAGCCTCGCGGCGGTCATCATCGTCGTCCTCATCGACAGCGCGCTGTGGCTCGTCGGCGTGCACGGGCTCGCCGTCCTCGCGGCGGTGCGACCGCTCTGGCTCTCCGCGCTGGCGGAAAACATGGCGGCGGCGAGCAGCGGCATGCACCCGCCCCACGTCTTCACGCAGGAGTTCTTCATCTGGTTCACCTGGCAGGGCGGATCGGGAGCTACCCTCGCCCTCGGAATCCTCCTCCTCTTCGCGCGCTCGAAGCAGCTCAAGCTCATCGGCCGCGCGGGGCTCGTGCCCGCCATCTTCAACATCAACGAGCCGCTCGTCTTCGGGACCCCGGTGGTGCTGAACCCGATCCTGGCGCCCGGGTTCATCCTCGCGCCCATCGCGTGCGTGGTCGTCTCCTGGTTCGCCATGCATCTCGGCTTCGTGCGGCCGCCCTACATCGAGGTGGTGTGGACGCTCCCCGCGCCCGCCGGCGCATGGCTCTCGACCGGTGGCGACCCGAAGGCCGTCGCGCTCCAGCTGATCAATCTGCTCCTCGCGCTCCTCATCTGGTGGCCGTTCGTGCGCCGGTACGATCGATCCCTCTGCACGTCGGAGCACTGCAAGTGAAAGTCGCGGCGGCGGTCGCCTGCGCGGCGGCCGCCCTCTGCACGACCACCGCGGCCCGCCGGGTATGGGCGCTGGGTGTCGGCGTTCACCCGCCTGCGCCTGGAAGGCGGCAATCATGACTACTCGCGAGGCTTCGAGCTCGATCGCGCGTACCTGAACGCGGAGCTAGGCCCGGTGGCCCTCGAGGCGGGCCGCGACGTGCAGAAGCTCGGGCCGGGTGCGCGGACGTCGCTGATGCTCGGGGAGAACGCCGCTCCGCTCGATCACGTGCGCATCTCCGCCTCGCATCCGCTCGAGCTCGGAACGGAGGCGGTGCGTCTGAGCCTGCGCTACTTCGTCGCGCGGCTGCGCGATCCGCAGCGGTTCCACGGAACGCTCCTCACCGGCGCGCGGGCGCAGCTCGATCTGTTCGAGGGGCTCCAGCTCGGCGGCACGCGCCTGTTGGAGCTGGGCGGCGACGGCGCGCCGTCATTTACATTCGGCCAGTTCGTCCTCGAGCACCTGTTCCGGCAAGGGAGCTCGCAGGGGGCCGGCATCTCCAACAACCGGCTCTCCTTCGACGCGGCGTATACGGCCAAGAGCCTGCGCGGGACCCGCGTCTACCTGGAGCTCGCCTTCGAGGATACGCGGAGCCAGTTCCTGAATACGCTGGAGTTCGACACCGATTACTTGGCCGGGATCGAGGCGCCAGACCTCGACGGGACGAAGCGCCTTGGGTTGCTCGTCGAGGTGCAGCGCACCGGCCGCTCCTCGCAGGAGCACTCGACGTTCACGACCGGGATGACGAACCTCGGGCGGACGCTGGGGAGTCCTCTCGGGCCGGACACCTTGTCGGCATTCGCGCAGGGCCGATTCGATACCGACGCGGCGAGCTTCGCGCCGTGGGTCGAAGTGGCGAGATTGTCGAGCGACGTCTATACGGCGACGGAGTCGGGGCCGGTGGTAAGGATCAGGAAGGGGCCCGCGGAGAAGCGACTCCGCGGAGGGATCCAGGCGAGCGCGCCTCTTCGTGAGCGGGTGTTGCTGCGCGTGGAGGGATTCGCGGAGCGGGTCTTCACCGCGGGGTTCGACCCGGCAACGGCAGCGTTCAACGCCGGAGTGATGGCCTCGCTGGTGTGGCTGGGCCCGGGACCCGTGCTCCAGTGACGCGCTTCTAGTCTTCGTCCGACGCGGACTTGTACTCGTACTGGTAGTGGTACGAGTGCGCGTACCGCGAGAACTTCCCGAGCGCGGCGTTGACGTCGTTGAGCACCAGGCCGTGGATGCGGACGCCCGCATCGGCGAAGCGCTTCAGGGCGAGCATGATTTCGCGCATCGGGTGCTTCCCAGCACGGAGCGCCATCAGGTTCACGCCGGCATGCCGTCCGATCAGAGCCGGATCGGTAACCGCGAGGATTGGTGGCGTGTCGATCAGAACCAGATCGTACCGGGCCGAAACCTCGGAGAGGAATGCCTGGAACCGAGGACTGCCGATCAGCTCCGAAGGATTGGGAGGAATCTTACCCGTCGCGATGAAGTCGAGGTTCGGCTCGGCCGTCTTGCGAGTCGCATCGACGGTCGAAAGCTGGCCGCTGACGATCTCGGAAACGCCGCCGGGGCGATGGCCGCCAACGTACTTGTGCAGGTGGCCGCGCCGCAGATCACCGTCGATGAGAAGAACGCGCTTGCCGGACGTGGCGAGGACATGGGCGAGGTTCACGGAAAGGAAGGACTTGCCGACGCTCGGACGGGGCCCGCCCATGGTGACGATGTTCGAGGAGGCGTCGACCAGCGCGAATTGGAGCGCGGTCCGCAGGCTGCGCAAGCTCTCGACCGCGAGGTCGTTCGGCTCCGCGAGGGCTACGAAATTCGCGGCGGCGCCAGCGGAGCGCTGGCGCGACATCTCGGCCACCTTCTCGCTGTGAGGCACGGTGGCGTAGATGGACAACCCGGTAGCCGCTTCCACCTCGGACGGATCTTCAACGCCCTGATCGAGCGCCTTCTTGGTGAACGCGCCTCCGATGCCGAGGCCCAGGCCAAGGAAAAGCGAGAGAGCGAGGACAATC
>VBKL01000098.1 GCA_005879805.1 Deltaproteobacteria bacterium | reverse complement strand
ATGGTGCGGGACGAGAAGGGCGAAAAGATGTCGAAGACGCGGGGGAACGTGATCGATCCCCTCGACGTCACCGACAAGCACGGCGCGGATGCCTTGCGCATGACCCTCGCCTCGATGGCGGGGCAGGGCCGCGACATCAAGCTCTCCACCGAGCGCATCGCCGGATACCGCGCCTTCGCCAACAAGATCTGGAACGCGGCTCGCTTCGTCCTCATGAACGCGAACGGGTACGATCCGGACCATCCGGCGCAGCCGGCGAGCGTCTACGATCGGTGGATCCTGAGCCGCCTGTCGCGCCTCGCCGACGAGACGCGCGCCGCGATGGACGACTTCCGCCTCTCGGAAGCCGCGAACGGCATCTACAAGTTCGTCTGGGGCGAGCTGTGCGACTGGGCCATCGAGCTTGCCAAGCCGGCCCTCTACGATCAGCTCGGCGCCGGGGCGAAGGCCTCCGCGCAGGCGACGCTGGTGCGTGCGCTCGAAGGTGCCCTGCGGCTCCTCCATCCCTTCATGCCCTTCGTGACCGAGGAGGTCTGGCAGCGGCTGCCCAAGGCGAAGGGGCATGCGCCGTCGATCATGATCGCGGACTATCCGCGGGGCAAAGGCTACCAGGTGGACCCCGTCGCCGAGCGCGAGATGGATCTGGTGGCCCGGGCCATCGAGGGCGCCCGCTCCGTGCGCGGCGAGGTGAACCTGCCGCCCAACCAGCCCGTGCCGATCGTGCTCCTGCCGCGCGATGCAGGGGTACAGCGCACCTTCCGCGATCACGAGCCCGCCTTCCGCAAGCTCGCCAACGCGTCGCGGGTGACGGTGCTCGCTCCCCGCGCGAAGCGGCCGGCGAACGCCGCCGTGCACGTCGAGGCCGAAGTGGAGGTGCACCTTCCGCTCCGCGGCCTCATCGATTTCGGCGCGGAAAAAGTGCGGGTCGAGAAGGAGATCGGCAAGATCGAGGCGGATCTGCTCGGCATCGAGAAGCGGCTGGGCAATCCAGGATTCGTCGCGCGCGCACCGGCCGAAGTGGTGGAGAAGGATCGCGCGCGAGCGGCAGAATTGCAGGCAAAGCGAGACAAGCTGGCGCGCCACCTCTCGCGCGTCGCCAGCCCGGAGGAGAGCATGAACGAACAGAGCAACGGGCGGAACCACGACGGCGAGGACGAGGAGCAGGAGCAGGGACATCGCGGCGCCGACCAGATGGGAACGCACGGGGGCCCGGCGCAAGGCCAGCCCGCGGGCGGTTCCGGGGCGGCGCCCGGAGGCGAGGAGGAGGACAAGCCCGAGACGTCGAGCCATCCCGGCTTCTCGTCCGAGGCGGAAGCCGAAAAGGAAGAGGGCGGAGGCGCGGGGGCAGCATCGGCCGAGGACGAGGAGGAGGGCATCGCTGCCCAGGCAATCACGCGCGTGAAGTCGATCGCTCGCGGCCTGATGACCAAGAAGGAAGACGCGGACGAGGAAGGGGGCCCGCAGAGCGCGCCAAGAAGCAGAAGGGCCGGCCGGTCGGCAAGGGCGACCGCCGCGCCGCGACGGGCCGCGGACCGGGAAGCCGCGGCCAGGGCCGGACCTCCGCCAAGGGCGGCCGCGGCAAGACCGGCGGCAAGCAGCGCCCGTCGGCGCGGCGCAGCGCGCGGTGAGGCGTTCTCTTGGCGGACGGCGCTAGCGATCTCGATCTCGGGCGGCCGGATGATGCCGTCGGCCGCCTGATCGCGCTTGCGCTCGAAGAAGACGTCGGTCCGGGCGACCGGACCGCAGAGGCATGCGTCCCCGCCGGGGCGCGCGGTTCGGCGCTTGTGGTCGCGAAGGAAGAGATCGTCGTCTCGGGCGTCGCCGCCGCGGCGCGGGTCTTCCGCGCGCTCGATGCGGAATGCGTTCTCGAGGCGCTCGCCAAGGAAGGCCAGCGCGTCGACGCGGGCGCGGCCGTGCTGCGGGTTCGCGGCCGGCTGCGCGCGCTACTCACCGCGGAGCGCACCGCGCTCAACTTCCTCCAGCGCCTGAGCGGGATCGCCACGCTCACCCGGCGCTACGCGGAAGCTCTCGCCGGCTCCCGGACGAAGCTCCTCGACACGCGCAAGACGACACCGGGGATGCGGGCGCTGGAGAAGGCCGCGGTGCGCGCCGGCGGCGGCACGAACCATCGCGGCGCGCTCTTCGACGGGATCCTCGTCAAGGACAACCATGCTGCGGCGGCGGGCGGCATCGGCGAGGCGGTGCGACGCGCGAAGCGGCTCGCCAGTCCCTTCCTCAAGGTCGAGGCGGAGGTCTCCACTCCGGCGCAGATCGACGACGCGCTCGCCGCCGGCGCGGACATGCTGCTTCTCGACAATCTCGGCGATCGCGAGCTGGCCGCGGCCGTGAAGCAGGTGGCGGGCCGCGTTCCCACCGAGGCGAGCGGCGGGATGACGCTCGAGCGGCTCCCGCGGGTGGCGGCCTGCGGGGTCGATTACGTTTCGGTGGGCGCCCTGACGCACTCGTCGCGGGCCGTCGATCTCAGCCTGCTCGTCGAGTCGCACGCATGATGCCCGAGGGCACTCACCTCGCCGAGGGCGAGCACTTCGCCGACGAGCGGCTCGACGCTCTCGTCCTGGAGATGCTCCTCGACTCCGACGACTTCGTGCCCGGAAACGCGCTCTGCGACAAGCTCGACTTGCCTCGCACCGAGTTGCTCAAGCGCATCGATTCCCTGCGGGCGCGCGGATATTCGATCTTCGCCTCCGGCGGGCGCGGATACCGGCTGGCCGGGCTTCCCGGAGGCCTCTCCGAGCGCGAGCTGTCCCCGCTCTTGCACAGCGCCGACGTCGGACGTCGGATCCATTTCCTCGAAGAGGTGGCCTCGACGAACGACGAGGCGCGGCCCAATGACGTGGAGTGCCAAGGCCGGAAGCTGGCCGGACTCCTCGCCGAGCTGCGCACCGAAGGCGCCGCGGTACGCCATGCGGTCCTCGGGGTGGGTCTCAATTGCGGGACCGCGCGCGGCGAATTTCCCGACGAGCAGCGGCAAACGGCCACCAGCCTCGCGCTGGAGCGGGGCGAGACCGTCGCGCGCCTGCTCGTCTTCGCGCGCCTGCTCGAGTCGCTCGACGAATGGCTTGCGCTCCACGACCTGGAGGGCTTCGCGCCGGTGCGCGAGCGTTTCCTGCAGCTTTCGTCGACGCTGGGCCGGCGCGTGCGGGCGGAGGTAGGCGAGGGCGGCAAAGAGATGCGCATGGTGGAAGGCGATGCCGTCGATCTGGCGGAAGACGGCGCCCTCGTCGTCCGTGTGGAAGGCGGCGCTCTCGTGCGCGTGGTAGCGGGCGAAGTGGAGCACTGCAGGGTGGTGTAGGGCCTCGGCGTTCCTTGCGTTTGTTGACCGGCGCACGACCGCGTGTCGATACTCGTCCCGTGCTTCTCGCAATCGACGTCGGCAACACAAATACCGTGCTGGGGCTGTTCGACCTCACGCGCACGCCGGCGGTCTTGCGCGATTCCTTCCGCTTCCAGACGGAGAAAGATCGCACCGGGGACGAATACGGATTGCAGCTCCGTACCTTGTTCGATTTCGCCGGAGTCGAATTGTCGGAAGTGCACGACGTGATCGTCTCCAGCGTCGTCCCGCCGATGCAGTTCCCGCTCGAGCAGATGTGCAAGCGGTTCTTCGACAAGAAGCCGCTCTTCGTCGGCCCCGGCGTGAAGACGGGGATGCCGGTGCTCTACGACAATCCCCGCGAGGTCGGCGCCGATCGCATCGTCAACGCGGTCGCCGCGTACGAGCGCTTCCACCAGGGACTCATCGTCGTCGACTTCGGCACCGCCACCACCTTCGACGCCGTCACGCCCAAGGGCGAGTACCTGGGCGGCGCCATCGCGCCCGGGATCGCCATCTCCATGGAAGCGCTCTTCCACCGCGCTTCCAAGCTTCCCCGCGTCGCTTTCGAGCAACCGGATCGGGTGGTCGGGCGCAACACGGTCGCCTCGATGCAGAGCGGGCTGGTGTTCGGCTACGTGGGCCTCGTGGACGGCATCTGCGGCCGCATGGCCGAGGAACTGGGCTTTCCGGTCAAGATCGTCGCGACGGGCGGGCTCGCGCCGCTCATCGCCAACGTTTCCAAGCGTATCGAGATCGTCGACGAACAGCTCACGCTGGACGGGCTGCGCATCATCTATCAGCGGAATCAACCTTGAGGCGGACGATGGCGGAGCGCGACGACAAGACGGATGGTCGCGCGCTTCCGCGCGGGGCCTCTCCCAGCGAGCTGGATCGGATCCGCGCCAGCGTGCGCATCGCGCAGAGGAACGGTCCGACCCCCGCGCGCGATGCGGAGAGCCCGCGGCCGGTGGTGGCGGTGCACGTGCACCCGGGCGGACTGTCCGACGCCGAGCTTGCCGCGCTCATCGAGTCGGGCCGCGCCGATCTGGAAAAGAACCCGCAGGTCGCGCACGCCGCGTTCGAGAAGGCTTACCGGCGCAACATCAACGACGTCCGCGTCCTCTCCAACTACGGCCTCACCCTGGTGCTGGTGGAGGGCGACCGCCAGCGCGGGATCCGCTTCTGCGAGGAGGCGGTGCGCCGAGGTCCGACCACGAGCGAGATGCTGGTAAACCTCGCCAAGGCGCTGGTGGTGACCCGCAACAAGGAGCAGGCGGTGCGGGCACTGCGCCGCGCGCAGGAACTGGCGCCGGACGATCCGCGCGTGGGGCAGGAGTTCATCGCCCTCGGCCTGCGCAGGCCTCCGCCCATTCCCTGGCTCCCGCGGAGCTTCTTTTTGAACAAGTGGATCGGAAAGCTCACCTGGCGGCTTTCCAAGAAGCGGTTCGATCCGACCCGATCTTCGTTCGACTGAAGTCTCTGGCAGAAAAACCCAGTGCTTTCCCCCGAGCTTGCGCTAGGATTTGCTCCCATGACGGAACCGGGGGCGGGGCCGTCCGCGTGTCCACTTCCGCTGGACGTCCTTCCGGCCAATTTCCAGAAGCACGTCGATCCGAAGGCGCCGGTGCCCCTGCGCATGATGGGCGCCAAGGCGCTCGTTCCCATGGGCCCCAAGGACATGGCGACGGCGCTCTTCATGCTGACCTTCGACGCCGACGACACGGTCCGGCAGACGGCGGTGAACAGCGCCGCGGGGCTTCCCGACCGCATCCTCGCCGTCGCGCTGCGCGACGAGGCCGCCGACCCGCAGGTGCTCGACTACTACGCGGCGGCGCTCGGGGAGAAGCCCGAGTACCTGGAGATGCTGATCCTCAATCCGTCGACCCCGGACGAGACGGTTGGGCGGATCGCGGCGCTACCGCACGAGAGAATCACCGAGCTCGTCTCGCAGAACCAGCTCCGCCTGCTGCGCCACGACCCCATCGTCCGCGCGCTGGTGACGAATCCGGCCACCCGGCCGGTGACGGTCGACAACGTCACCGATTTTTGCGTCCGGTCGGGGCTCGTCCTCGCCGACCTTCCCGCCTTCCAGGCGGCTCGCAAGCGCGTCCTCGGGACCACCGCGGACGAGGCAGCTGCCCTGGCGGCAGCGGCAGCGGCCCAGGCCGAGGAAGCCGCCGCCGAGCAGGCGCTGGAGGAGATGGGGGCCACCGACGCCGCGAGGGACGCCGAGGATCGCGAGACGCCGGAGCAGGAGGCCGCGGCCGAGGGCAAGCGCCTGACCATCGCGCAGAAGATCTCCAAGCTCTCCATCGCCAAGAAGATCGAGTGGGCGAACAAGAAGGGGAACAAGGAGGTCCGCACCATCCTCCTGCGCGACCCCAACAAGCTCGTCCAGCTGGCGGTGGTGCAGAGCCCGCGGATCAGCGAAGGCGAGATCGCCAAGGTGGCGAATACCCGCACCGCTCCCGGCGAGGTGCTGCAGCACATCTACAACAACCGGCAGCTCACCAAGAACTACACGATCAAGGTCAACCTGGTGAACAACCCCAAGGTGCCGGTGGCGGTGGCGATGCGGTTTCTCGTGCTCCTCCGCTCGAGCGAGCTGAAGGGCGTGTCGAAGAACCGGAACATCTCGCCCGCGCTACAGACGCAGGCGCGGAAGCTTCTCGAGAAGAAAGTCTAGACCGCCCGCTTCTCCTGATCGCGCTGTTCCGCAGGCTCGACGGCGTTGTCCTGCAAGAGCGCCAGTGCGATCTCGAGCGCCTTGCGCGTCTTCTCGCGGAGCTTCTCGTCGTTCTTGATCTTCTGGTACGCCTTGACGGCCCGCTCCTCGTTCTGGCCCGAGGAGGCCGCGGCCTCGGCGGCCTCGGAACGCGCGGATTCCGCCTCGGCGCGGAGCTTCTCCAGCTCGGCCTTCAGCGAGGCGGACTCGCTCTCCTGCAGCTCGCGCACGCCGATCATCTCCGTCTCCATCGACTCGATGCGCGACTTCGCCTCGGCCAGCTCTTTGCGGAGCTTCTCGCCCTCGGCAACCTTCGCCTTGGCGGCGGCGCCCGACTTCAACTCCTCGCGCGCGCCGGCGAGCTCGCGCTCGAGCTTCTTGGCGGCCGCGGCGAGAGCGTCGGCGCGCTGCTGAAGCGCCTTGGCAGCCGACTCCCGCTTGCGGGTCTCGTCGCGCAGCTCCTGGTTCTGCGCCTCGAGCGCGGTCTGCTGCTCCTCGAGGGTGAGGAGCTGCTTGTCCTTCTCGTGCAGCTCTTCCTTGAGGCGGATGATCTCCTTCTCCTGGCGGTTGCGCGCTTCCTTCAGGCGCTGCAGCTCCGCGGAGGGCGAGGTCAGCCGGGCCGTTTCGATATCCGCGCTCTTCTCGGTGAGGGCGGTCTCCAGCTCGGCGATGCGGGCCTCCAGATCGGAGACGGTCGGCCCGCCGAACAAGCTCTCGTCCTCGCCGGCCGGCTCCTCGACGACCTCGGCCATCTCGGGCTGGGCCTCGAGCGGCTCGTCCTCGACGATCTCCTCGGACTCCGCGACCAGCGCGGGCTCGTCGGCGACCACCTCTTCGGAGTCGGTCTCGGGGACCGCGACGGGGAGATCCTCGTCGCCGGAGAAGCCGGCGAGGATCTGCTCGTCGGAAGGCGCGCTGACTTCGGTGGGCGCGGAGAGCGGCTCGTCCGCGGCGGCGTTCTCGGACCCGGCCTCGGGCTCCGGCGCGAGGCGAAGGTGGGGCCGCTCCAGCGGAGCCGGTTCTACCGGCTTCAACGACTCGAAGGCCTGGTCGAACATCTCCATGTCCGAATCGCCTTCCGCCACGCTCTCCTCGAGCTGGACGACTTCCTCGATGCCGTCGTCGACGAGGACCGCTTCGTCGACGGGCGCGGCGTCGCGCACGTCATCGTCGGTGAGGCGGATGGGCTCATCGTCGGTGGGGACGAGGTGGCCGAGGCCGAGCGACTCGTCGTCCTCCGCCGGGGCTGCCTCCTCGATGGGCACTTCGATGCCGACCAGGGCCGAAGCCTTCTCGATCAGGGCGGCGGCGGGGAACGGCTTGATGAGGTAGTCCTCGGCGCGCGTCTTGAGCTTCTTGTGCTTCTCGAAGGAGTCGGGCGTGGCGTTGGCGCTGGTGAGGATGACGGGGATCGACTTCAGCTTCTCATCCTTCTTCAGCCGCGTGCAGAGCATGTAGCCGTTGGTCGGCTGCGCCTCGACGCAAACGACGATCAGATCCGGGCTCTCCTGCTTCGCGAGCGTCATGCCGTGCTCGCTGTTGGTCGCGGTGAGCGGCACGAGCCCGCTCTTCGAAATCGCGGCAGCGAGGACGTTCGCAAAGGATTCGTCCGAATCGATGACAAGGATTCGCTTGGCCATGGCGTGCTTTTTTTGCCTTTCGCTGGAATCACGAGAGTACGGGCGCCCCGCCGGAAGTGTCAATGAAACTGGGGGATTTTCATGACTCCGGCTGCGGAAGGCGGAGCGGCTGGGCCGCAGGACGGATGCTCTTCAGCGCAATTCGGCCGCTTGCACGAGCTGGAGGACGTCTTGCTCGTCGAGATCGGAGATGAGCTGGTAGACGATCTCGTTGGTCTTCCAGGAGACCACATTGTAGCCACGGCTGCGACTGAGCCACACCTGTCGATTGGCTACCTGCCGGGCGGTGCCGGGAAGCGACGCTTCCTCGGGATCGTCGACGATGACGAGCGAGACGCGACCGCCGGCGCGGGGAAGATCGTAGGCCACCAGCGCCGCCGGATGAGAACGCAGTTGCGACAATCGCACGCCTTGCAAAGAGCCGTTGGGAAGCCGCGGCACGCGCGCGGCGAAAGGAAGACGCTTCCCCAACCAGTCTTGCACGGCGCTCGCGTCGCTTCCCGTGTAGTCGAGAGGCAGCTGCCGCCCGTGCAGAGCGAGAGAGATGCCGTCCTCGAGAAGCGGCGATCGCCCGCCGGGGAGGATCGGATGGGTGAGCCCGCCCGCGAGGAACCACACCGCGGCACCGACCGCCGCCGCAGCGAGCCCGACGCCGAACGGATTGCGCAAGAATGCATCCCACCGGCCCGGAGGTCCTTCGGCGTCGCGGAGCTTCTCGCGCACGGCTTCGCGCAATTCGATGGGCGCGAGCGCCGGCGCGGCGCGGCGCACCGCGGCCTTGAGACCTTCCTGGACCGAGACTTCGCGGCGGCATTCGGCGCAGCCCGTGAGGTGGTCCTCGATCTCCGCCGTCTCCGTGCCTGCGAATTCCCCGTCCACGTAGGCAGGAAGGAAGGTCGACAGATCGCGGCACTCGAGAGGCATGGGATGCATTCAGCGCGCGCGGCGCTTGAATTCGAGGATCTCGCCTTCGACTTCTACTTCCACGCCGAGATCCATGGCCCGGGATCCGGCGACGACGCCCTGGGCGACGGCGTATCCGAGCAGGTTCTTCTGCAGCAGTTTGCGGCCGCGGTAGAGGCGGCTCATCACCGTGCCCACCGGCACGTCGATGATCTCGGCGATCTCCTTGTAGGAGAACTCCTGGAGGTCGGCGAGGATTACCACCAAGCGGAAATCGATGGGCAGCCCGTCGATGGAACGGAGCACGTCGTCGGAGAGGAGCTTGTCGAAGAAATACTGCTCCGGGTTGACGGCGCTCTCGTTGGTCTCCTTGACGATGAACTTGTCGCTCGTCGTCTCGCGCGCGGCCCCCTCGACCACCGTGCGCTCCTTCACGCGGCGCCGGTATCGGTTGATGAAGGTGTTGGTGAGGATCTTGAACAGCCAGGCCTTCATGTTGGTGCCGCGCTCGAACTTGTCGAAGAAGCGGAAGGCGCGCAGGAAGGCGTCCTGCACCAGGTCTTCGGCGTCCCGCTCATTCTTCGTCAGGCGAAGGGCGGCGGAGTAGAGCGGATCGAGGTGTTCGAGCGTGAGGGCCTCGAACTCCCTGCGCGTCCTGTCGGTGTGCTTGAAGTCGAGCATCCCGTTGCCGTGGACTGCGAAGGAGACCGTCTGCGTTCAATCTAACTGGCGGCGACCACCTTGGAAACCACCGCTCCTCCCCTTGCATTCCATGCGCCGCGGGCTTAGGCCTGCCGACCAGGTGGCCCGGGGAATTCCACTGTAACTGCGCGGTCTTGGAAACTCTATCGCCGGGTCGAGAGGGCTTTGTCCAGCGGCGTGTACGGCAGCTCGAGCGCCTCGGCCACCGCCTTGTACGTGCAATGGCCGTTGAAGGTGTTGATCCCGAGTGCAAGCGCCCGGTCCCGCTTGACGGCCTCGACCACCCCCAGGTCGGCGAGCTTCACGCCGTAGGCGATCGTAGTGTTGGTCAGGGCGAAGGTCGACGTCTGCGCCACCGCGCCGGGCATGTTCGCGACGCAGTAGTGGATCACTCCGTGCACGGTATAGGTCGGGTTGTCGTGCGTCGTGGGCCGACAGGTCTCGATGCAGCCGCCCTGGTCGACGGCGACGTCCACCACCACCGAGCCCTCGGACATCTGCGAGATGAGCTTCTCGCTGACGAGCTTGGGAGCGCGGGCCCCGGGGATGAGCACGCCGCCCACCAGCACGTCGGCGTCCCGCGCGTACTTCGCGATCTGGACGGCGTCCGAGTAGATGGGCTGGATCCGCGACCCGAAGATGTCGTCGAGATAGGCCAGCCGGTTGACGTTGACGTCGAGGACGACGGTCTCGGCGCCCATGCCGCTCGCCAGCTTCGCCGCGTTGGCGCCGACCACGCCGCCGCCGAGGATCACCACCTTGCCGCGGCGCACGCCCGGCACGCCGGAGAGCAGCACGCCCTTGCCGCCATTGCTCTTTTCGAGCTGCACGGCGCCGACCTGGACCGCCATCCGCCCGGCGACCTCGCTCATCGGCTTGAGGAGCGGCAGCTGGCCGTCGTCCGTCTGGATGGTCTCGTAGGCCACGGCGCTGACGCGCTTGTCGAGGAGCGCCTTGGCGAGCGAGGGAACGGCGGCAAGGTGGAAGTAGGTGTAGATCGTCTGGCCGTCCTGCATGAGGCCGTATTCGGTCTCCACCGGTTCCTTCACCTTCACGATCATCTCGGCGCGCGTCCAGACCTCCTTGGCGTTGGAGACGATCTGCGCGCCGGCCTGGACGTACGCCTCGTCGGGCACGCCGGAGCCGATGCCGGCTCCCTTCTCCACCAGCACCGTATGGCCGCGGCTGGTCAGCGCTTGCACTCCGCCGGGGACCAGGCCGACGCGGTACTCGCGCGTCTTGATTTCCTTGGGGACGCCGATGAGCATCGCGGGCTCCGAAACGCTGTTTGCGTCGAGGGGGCGCGCACGATAACAGCCTGTCCCGATCGGTCAAGACCGATCCCTTGCCATGTTGCCGAGACTCCTTTTCGCGGATGATCGAGGACGCGTGTTCGAGCACCCGGTGCTGCGGGCGCTCGCGCTGACGCCTCTGGGCGCCGCGCCGGCCATCGATCCGCCGGTAGCCCTCCCGCCCCACGCGACCCTTTCCGTCCTTCCCGGCAGGCGACCGCTAGGTCTCGATCCGGAGAACGGCGAAATCGTCGAGGTGCATTCGGTCCGGATCGGCTCGCGGACGGTTCGTCCTACGGCGGTCGGAGCAGTCCTCCCTCCCGGTTGGACCCGGCTCGCGCTGCCGGCGTACCACAAGCTCGCAATCGCACCCGTCCTTCCGCAGTGGGCCTACACGATGGCGGGTTGGGACGACGAAGCCGGCCACGTCGTCTGGGCGCTCCGCACCGACCGGCGGTCCCACTGGGATCCCGCCTCGCACTCGACGGGCGAGCTTCCCGCTCGCGTCGAGGCAAAGGTCGCCGCGCATCCGCGCAATCCGCTCTACCGGCAACTCGCCCGCTGCGCGCTGGAATGGAACTGCTTCACCGCGCAGAACACCTTCTACGAGCGCGACGAGGGCGCCATCCCGGCCTCCGTTGGATGCAACGCCCGCTGCGTCGGGTGCATCTCCGAGCAGCCGGAAGACGGGCCTCCCAGTTCGCACGAGCGTATGGACGGGCCGCCCGGCGCGCGGGAAATGGCCGAGATCGGCGCCACCCATCTCGCCTCCGCCCCGGGGCGCACCATGGTTTCGTTCGGGCAGGGATGCGAAGGCGAGCCGCTCACCCGCGGCGACGCCATCGCCGAGGCGATCGGCCTCATCCGCGCCCGGACGGGCCGCGGCTCGATCAACATCAATACCAACGGATCGCTGCCCGACCGTCTTGGCGGTTTGATCGATGCGGGCCTCGATGCGTGCCGGATCAGCCTGAACAGCGCGCACGGACCGCTCTACGAGGCGTACTACCGTCCGGTGGGCTACCGCTTCGCGGACGTCGTCCGTTCCATCCGGCTCGCGAAACGCCGCGGCATCTACACGGCGTTGAACCTCCTCACCTTCCCCGGGGTGACGGATCAGACGGGCGAGGCGGAGGCGCTCTGCGCCCTTGTCGGCTCTACCTCCGTGGACCAGGTCCAGGTCCGGAGCCTGGCCATCGACCCCGAGCAGTACCTGGAGATCGCGAGGCGGCATTCGGCGGGAGGACCGCTCGTTGGCATGCGCGAGCTCCTGCGGCGCTTGCGCCGTGCGCGTCCGGGCCTCGTCATCGGGAACTTCGCGCGCGGCCTCGGCGAGCGGGGCGAATGGCGTGCATCGCGACATCGGTGACGCGCGTCCAACCTCCGCCTCGCCTGCTGAGGATGGTAGACACGACGGACCGTGCAGACGGTCAAGCTCGAATTGCAAAAGGATCTGGCGCGTCACCTGAGGGCCGGACACCCGTGGGTGTTCCGCCGCGCGCTCGAGAAGGCGCCCTCCGGCCTCGCCGCGGGCGCGATCGTCGACGTCGTCGAGAAAGGGCGGTTCGTCGCGCGCGGCTTCCACGATCCCCACTCGCACATCGCCGTCCGCGTGCTCACGCTCGATCCGGCCGAAGGCATCGGGCCTCATTTCTGGCGCCGCCGCATCGCTCGCGCGATCGCGCTGCGCCGCGCGTACGCGCCCTTCTCTGATCCGGCTCAGACCGACTGCGCGCGCCTCGTCCACGGCGAGAACGACCTCCTTCCGGGCGTGGTGGTCGATCTCTACGGGAAGTTCGCCGTCCTCAAGCTCTACAGCGCCGGGCTCGGACCGTATCGCGGCGACATCGTCGAGGCGCTACGCGGCGAGGTCGCGCTCCAGGGTGTCTATGGCTGCGACGAGGAAGCGCGCGACGCGGACGAAGACGACTCCGGCGACGACGAAGAAGCGGGCAGGGCTCTGCGCGGGCGGGTGTTGTGGGGAAGCGAGCCTCCCGAGCACATCGTCGTGCGCGAGAACGGCGTCGTCCTCGCGGTCGACGTCAGGGCCGGACAGAAGACTGGCTTCTTCCTCGACCAGCGCGAGAACCGCTTCGCCCTGCGACGATACGCGAGAGGGGTCGGGAACGCGCTCAACTGCTTCTCGTACACGGGCGGGTTCTCGCTGGCGCTGGCGCTTCACGGAGCGGCGAAGGTGACGAGCGTGGACCGCGACGGCGCCGCGCTCCTCCTCGCTCGCAAGAACTTCGAATTGAACGGGCTCGATCCCGGAGCGCACGACTTCGTGACCTCGGACGTGCTCGAGGATCTCGCCGCCCGCCGCGAGCGCGGGGAGCGCTTCGACCTCGTGGTGCTCGACCCGCCCGCCTACGCGAAGACGCAGAAGGCGGTTCCGGCGGCGATCGACGGATACGCCTCGCTCCATCGCGCGGCGCTGGCCGTGCTCCGGCCCGGGGGCATCCTCGCCACCGCCAGTTGCTCCGCGCGCGTCACGCCGGAAGAGTTCCTCTCGGCGATTCGCGAGGCGGCCATCAAGTCGCGGGCCGATCTAACGCTGCTCGAGGAGCGGCGTCAGCCTCCCGACCATCCGGTCCGGATCGCCTTCCCAGAGGGACGCTATTTGAAGTTCTTGGTGTTCCGGCGCGGGGAGGATTGACCGGCCCGAGTCTGAGATCGCAACGGGAGAATCGTGGTCCTCAAAGGGCAATATCTCGAGCGAAGCGTTGCCGTGAAGAGCGGGGAGATCGCGCTCGACGGCCTCTACCACCGTGGGCGCAAGGCTCCGCCATGCGTGCTCGCTCCGCCCCATCCGGTGCTCGGCGGATCGATGACCGTCCCCGTCATCGCGGAGCTGGCCTGGGCGATCACCCGGGCTGGGCATCCGACGCTTCGCTTCGACTATCGCGGCGTGGGCGCCTCGCAGGGACGAATCCGCCACCAGCCAGGGGCGGGGCGGATTCGCGACATCGCCGGAGAGATCGAGGACATGGGCGCGGCCATCGAGCAGCTGCTCGCCTCCACGCGCGCGAATTCGGTTTGCGCGGTCGGCTACTCGTTCGGCGCTGCGGTGGCGGCGAGCGCGGCGAGGGACGTCTCGGTGGATCGGCTGGTATTGATCGCGCCGCCCACCGTGCTCTGGGATTTCTCCGGGTTGCGGCAGCTCGCAAAACCCGTGTTCGTCGCCTGCGCGGAGAACGACCCGCTGTGCGACCGCACGCGGCTCCGCGGCATGCTCGGGCAGGGCGCGACGATGGCGGTGGTTCCGGAAGCGGATCAGACCTTCCTGCGATCGCTTCCGGAGCTGGGCAAGAACGTCGTGGCCTGGCTGCGCAAGGGCCCCAAGCTGCCCAATCTCACGCCCGAGCCCGAGGAGCCCGCGCCTTCCAAGGGCGACCACCGGGAGATCGAGCTCCCGGAGACGGACGAGCCGCTGCCCGAGCTGGACCTCGACGACTAGCGCGTTCTTCCTACGAAATTTCCGGGCCGGAAGGGCGTATGCTCGGGAACCCGAGGTCTGCATGACTACGCTTGCCGGATTGAGCTCGCGCCCGCGCCTGACGGAGCGCGCCGTCGTCGCATTGGTCGCGGCGCTCGTCTTGCTGCTCTTCGGCCTCACGGGATGCAGCCGCCGGACCGTGCCCGTCGCGCAGCAGGGCGACCCGGACGTCGTGCCCGGCCTCATCGACGTTGGCTTCGAAGGGTTCAGCGAAGAGCACCACGCCCTCGCGACGAGTCTCGGCGAGGTCGTCCAGGACGAGCGCCTCGAGGACGATCCGGTCGACGACGTCGACGATCCCGAGGAGCTCGTCGTCCTGCGCGTCGATCCCGCTCGCGAGGCGGAAACGCTCGCCGCGCTGCGTGCGCGCCCCGACGTCCACTTCGCGGAGCCGGTGGTGCGGGTGCGGCGGCTGTGGCAGCCCGACGATCCCGACTTCGCCAAGCAGTGGCACCTCAAGGCGGTCGGCGCGCCTGCGGCCTGGGACACGACGCGCGGCGCGGGAGTCACCGTCGCCATCCTCGACACCGGCATCGCGCCCGTCGACGACCTCGATGCCGAGCGAATCGTCGCTGGGCACAACTTCCTCACCGGCGGCGCGGATGCACGGGACGATCACGGACACGGAACCCACGTGGCGGGGACGGTCGCGCAGAGCACCGGCAACGGCGTCGGAGTCGCGGGGATGGCGCCGCTCGCGCGGCTCATGCCGCTCAAGGTGCTCAGCGCGGACGGCAGCGGCACCTCCGCCGACATCGCAGACGCGATCCGCTGGGCAGCCGACCACGGCGCGCGAGTCCTCAACCTCTCGCTCGGCGGCGGATCGCGCTCGGCCAACATGGCCAATGCGGTCGCGTACGCGCGCCGCAAGGGATGCGTCGTCGTCTGCGCGGCGGGGAACTCGGGCTCCCGGGGAGTCCACTATCCCGCTGCGTATCGCGGGGCGCTCGCGGTGAGCGCGGTGGGACCGCAGGGACGCCTCGCTCCCTATTCGTCGTTCGGCCCGGAAGTGCACATCAGCGCTCCGGGCGGAGACAAGTCACAAGGCGAAGAAGCGGGAGTGCTGCAGGAAACCATCGACCCGAGCGATCCGGGCGGTAAGGGCGTGTACCGCTGGTTCCAGGGCACCAGCATGGCGACGCCGCATGTCGCCGGCGCCGCGGCGCTGGTGGCTTCGCTCGGCGTGACCGATCCCGGCGCCATCGAGCGGCTCCTCGCCTCCACCGCGACGAGACCGCAGGCCCGCGGCGAGGAAGCGATGGACGAGCGCTATGGCGCTGGCCTCCTCGACGCGGCAGGCGCGGTGCGGACCGCCACTCTCTGGTGGACCGTCTGGCGCATCGCCCTCGCGGCGATCGGCGCGTTCATCGCACTCTTCCATGCGCGCAAGCTCGGTCACATGCGCGCGCGCAGCGGCGCCCCGATCGGGTTGTGGCCCGCGCTGGTCCTTGGCGCTGGCGGGCTCGCGCTCCTCGCCCCTGTCGGTGTCGCGCGGGTGTCCGGGCTTTCGCTCCTCGCGCTCCCACTGCCCGCCCTGCCAGAGCATTTCCTCGGGCCCGCGGGGACTTCCTTCCTGGCATCGATCGCCGCCTACGGCGCGTGGAGCGCGGTAGTTCCGCTCGCGGTTGCGCTCATCGCCCGCGTCGCGACGCCCTTGCGCGGAATCGCCTCCGGCCTCGCTTTCGCGCAGGCCGGCGTGCTCCTCCACGCCGCGCTGTTCCGGACCGTCTACCTGCCCTGGCTTCCCGCGCTGCTGGTCCCGTTCTGGCTCCTCGCCGGATCGTTCATCGCATGGTGGGTCGGCCGCGCCGTGCTCCAGCCGGAGTCGATCCGATGAGCGCCTTCCGCGGACGCGTCGAGAAGCGGGATCTCGAAGGCGGCATCTTCCAGCTCGTCGCGGATGACGGGAAGCGCTACACGCTGGTCGGCTCGACTTCCGGCTTGCAGGCGGGAGCGGAGGTGGAAATCGACGGCGAAGTCGAGGCGGGCGGCGGATTCGGGCTCGGCATGGCCGGTCCGCAGCTGCGCGTAAAGAAGGTGCGAAAGGTCTAGGGCGCTCTGCGCGGGCGAGTTTCGCGCGCGCCGGAGAAGAGGGTCGCCGCCGCGCCGACCGCGCACAGCGCGAGCCAGCCGGGCATCGGCACGTCCGGGACCACGTGGAACAACTGCCCGAGGCCGACGAGCACCGCGATGAGCCAGACAGCGAAGAGCTCCGGTGAGCGGAATCGGTAGGAGCCGGCCGGGACG
Organism: Deltaproteobacteria bacterium; assembly: GCA_005879805.1. Lineage (GTDB taxonomy): Bacteria > Myxococcota > Myxococcia > Myxococcales > 40CM-4-68-19 > VBKO01. The sequence goes on along the minus strand of VBKL01000098.1, from coordinate 18,928 downwards.
GACGGATCCTCGGAAAGCTCGGGGTCGAAGCCAGCCGGCGTGCGCACGACGCGAGCGGCGATCAGCACGCCGGTCACGAGGAGAACTCCGCCGAGCAGCAGCAGCCAGACCGGCGGAGTGTTCGTCGGATCCTCCCAACCGAGCAGGAACGCGCCGCCGGCGACGCCGTTGTTGACGGCGTGGCAGATGATCGCGGTCCAGAGCGATCCGGTGCCGAGCCGCAAGAAGGCGAGCAGGATCCCGATCTCCCACAACCCGAGGAAGCCGACCGGATCGAGATGGATGAAGGAGAACATCGCGCCGGTCATGATCGCGGCGCCCACCATGCCGAGCCCGCGACGGAAGGCGGGGAAGGCGAAGCCGCGAAAGAAGAGCTCCTCCCCGAACGGCGCCGCGATGACGACGGTGGCGAGAAACGGCACCGCCTGCGCCGAGAAGATCATCTCCAGGGCGCGCTGCTTCGAATCGAACGCGTCTGCCCACTCCTGCGGGACGGCAAGGCGCGCCGCCCAGGTGAGGAGAGAGACCACGGGCTGGTTGGCGAGCCCCGCTACGATCGCGATGCCGATGTGGCGCAGGGTCGGCGCGCGCAACCCCACATAGGGCGCCACGCGGACGTTGGCGATGCGGAGCGCGACGATCGCGGGCAGCGCGATGGCGAGCCCTTCGGTGATCCAGAGGCCGGGGACGATGCTTCGTCCCTGGGTCGCGAGACCGACGGTGAAGAAACCGATGAGAAGCGCGCCGTAGGCTACCGTGGCGAGCGCCGGCCCAAGCGCCCCGCGGTCGGGATCGTCCGTCGTCTCGGCCATCGGTGGCGCTCCTCTATCACACCGCGGCGGCAACGCCCCTCGACACGTCGCCGCCCCGCGATTACGTCATGGGGACGATCGATGGCCGACGACGACCATGTCCAGAGCGGGCGGCTCAAGCGCTTGAGCCGCCTGGCGTACCTGACTGCCCGGACCACCGGAGACCTGCTCGCCCAGTCGGCGCGGAGGAAGCTCGGTGGCGAGAGCTCCGCGGATCTGCGCAAGGCAGCCGAGCGCATCCTCGGCACGCTCGGAGAGTTGAAGGGTGCCGCGCTCAAGCTGGGCCAGGCGCTGGCGATGGACCCCGACGCGCTCCCGCCCGAGGCGCGGAGCATCGTGGCGAAGCTGCTGTCGCAGGCGCCGCAGCGCATGGCCTTCGATCAGGTCGTTGCGATCCTGAAGGCGGAGCTCGGCGGCGAGCCCGACGCGCTGTTCAAGAGCTTCGATCGCGATCCCATCGCCGCCGCATCGCTCGGGCAAGTACACGGGGCCGTGCTCGCCGACGGCCGCGAGGTGGTGGTCAAGGTGCAGTACCCCGGCGTGGACAAGGCGCTGGAGAGCGACCTCGCCAACGCCGCGGTCCTCGTGCGCGGGCTTTCCATCACCGCCCAGGCGCTCGACGGGCGCGCCTACTACGACGAGCTGCGCGGGTCGCTCTTGCGCGAGCTCGATTACGAGGACGAAGCGGAGCAATGCCGCGCTTACGGTCAGGCCGCAATCCGCTATCCGGAGCTGGCAGTGCCCGAGCCGATCGCCGACCGCACTTCGCGCAAGGTCCTGACGCTCACCAGGCTCCGCGGACCCACCCTGCTCGAAGCGATCGAGGCGAACCCCGGGGAGGAAGAGCGCTACCGCATCGGGCGGCTTCTCACCTTCGCCATCTGGGGACCGTTCTTCGCCGCCCGGCGCATCCATGCCGATCCTCATCCGGGGAATTTCATCGTCATGGAGGACGGGCGGCTCGGCGTCCTCGATTTCGGAGCGACGAAGCTCCTCAGCGAGAAGTTCGCGGCGACCTACCGCAGCTTCCTGGTCGCCAATGCGAACGGAAGGCAGCGGCCGGAGGTGGGCCCCGCGCTCGAGCGCGCCGGGTTCACCTTCCTCGCCGACGACGTGGAGGACGCCTACACCTTCTGCGATCAGCTCGCCGACATCGTCGAGCGTCCCATCTTGCAGGACGCGGCTTACGACTTCGGCATCGACCCGATGGTGCAGGACGTGCGGCGGCTGCTGCAATCGCAGCCGCGCATGGCCCTCGCCATCCGGCCGCCCGCCGAAGCGGTGCTCTTCTACCGGGCAGCGTCCGGGCTGGCACAGGACCTCCGGCTCCTCAAGGCGAAGGGACGCTTCCGGCCGATCCTGCGCGAGATCGAAGATCGCGGACAGATCGCCTGAGGCCCGTGATAGATGCCCGAGCGATGGAGCGCGAGGAGAAGCTCGTCGACGATCCGGCGGCGCTCGCCCACGTCGCGCGTTCGGTCGCGAGCGAGCCGCGGATCGCCCTCGACACGGAGTCGAACGGCTTCCATGCCTACGTCGAGCGCGTGTGCCTGGTGCAGATCGCCACGCCGGGCGCGAGCTTCGCCATCGACACGTTCGCGGTTGGCCTCGAGCCGCTCGCGCCGCTGCTGAAGGATCCCGCCCGCGAAGTCACCCTCCACGCCGCCGAGTACGACGTGATGAGCCTGAGGCGCGATTTCAACGTCCGCCTGGGAAGGATCTTCGACACGCACGCGGCGGCGAAGGTGCTCGGGATCGAGCGGGTCGGGCTCGGCAACCTGCTCGCGGATCAGATGGGCGTCTCGCTGGAAGAAGACGAGCAGCGCAGCGACTGGGGGCGGCGGCCGCTCTCGCCCGAGCAGATCACCTACGCCTTCGCCGACGTGCGCCACCTGCTCGAGCTTCGCGACAAGCTCGCCACGCAGCTCGTGGAGCGGGGGCACCTCGCCGAGGCGGAGGCGGAGTTCGCGCGCCTCGTCGAGCGGGAAGGAAAGCCGCGTGAATTCGATCCCGAAGGCTGGCAGCGGATGAAAGCGGCCCGCAGTCTGGATGGCCGCGGACGAGGCGTCCTCCGAGAGCTGTACCTGGTACGCGATCGGCGGGCGCGCGACCTGAACCGGCCTCCGTTCAAGGTGATCTCCGATCTCTTCCTGGCGGAGGTCGCCCGGCGCCAGCCGAAGACGGAGGAGGAGCTGGCGCGGATTCCCGGGGCGTCCGCGCAGCAGATCCGCAAGATCGCCCCGCAAGTGCTCGAGGCCGTGCAGGCGGGACAGAGCGGCGCGCCTCCGCTGCGGCCGAAGCCGAGGGGGCCGCGGCGGTCGTTCGGACGCGGAGCCCCGGGCCAGCCGCCCGAAGTCGAGGAGCGCTACGAAAAACTCCGCGCCTGGCGAAAAGCGCGGGCGGAAGCGCGCAAGGTCGAGGTCCAGGTCATCGCGCCGAACGCGGTGCTGATGGCGGTGGCGCAATCGCGGCCGCGCGATCTCGACGAGCTTGCCCGCATCGCCGGAATGGACGAATTCCGCGTGCGCCAGTACGGCGCGGAAATGCTCGCCGCGATGGACGCCGCTTCCTAGAAGGCCGCGCCCGGCCGGGGAGCGGGGACCTTCTCCACCAGCGAAGGCGCCTTGCCGCCGGCGAGGAGGCGGTAGGCGCTCCAGGCGCTGGAGACTGCCTTCACGTAGCGGCGCGTCTCGCGATACGGGATCGATTCCACCCATTCGTCGAGCGGCTCACCCGCGCCCTTGACCGCCCACGGGGCGGCGATACGCGGTCCGGCGTTATAGGCCGCGGCCGCGATGGCGGGATCGCCGAACCGGCCGACCAGCTCGGAGAGGTACCAGGCGCCGAGATCGATGGCGACCGCGGGATTCGCCATGTCCGCGTCGGCCGGAATCGAGCGGCCGAGCACGATGGATGCGCGGCGCGCCGTGGCCGGAAGCAATTGCAACAGGCCGACCGCGCCCGCGGCGCTGCGCGTGTCGGGGCGGAAGAGGCTTTCCCGGCGCATGATGGCGAGGAGGAAGTAGGGATCGAGACCGGCGCGCGACGAGCTCGATGCCACCTGTTCGGGATAGGCGATCGGATAGGCGGCGGCGAGAAGCTCGCGCGGGCTATTGGGACGGGCGCGGTAGCCGAGGAGCGATTCGGCGAGCGTCGCCGCGCGATCGTACCGTTCCGCGCGCTGGTAGACTGCGAGCGCGAGCGTCAATTCGCCGTAACGGCCGTGCTGCTCGCGCACGAAGCGATCCGCCTCCGCTCCCGCTTCCGCGAAGAGGCCGAGCCCGAAGAGCCGCTCCGCGACCTGGAGGCGCCGGGGAAGCTCCGTTTGCTGCCGCGGATCGTCGGGACGGGGAAACGGGGCGGTTTCCGCGCCTGCGAGCCGCAGTCTCTGGCGCGCGAGCAGTCCGTACCAACCGAGAGGATCGAGCTCGATCACCCGCCGCAAGAGGGGCTCGGGATCGGCCTCTCCGGCGCGCGACTGCCAGTACAGTCCCTGGGCGCGCAGCTCGTCCGATTCGGCGCTGGCGGCGAATTCGGCGAAACGCTCCCTCGCGTCGCGCAAACCGCGACGGTACGAAAGCCACGCCAGGCTCCAGCGGGCGTCCGACGAGTGCGGTCCCTGTCGTCGCGCGGCGAGCCGCGCCAACCGGGCTCGGGCCTGCGGCTCGTGCCCGGAATCGAGGAGCAAACGCGCGGCCACGTAGGCGGCTTCGTCCGCCTCGGGCTCCTTGGGAAAGCGCCGCGCCACCCCGTCGAGGATCTTGATGGCTTCGGGGTCGAGGCCGCGGCGGGCGCGATCGCGCGCGTAGAGCAGACTCGCCGGCGCGGCGATCCGCGGTAGCGGGCTCCGATATGCCGCGGCGAGAGCCGGACCGGCTTCCGTCCTGCGGCCGTCAGCCGCGAGCGATCTCGCCAGGGTCAGCTGCGCCTCCGCTGCGTCGGGAGGCTTGAGTACCCGAAGCGCTGCCTGGGCCTGGGCGACGGCCGCCCCGGGCTGGCCCGCGGCAAGCAGTCGCTGGGAGCGCAGGAGCAGATCGCCTCCGGCGGGCTCGGGAAGCGGCTTGCCGGCAATCCGGGTCAGACGGGCCTCTTCGGAGCGAGCGAGGCCTTCCGCGGCAGGGTGGTCGGGATGCTCGAGCCAGAACGCGCGCCAGGCGTGCGCGGCTTGCAGCGCGGCCTCGGCGTTCACGGGACCTTCTCCCGCCTCGACCAGCGCGGATCTCGCCTGCGCCGCAACCAGGGCAAGCCCGGCGCGGATCTCGCTGCCCTGGCCATCCATGGAGGCGGCGCGTTCTGCTTGCGCGATCGCGCCCCGCGGATCGCCGCTGTCGAGCAGCGCATCGGCGAGCAGCGCGGCGGCACGCAGGCCGGCGGGCCCGGTGGGATCCTTCGTCTGCGCCTCGCGCAGGTTCACCGCGGCGTCCTGGGGATGGCCGCCGAGGAGCAGCGCCTCGCCCAGGAGTTTCGCCAGGTGTGCGTCCAGGTCGGACAACGTGGGACGAGCCGCGGAGAGCGCTTTGGCAGCCTCGTCGAAATCGCCGGCGTTGAAGGCCGCCCGACCCTCGATCAGCAGGCAAGCAGGATCGCCCGCCGCAACGCACGCCCGGGCAGCTTCCCTGGCCTTGTCCGTCTTTCCCGCTACCAGGGAGGCGACAGCCTGGTCGCGCAGAGCAGCCGGTGTCGAAACTTGAACCTGCCCGAGGCCTGCCGCGAGCGCCGCGAGGCAAAAGAGGTTCCTCATGTGAACATCTAGGCTTGCATCGTCTTCGAGGAGTGAGTAGCTACGGCATTCTCCGGGGCGAGTGGCGTCACGTGACGCATTCTGTTATACGCCCCGCCTCAATTTCCGGCTGTTCGAGGACGTTGCCCGAACTACACCGTTGCCGAGTCTCCTGAGCATTCGATCGAGGCATTCGCCACCCAGCGCAAGTCCGCTTGAAGCATCTTGGCGCGCGGGCCTGCGGCCCTTTGCCGCCGCAGGCTCAGCGCGCGAACACGATCAGCACCCAGAGGCGTCCCGGTCCGTAGTCCTTGGAGCTTTTGTAGAGAGCACCGACGCCGACCCGCGTCCAGCTTCTCTCCGCTGCGTTCCGCGAGGCGATCTCGTCCGGGGAGCTGACCACGTACGTCTCCGCGGCGGCGCTCTCGAACCGCTGATCGTGGTCGAGGAGAGCCCGCACCGTGGTTCCCTGCTCCGTGCGGGAGAGCGCCGAACCACGAAAGGCTGCCTGCTGGATGCCTTTGCGGGCCGCTTCGTCCAGCGCGCCGTCGCGTTCGAGCGGCGCAAGACGGAGCTGGTCGCGGCGGCGCTGGAGCGCCCTCAGGACCTCCGCTTCCGGGTCCTTGGAGCCTCGGACGGGACTGGCGAGCACCTCCGTCAGATAGATGCCTTCGCTGCCGTCGGGGGAGGGTCCGCGGGCGATCCCGAGACCGAGATGCGAGAAGCGAGGATCGAGCAGGTTTGCGAGATGGGCGGGCGAGGATTCGATTCCTTCGTGTGCGGCCAGCGGGGTTTCGCTCAAGCCGATGTTCTCGCCGGCCGCTTTTCGCGTGTACCCGGCGCGGTCGAGCCTGTCGCCGACGCTTCCGTCGGAAGCGAGGACATGGGCGAAGGTGCCGGTGCGGGCCATTTCGCGGCTGTGCAGCTCGGCGACCGCATCGAGCTCCGCGTCGCGACGTAGCGAGGGAAGCCCGTGCTGCGTGCGCAGCATCGCGATGGAAGCCTCGACACCTTTCACGCCGGGATCGCGGCCGGATTGCTCCGGCGGCGGCGAGCGGGGCGGAGAGGTTCCGACGAAGATCCGCCGGATCGCGACCACCTGGGGTCCGCCCGATCCGGTGGCGAGAAGCGACGGCGCGACCCCCAGGAATCTCGCCCGCCGCGATCCCCGCGCGATCGAAGCCGCACACCTTGGGTATGAGATCTCCGACGGCGCGATCGGCGCGCGAGGGCGGCGAGATGGTGGCGACGCTGCCGAGCGACGCCGGAGCCGTCGATTCGAGGCCCGCATAGAAGGAGAGCGCCGAGGCGAGGAGCGGGGAGCGCCCTTCCTGGACGCCTGCGACGAAGGATCGCGCAGCGCGGGAGAGATCGGGATCGATTTCGATGGGCCGTTTGGGACAGGAGACCGCGGCGGCTTCGCGCAGCGCTTTCTCCATCGCGCGCTCGGGAGGAACGGCTGCACAGACGAGGAGCGCGAGCCACATGGCGGGCCGCAGCCTATCCGAGCGATTTGCAATTCGCTGGCGTCGAGGTAGTCAAACCGGCGTGGTCCTCCGACTCCGGCTCGCTACGCCGATCGTAGCAAGCGCAACCGTGCTTCGCGCCGTTAGGATCGGTACTGAAAAGGAGTACCTACGTCCGTCCGTTGCAGCGACTCCCGTGCTCGAAGCTAAGGTTTCGTCTCACACGCGGTGTTGGTGTAAAACTACCAGCGGAGGAAACATCACATGCGACTTGGATTTGGAGAGATTCTCGTGGTTCTGGTGCTGGCGCTCCTGTTCTTCGGGCCCAGCAAGCTCCCGCAGCTCGGCGCCAGCCTTGGCGAGGCCATCAAGGGCTTCAAGAAGGGCGTTGCCGGGATCGACGAGGAGAAGCAGACCGAGAAGCTCCCGCCCGCCGTCTAGGCGAGGCGCTCGAAATGGGGGGACGGCGGTCCCGGCCGGGACCGCCCTTAGCGGCGCGGAGGCTTCTTGTCTCTGAGGCTGCAGCTCGTCGCGCTCTTCGCGGCGGTGCTCGCGGCCACGCTGCTCGTCGCGGCCGGTCTCGGCCTGCGCATTGCCCAGCGTTCGGTAGAGAGGGAAGTCCGCGATCGCACCGTGGAGCTCGCGCGGGAAGCGACCGCCGCCCTCCGCCGCGCTGGCACCGACGACGATCAGATCTCCGAGGAGCTGGCGGCGACCATCCGCATGCATCGGGGGCTGCTTCGCGCTGAGCTCGCAAGGCCCGCCGCGCTCGGCCTCGATTCGGACTTCGTCTCGGCCCGCATCACCGCGGGCGGGATCACTTTCACCCGCTGGCGCGGACCGTCGCAGGCGCCGCCGCGCGTCACCTCCATCGTCGAGGAGCCCGATCAGGGCCGCGCCATGCGCTACCTGGAGCCGTTCACCGACGGCCGCGGCGCCCGCGCACGACTCTTGCTCGTGGCCTCGCTCGCCGAAGCGGAACGGCTCGTCGCCGCCGAGCGCCGCGCGCTCTTCGCCGTCGCGGTCGGGGCGGGCCTCTTTCTGGTCGCGGCCTTCTGGATCCTGCTCGGGCGCATCCTCGTCCGGCGCGTCGTCCAGCTCTCCGACACCATGCGCGCGGTCGAGGGAGGCGCGCTCACCGTCGCCGCGCCCGCACCGGTCGAGGGCGGCGACGAGATTGCCTACCTGGCGCGCGGCTTCAACCGGATGCTGGCGCAAATCCGCGGATTCAACGAGGAGCTACAGGCGCGCATCGCGGACGCGACCGCCGAGCTGACCCGGAAGAACCGCGCGCTCGAGGAGCTGAACGAGCTTCTCGTCGCCGCCCGCCGCGATCTCACCGCGCAGGAGCGGCTCGCCGCGCTGGGCCAGCTCGCCGGAACCATCGCGCACGAGCTGGGCAATCCGCTCAACGCCGTGAGCGGGCACGTACAGCTTCTCGCGCGCCGCCCCGATCTCAACGAGTCCGCGCGCACCGAGGTGCTGATCGTCAACGGCGAAGTGCAGCGGATGGCGCAGATCATCCGCCGCTTCCTCGATCAGACGCGCGGCTTCACGCCTTCCACCGAGCCGGTCGAGGTGGAACCGCTGCTGGACGAGGCACTCGATCTGACGCTGGGCACGGAAGCGCGGGCAAAGATCCAGGTGCAGCGCGAGGTGGACGGAGGCGCCGCCCAGGTGCGCACCGATCCTGGCCTCGTGCGCCACCTTCTCACCAACCTGGTCGCCAACGCCGTCGATGCCATGCCGAACGGCGGCCGCCTGGAGGTCCAGGCGCATCGCGAAGGGCAGGATCTCGTGCTTCGCGTCGCCGATACGGGAAGCGGAATGGCCGCCGATGTGAAGCGGCGCATCTTCGAGCCGTTCTTCACCACCAAGGCGAACGGGCAGGGGACGGGGCTGGGCCTCGCCATCTGCAAGGAGATCGCCCGGGCGCTGAAGGGCCGGATCGACGTGGAGAGCGAGCCCGGGCGCGGCTCGATCTTCACCGTACGCTTCCCCGCCGAGATGGTCTGATGAGGTCTGATCCGTGACGCAAGCGGCGCGAATCCTGGTCATCGACGACGATCCCGCCTCGCGCGGCTTGATGGAGCAGATCCTCGCCGAGGACGGGCATGAGATCACCGTGGCGGCCGATGGCGCGGAAGCGTTGCGGGTGCTCGCCGAGGAGCGTTCCCGCGGCGGCGACGGATTCGACGCGGTGGTGAGCGACATCCGCATGGTCGAGGCCGACGGGCTGGAGGTCCTCGACTGGGTGGTCAAGAACGCTGTCGAGACGCCGGTGCTCCTCGTCACCGCGTTCGGCAACGTGGACGGCGCGGTCGATGCCATCCGCCGCGGCGCCTACGACTACATCTCCAAGCCCTACGACGTGAACGCGATCAAGCTGGTCGTCGATCGCGCCTTGCGGCACCGGCGGCTCGCCGCCGAGAACCGCCGCCTCAAGCGCGAGATGCGCGAGAAGTACTCGCTGCAGAACGTGATCGGCCGCAGCGAAAGCATGTTGCAGGTCTACAAGACCGCCGCCCGGGTCGCGCTCACCGACGCTACCGTGCTGGTGGTCGGCGAGTGCCGCGCATCCAGGGACAGCTCTTGCGGGTCCTCCAGGAAGGCGAGATCCGCCGGGTCGGTGAGTCGACTGCCGTGAAGGTAGACGCCCGCGTCGTCGCGGCGACCAACAAGGATCTGGCGGCGGAGGTGAAGGCCGGGCGGTTCCGCGAGGACCTTTTCTACCGGCTGAACGTGGTGACCATCCCGTTGCCCCCGCTGCGCGATAGGCGCGAGGACGTGCCCCTTCTCGCGGAGCATTTTGCTGCCAAGCACGCGGGCGCGCGGGGGGCGACCCTCACCACCGAGGCGCGCGACGCGCTCCTCGCTTACGACTGGCCGGGAAACGTTCGCGAGCTGGAGAACGCCGTGGCCAGGGCCCTCGCTCTCAACCCGGGGGGAACCATCCTCCCCGAGGATCTGCCCGACGCGGTCCGCGAGGCGTACGGCGCGCCAGCTCCGGGTGCGGCGACTTCGAACCGGGCGCCGCGATCGATCGCGCCCGCCGAGCCCGTGCCCGATCCGATCGTGGCGGATCGCCCGTCCCTGGACGAACTGAACCGCCGTTACGCCCACCGCACGCTGCGGGAGCTGGGTGGAAACAAGACGCGCGCCGCCGAAGCCCTGGGGATCGACCGCAAGACGCTTTCCCGCCTCATCGGCCCCGAGGACTAGGCAAACGCTTGCCTCATCCGCGGAACCGCGTTGGACCTCTGCCTGTCCCGGCTTGGACACAGTTGCAAGAACTGCTGTCCGGCAGGTCGACAACGCGACGGATCGTAGAACAAGTTCCCTGTCCCACATCCGCCTCTGTTTCGGCGCGATCCAATGAAATCAGGTGCTTACACGCTCCTTGTTGCAGCATGAAGAGATGGCCGGGCCTGTGCATCGGACAATTGATGACGCGGCGGACTTGGTGCCGCGGGAGGGTCCGAGATGGACAACCTGAGCCGCAAGAATGGGGACCGGGCAAGCCGGTTGGAGTTGATCGGGCGCGTGCAGCTCGCGTACGAGCACCTTCGCGACACGATGCAGCGTTACCGCGAGGATTCGCGCCCTCGGGCCCGGATCGCGATCGCCGCCGCCAAGCGCCGGCTGTCGATGCTGAACCGCGCTCTCGCGCTGCTGGCGCTCGAAGTCGCCGCCCAGCCCGAAGCCGCCTAGGGTTCGAGTCGCACCTCCGCTCCCAGCGAGGGAGCAGGTCCGGCGGGCAGCGCGAGAAAGCCCGCCTTCGCGGCCAGCACCGCTCGCAGGAATTTCGCTTCGACCTTGAGCTCGACCTGCTGTGTGATCGGCGCGGCGGGAGGCGAGCCGAGGGAGGCGGAAAGCTCCGCGGCAAGAGGACCTTCTCGGGCGCCCAGCGAGGCGCACACCGACCAGCGCTCGGCCCAGTCGAGGGTCCGCCGCGAGAAGCGGCCCCAGGGATTCGCTGCGCGCGGTGCCCGAAGGTTCAAATCGAAGACCGAGGCGCCTACGCCGGTAGAGAAGCCGCCGAACGTGCGCGAGGCTTCGAGCGAGAACCCCATCGCGACGAGCCTTGCAGCGGAGGCGTCCGTAGTCCGGAACTGGAACCCCGTGCCCAATCCGGACCACCTGGCCGATGCCTGGATCTCGCGTCGCGCCACGCCCGCCTGATCCGGAGCGAGTCGCGTCTCGATCTCCACCTCGAGAGGCTCTTCGCGTACCTCGACGATCTCTTGCGACAGGGAAGCGAGGAGTGCGTGCCTTTCGGGCGCGTCGCGTCCCGCGGCCTGGCCGTACCCGAGCGAGAGCGTAGTGCCGGCCCGGCGGAGCGCGCCGAGCACGAGGAGGTCGCGGTCGCCGCGCCCGGTGGTTTCCGCCCGCAGAGTCGCTCCGGCCGAGAAGTCTTCGTCGCCGGCGCGAGCCTCCGTCGCGAGGGTCAGCGCCGCGAAGAGGCATCCAAATCTGACACCCGCCGAGGCCACGGACGGGGTGAATCGCAAGGAACATGCCCTGTGCGTCTACGCTTCGAAGGTGGCGACGGCGTGCGCGACGGGTACCAGGGTGGTGAACGGCGTGTGCGGGATCCCGTTCTCGATGCAGAAGCGATGGAGGTAGCTGCCTTCGCGCGCCCAGAGCGAGTCGGCGGTACGCGCGAGGCAGCGATCGGCGAATCCGTCCCCGATGCCGACGACGCGTCCGGCGCCGAGCGCGCGAAGCTCCGCCACCGCCACGCGCTTGCACGATCCGCAGACATCGCAGCCCAGCTCCGTCGCGCGGGAGCGCCCCGGGAAATGCACCTTCAAGCCTTGGGAGCCGAAGAGGCCCTCGTTGGCCATCACGCGTACGTGGCTGCGAAGGTCGGCGGAAAGATGGCGGTCGAGCACCGTCTCGACGTATTGGCGCAGCCCGCCCGAGGCGAGGATGAAGGGAGCGTCGCGGTCCTTGCACGCGCGGACGAGATCGTCGAATCCGGGGCGGAGGCGCGCCGCCCACGCCGCGAAATCGCAGACCTCCGCCTCGGAGGCGAAGACCTTGGTGTAGATGGCCTCGATGATGCCGCGCGTGTCGAGCTCGCCCTTGCGGAAGCGCGCGTGCTCCGCTTCCCAGTGGGCAGTGCCGCCGAAGTGCTTGCTGATCTCGTCCCCGATGTCGAGGAGCGTCGCCGTGCCGTCGAAGTCGCAGACGACCCCAAGGGAGACCTTGCGCACTGCAGGTGGATAACCATCATCCGATCCGCACACAACCTGCGCGGCGCGCCGCACGCTTGGTAGACTCCCGCTGGATGCCGTCTCCGGGTGCAGGGATAGTCCTCGCTGCGGGCTCGTCGTCGCGCATGGGCCGGCCCAAGGCCCTGCTCGACGCCGGCGGCCGGACGTTCCTCGAGAAGGTGTGCTCCACCGTCGCCGCAGCCGGCGTGCAGCCGGTGCTCGTCGTGGTGGCCCACGACGCGCAAGAGATCACGGCGGCGCTGCCCAAGGACTGCGTACCGGTGCCGAATCCGAATCCGGAGCTGGGACAGGTTTCCTCGATGGCGCTGGGCCTGGAGGCCGCGCTGCAACTGGGGAAGCGCTGGGCGCTCGTGGCGCTGGTCGATCATCCCGAGGTCGCCGTCGAGACGGCGAGGCTTCTCGCGAAGGCCGCGGACGCGGAACCCGGAGCGGTCCACGTTCCGACCTACAAGGGCGAGCGAGGTCATCCAGTGGTGGTGCCGACGGCGCTCGCGCCTTCCTTGTTCGAGGCGCAGGAAGGCGAAGGAGCCCGCGACGTCTTCTCGCGACTCGGCATCCTGGTGCGCGAGCACGCGGTGGACGATCCGGGAATCCTCCTCGACGTCGACAAGCCCGGGGACTTGCGGAAGTTGCGTTCGCGGGATCGCAAGTGAGCGGACGCGACGACATTGCCGAGGGCGGCATGGCGAACGAGGTGCTGGCCCGCGTCTCGCCCGGGACACGGTCGATCTGGGAGAAGCCGCCCCGGCCGCTCTCCTGGCTTTCGCGTCCGGTCCGATGGAGCTGAGAACGTTGCCGCTGGGCTGTTTCTTGCCACCCACGCCGAGGGCGCCGTAGCATCCTCCGCCGCAAAGCCCCCATGGCCGAAAAGCCCATCCTGCTCGGCATCGATCTCGGCACGACCAACACGTGCGTTGCGTACGTGCGCAACAAGATCGCGAAGGTGGTCCCGAGCGATCGGGGCGCTCTGATCCTCCCCTCCGTCGTCGCCATGTCCGAGAAGGGCGACCTGCTAGTCGGAAACGTCGCCAAGGATCAGATGGTGGTGAACCCGCGCAACACCATCTACGGCGCGAAGCGCCTGATCGGCCGGAAGTACCATTCCAAGGTGGTGCAGGACATCAAGCACTACTTCAGCTACGAGATCGTCGAGGGCGTGGACGGCGAGTGTGCCGTGATGCTCGCCGGCAAGGTCTACTCGCTGCCGCAGATCAGCGCGTTCGTCTTGCAGCACTGCAAGCGGGTCGCCGAAGCGACGCTAGGGCATCCGATCCAGGAAGCAGTCATCTCGGTGCCCGCCTATTACAACGACAACCAGCGCACCGCGGTGAAGGAGGCGGGTTCGCTGGCCGGGTTCAAGGTGCGGCGCATCGTCAACGAGCCGACCGCCGCGGCGCTCGCCTACGGCCTCAACCGCGGATTCGACCACAAGGTGCTGGTCTACGACCTGGGCGGCGGGACCTTCGACGTCTCGGTACTGCAGATCCACGGCAACGTCATGGAGGTGCTGGCGACGGGCGGCGACACCTTCCTCGGCGGCGTCGATTTCGACAACCGCATCATCGACCATGTGCTCGAGGAGTTCCGCAACGAGACGAAGATCGATCTGACGCAGAGCCCGGTGGCGATGCAGCGGATCAAGAATGCCGCCGAGGCGGCGAAGATCGATCTCTCGCTGCTCTCCAACGTGGTCATCGAGCTGCCCTACGTCGCGGACCGGCGCGGGAAGCCGGTCGACCTGCGCATCCCGCTCTCTCGCGAGCGGCTCAACACGCTGGTGATGGACCTCGTCGATCGAAGCTTCGCGCTCGTCGACCAGGTGATGGGCGAGAAGAACCTGAGCAAGGCGGAGATCGCGGAGGTGCTGCTCGTCGGCGGACAGACGCGCATGCCGCTCGTGCAGGGAAAGACCCACCAGCATTTCGGCAAGCCGCCGCGCAAAGGCGTGCATCCGGACGAGTCGGTGGCGCTCGGCGCGGCGCTCCTCGCCGAGTCGATGCAGGAGATCGATTCGGTCACGCTGGTCGATGCGCTGTCGATGCCGATCGGCTTCGCCATGCCGGGCGGACGCTTCCGCAAGGTGATCGAGAAGAACACGCAGATCCCCGCCCAGCGCAGCTTCCGTCTACCCCAGGCGAAAGAGGGGAAGATGCAGGACCTCGACGTCTTCCAGGGCGACAGCGACAAGATCGTCGACAACGAGTACCTGGGGACCCTCAAGTTTCCCCCCGAGGCGTCGGGCCAGCGGGTGAGCTTCAACCTCGACGAGGAGTGCCTGTTGCACATCACCGTCGAGGGGCTGTCGCCCGATGCCAGACCGCAAGAAGTCATGCTCGCGACCCAGGACACGCCGGAGGCGCTGAAGGCCGCGTGGCAGGAGGAGAGCGAGCGCCGGCAGAAGGCGGCGGAATCCACCCCGGCCGAGCGGCCCAAGGGAATCCTCGCTTCCATCCGCAAGGTTTTCGGGAGCGAGTAAGAGCGTTCGTGGTAGGACGCGCCATGGCCGAGGCGCTGGTCTTTCCCTCGCAGGCCTGGTGCGAAGCGGCGGCCCGTGCGCTGCTCGCCGACGAACAGGTCCAGCTTGCGCTGTCGGAGTTCGGTCCGGTCACGTCGGGGATCGTCGTTACGCGCGGGGACGGGCTTCCCAGCGATTTCTGCCTGCTCGCGCGGTTGCGACCGCCGGCGGATGCCCAGCTCGAGTTTCCCGATGACGAGGACGAGCTCGAGGAGCTGGAGCCCGATTACATCGCCTGGGCGCCGCACTCGCTTTGCAAGGAGCTGCTCAGCGCAGCGCTGGCGGGCGCGCGGCCCGATCCGCTCCGGGCCATTCTCGAACGGAAAGTGCGGCTACGCGGAGACCTGGAGCGGCTCGTCAAGCATGCCGGGCGGCATCGCGGGGCGGGCCTGGAGGCGATCCGCACCGTCCCGACGCGATTTCACGGAGAGTGAGGGCAAACGTTGCCGAGGACGCTGCGCGAGCGCGCGACCAGTCTGGGGATGAAGGCGGTAGGAAAGCTGTTCGAGGACCCGAAGCGGGCGGAGGCGATCGCGTCCGCGATCGGAGGCCTGCAGCGGGCGAAGGCGGCGATCGACGAGGCGCAGCGCAAGGCGCTGCACGCGGCGGGGCTGGTGACACGCGATGACTTCAAGGCTGCGGGGAAGCGGCTCTCGCACTTGAAACGGCGGGTGAAGGAATTGACCGAGGAGCTCGATCAGCTCCTCGGGCCTCGCGCGTAGCGGTTTACGCGGCGGCGCGGACGAGCTGCTCGAAGACGATCTGTCCGCCCTGCTGGTGGACGATGGAGTGCACGACGTATCCGCACTTGCGGCAGACGCTGGTGGCGCGGCGGCCGGTGAAGCGCACGGAGACGTCGCCTTGGCACGCCGGGCAGCTTCCCGACATTTCCATCTCGGAAGCGGCGGGCCCGGTGACTTCAGGCTTCGGAGTATTGCTCATGTACCTCACCGTAACGCACGTTCAGGGCGTGGCAAGGGCAAAGGTCAGGGCGCCTGGCTGGTCGCCGTCGCCACGAGCTTTTCCACCGTCCCCGAGAGGTCCACTACGTAGAGCTCGCCCCTCTGGTCCTCGCCGAAGGAGGAGATGTTCGCGGCCTTCAAGAGCTGCCGCGGCTGCCCGGGAGAGTCGGCCGCGACGGTCCAGATGCGTCCCGAGCCGAAGTCGCCGTACACGTACCTACCCTGCAGCGCGGGGACGTCGTTGCCCCGGTAGACGTATCCGCCCGTCACCGAGATGCCGAGGTCGTGGCCGTACTCGACCACCGGATCGGCGTAGGCACCGGGGCAACTCGAGGACTTGTAGCAGTGGAGGCCTTCCTTCGCGTTCCAGCCGTAGTTCTGGCCGGCCTGGACGATGTCGATCTCCTCGTAGAGGTCCTGGCCGACGTCGCCGACCCACAGCTTGGCGGTCTGGCGATCGAAGCTGAAACGCCACGGGTTGCGCAGGCCGTAGGCATAGATCTCGGGCCTCGCGCCAGCAGTCGAGACGAAGGGATTCGTCACCGGCGCTCTCCCGGTCGCGGGATCGAGCCGCAGGAGCTTGCCGAGGACGACGCCCAGGTTCTGCGCGTTGCCCATCGGGTCGCCAGCGGAGCCGCCGTCGCCGAGGCCGAAGTAGAGGTAGCCGTCGGGACCGAAGACGACGTGGCCGCCGTTGTGGTTGTCGAAGGGCTGCTCGACGGTGAAGAGGATGGTTTCGGTAGCGGGGTCCAGGGTCGCGCCTCCGTCGCGGCTCTGCATTCGCGAGAGCGTGGAGCGGAGATTGGCGGGGCTCTGCGCGCTCGGCGCGGTGTACGAGACGTAGGCGGTGGGATCGCCGGGCCACCCGGGTGCGAGCGCGAGGCCCAGCATGCCCGCCTCGTCGGGGGCGGAGTTCACCTTGGAGCGGATGTCGAGGAACTGCGTCGCGGAGTTCCCGCGGACGGCCTGGATGCTGCCGCGCTTCTCGACGACGAGGAAGCGGCCGTTCAGGCCCGGTTCCTGGAGGACGAGAAGGGGGGCGGTGAAGCGGAGGCCGCCAAAGGCGTCCGTGAGACCGACGCCGTTGCGGAGGGGCCCGCTGTCGCAGGCGCAGACCGCGATCAGCGCGAGGGTCGCGAGCCGTCGCATGGTGCGCTTTTAACCTGAGCGGGTTGCGGGCGCCGCGCGATGGCTCCGCACCGAGGGCCCGGCTCGGCAAGGTCCGCGTTGGAACGCGCAGCGGGCGTCATCGCTACTTGTTCTGAAACGAGTTTGCGCACCGTACGCTACCCTCGCCGCTCTCCGGTCCGCCCCTCGCGGGCGCCGCTTGACTGCGCTTTCCACCCGTGCGAGACGGTCCGGCCCGACCGGGGCGCTTAGCTCAGCGGTAGAGCACTGCCTTCACACGGCAGGGGTCGCAGGTTCGAATCCTGCAGCGCCCACCAACCCAACGCAGTCGGATTCTCTGCAGCTTCCGCGCTCGCGTAGGTCTCGACCGAGACGCGATCCGGGGCCTCGTGGGGCTCAGGTGGGGCAGAATTTCCAACTGCATCGCGCGAGCGGGCCTGCGCGGCGCCGCTGCGCAGGAGCGCCGTCGCGAAGGTGTGCCGCAGATCGTGGAAGCGCATCTTCACGTGTACGCGCCTCGCCCAGGGCTTCTTCCCCCGCAGTGGCACCAGCGGGTTGCCCCGGCCGTCGGTGCGCTTGACGCAGGTCGGGCAGTAACGCGGCTCGCCGTCGGGCGCGTCCGTCTTGTAGCCGCACCAGCGGCAACAATGCTCGTAGCCCTCAACGATGCCGGCGCGGCCGAGGGCGTGGCGGAGGATCTTCTGCGGGTCGGCCTCGCGCGGGCGCTGCGAGCCATCCGGCGCGGGGAAGAGCAGCGGGCCGGGCGCGCGATTGAGCTGGTAGCGGATCCATGGCCAGAGCGGCGCGGGGATCGGGAGCACGGCCGCGTCGCCGCCCTTCGTCTGCTCCCGGAGGTGCGAGCGGGCCACGATGAGCGTGCCGCGCTCCAGGTCGACGTCGGACTGCTGCCGCGATTCCTCGATATGGTGCATTTTCGAACCAGATGCGTATTGCGCCGCCTATGCTTGAGCTGGGCACATGATCGACTGGGATGACGTTCGTTTCTTCCTCGCGGTGGCGCGGAGGGGATCGGTTCGCGCCGCTGCCGAGCACCTCAAGGTGAACCACTCCACTGTGCTCCGACGTATCGCCCAGCTCGAGCAGCGCCTGGGAGCGCTTCTGTTCGAGAAGCGCCCGTCCGGTTACCGTTTGACGCGTGCCGGAAACGAGGTCCTCGAGCTCGCCGAACAGATGGAAGCGTCGTCGAGCCAGCTGGAAACGCGTATCTTCGGCCGCGACCAGGCGGTGCGCGGATCCCTGCGGGTGACGCTGCCGCCGACGCTCGCGACCTATCTGCTCATGCCCGACCTCGCCGAGTTCGCGCGTCTCCATCCCGAAGTCGAGATGGAGATCCTCACGTCCTACCAGCGGCTCAACCTCACCAACCGCGAAGCCGACGTCGCGATCCGGGTGGTCTACGACCCCGCGACGCTGCCTCAGAATCTCCACGCTCTCAAAGGGCCGCAGCTGTTCGGTGGTGTCTACATGTCACGCGCTCTGTTTGCCGACTGGCGAGCTGGTTCGCACGGTCCCATCCGCTGGGTCGTCCGGGACGACGAAGGCATTCCCGATTGGGCGCGCAACAACGACGTTCCCGTCGACGGAACGACACTCAAAACCACAGACGCCGAGACCCAGATTCTCGCAGCGCGCGAGGGGTTGGGCATCACGATACTGTCGTGCTTCGTCGGAGATGCCGACCCGCTTCTGGTGAGAGTGCCGGGCGGTGCCTTGCGCCTGCACGGATCCTTGTGGCTGCTCACGCAGGGTGAGACGCGCAAGACGAAGCGCGTTCGCCTCTTCACGAATTTCATGTTCCAAAGGCTCGCCACCTACCAACAGCTTCTCGCGGGACAGCGCCCGCGACTCGACTGACGATCACGACCTGCCCAACTGCGCATCGACCCGCGAGTGGTGCGCGAATGCACAACCGTTGTCGCCAATTGAAGAACCCCACGCGAGCGCACGACCATTACATCTATCGAAGTCTCGAACGCGACTTGATTCTCAAAGGAGACTTCCGTGAGCTACTCAATCATCGGCTTCGGCAATATCGGCCAGGCGTTGGCCCGGCTATTCGCGCGC
>VBKL01000097.1 GCA_005879805.1 Deltaproteobacteria bacterium | reverse complement strand
AAGGGCGAGGTGATGGCGAAGATGCCGCGCAAGATCAAGATGACCGAAGGCCTCGAGGCGTATTCGCGCATCGAGAGCTCGCGCGGCGACATGCAGTACTACGTGGTGGCCGGCGCGGGGGAGAACGCATATCGCGTGAAGGTGCGGACGGGCAGCTTCACGGCAATGGGGATCATCGACGTACTCTCTCGCGGCCTGATGATCGCCGACCTCGTGGCCTTGATCGCCTCCCTCGACGTGGTGGCTCCGGAGATCGACCGCTGATGCAGGGATTCCTCGACAACCTGATACGGCACTTCGGACACGACCCCGCCACCTGGCCGTGGACGCAGTTCGTCTACCTGGGTGGAATGGCGCTCTTCGCCTTCGCGGTCATCAACTTCGCAGCGATTACCGCCGGGATCTTCTCCTGGGCCGAGCGCCGGGTCGCCGCCCGCATGCAGTCGCGGGTGGGACCGAACCGCGTTGGGCCTGGCGGCTTCTTGCAGTGGGTCGCCGACGCGGTGAAGCTCCTCACCAAGGAGGATCTCGTTCCCGCCGAAGCGGACAAGATCCTCTTCCGGGCCGCGCCCTACTTCATGATGGTTGGCTTCGCCTGCGTCTTCGTGGCGCTGCCCTTCAGCCACCGCCTCGTCATCGCCGACATGAACATCGGCATCTTCTTCATCATCGCGGTGACGGCGCTGATCGTGGTCGGCATCATCATGAGCGGCTGGTCGTCCAACTCGAAGTGGTCGCTCTTCGGCGCCATCCGCAGCGCGGCGCAGATCATCAGCTACGAGATCCCCGGCGGAATAGCGCTGATGATCCCGGTGATGCTGGCGGGGACCCTGAGCACGCAGGGCATCATCCGCGCGCAGGGCGGATTGCCCTGGCAATGGTTCGTCTTCGACAACCCGGCCGCGTTCGTCGCCTTCGTCATCTACTTCATCAGCGCGCTCGCCGAGGGGAACCGTACCCCGTTCGACCTGCCGGAAGCCGAGAGCGAGCTCGTCTCGGGCTACAACACCGAGTACAGCGGCATGCGCTTCTCGTACTTCTTCCTCGTCGAGTGGGGAAACATGTGGGTCATGTCCGCGCTCGCGACCACCATGTTCCTCGGCGGGTGGCAGATCCCGGGCGTGTCGGCCGCGACGCTCGACGCGGCGACGGGCGGCACGGCCGTCGCGCTGGAGCTCCTCTCCCTCGCCATCTTCGTCGGGAAGACGCTCTTCTGGGTGTTCGTCGTCATGTGGCTGCGCTGGA
Organism: Deltaproteobacteria bacterium; assembly: GCA_005879805.1. Classification (GTDB taxonomy): domain Bacteria; phylum Myxococcota; class Myxococcia; order Myxococcales; family 40CM-4-68-19; genus VBKO01. The sequence continues at coordinate 17,343 of VBKL01000097.1, read as the reverse complement.
CGCTCCCCCGCATCCGCGTCGATCAGATGATGAACATGTGCTGGAAGTACCTCGTCCCGATGAGCTTCGCCGCGGTCGCTTTCGTGGCCGTGTGGATGCTCGTGGTCCACGCCGTGCCCGCGCTCGGTCTCGTCATGCGGGCCATCATGTTCGTCCTGGGCGTGGCGTTCACCGTCTTCTTCGTCTACCGGACCGCGCAGAACATCCGCGACACCGGCGACAAGTTCGACTTCACCTCCAACTGGTAACTCTTCCCGGAGGAGCCGGCTTTGCCGGCGACGGGCGGAGGCCGAAGGCCGTAGCATAGGAGGAACGACGTGGCAGAGAACGTGACCTTGAAACCGCCCTCCCGGCAAACGCCTGGCGCGTTCGGCGCGTATGCGAAGAACATCGGAGACACGGCGAAGAGCTTCTTCGAAGGGATGAGCGTCACGCTCTCCTACATGTTCCGCAAGCCCATCACGACGCAGTACCCGGATCGGGTGCCGGTGCCGGTGCGGGATACCATCCCGCCGCGCTACCGCGGGTTCCTCGAAGTCGACATGGATATCTGCACGGCGTGCCAGGCTTGCGAGCGCGCCTGCCCGATCCAGGTCATCAACATCGACATCTTGAAGGGCGACGGGAAAACGACGCCCAAGCTCCGCATGGAGCGGTTCGACATCGACATCGGCAAGTGCATGTACTGCGGGCTCTGCGTCGAGCCCTGCCCGACCGGGGCCATCCAACACACGCGCGAGTTCGAAGGCTCGGTCCAGTTCTTCAACAACCTCGTGCTCCGCTTCGTCCCCGATCCGCTGGTACCGGCGGTTCCGTACAAGCCGCCCAAGGGCTCGGAGAGCTTCCCGCGCCGGCCGCTCGGAGAGATCACCCGGCGCCTGATCGTGGCCTGGGATGCCCCGACGCCGCCCTTCCCCACCAAGGAGCAGCTCGAGGCGGACAAGCCGAAGGGCGCGGAGGCGAAGAAAGGCGCGCTCGATCCCGCCGCTCTCGGCCGCCAGCTCGCCGCCCGCGCCCTGGCGGCCAAGGAGGACAAGCCCAAGCTCCAGAAGGTGCTCGAAGAGGCGATGGCGGGTACCGACTGCGGCGATTGCGGATATCCCGATTGCTTCGGGTACTCGAACGCCATCGCGCAAGGCAAGGACTGGGCGCCCGACAAGTGCGCGCCCGGAGGCGCCGACTCGAAGGCGATGCTCGAGACGATCATCGTCACCCTCAAGACAGGAGTGTTGCCGGAGCAACCCGCCGCTCCGGCCCCCGAGGGCAAGGCCGCGGTCGGAGCGCCGGCGGCAGCCCCCGAGCCCGCCGAGACGCAGGGTCCGCCGCTCGCGCAGACCTTGCCCAAGGACGAGCTCTACAAGGTGGTGCTCGATGCGATGGCAGGAACGGATTGCGGCGACTGCGATTATCCCGATTGCGATGGATACACGAAGGGCATCGTCTACGAGGGCCAGAAGGAGCTCGACCGCTGCGCTCCCGGAGGCGAGGACACCAAGGCGAAGCTCTACAAGATCATGCTTGGAACGAAGCCTCCGGCCGCGTAGAGTCCGCGCTCCGTGAGACAAAGCGCCGCAAGGCGGTGAACGACGGCGGCGCGGTAGGCTTTCGCGGTCTGCAGAGCGGAGAGGGGATTCATGGCGAACGGTCCGCAACCCGGTCCTCCGGGCGCCTTGCGCGAAGCGGCGATGCGGGGCCTCGCGATCCTCGCGAGCCTGTTGCTCGGAGGGGGCGTGATCCTCGCGCGGCTCTTCTCCCGCGCGCCCGCCACCCTCGAGACCTGGGTGGTCTTCTGCCTCGCGCTCTATCTCGCGCTCACCGCCTTCCTCTGGGGGTTGAACGGCTTCGCCTTCCGCCGCCTGCCGCTTTCCGGCATTCCTCTCTTCCTCTTCTCGGCGGCCGCCTTCGGCGTCCTCTTCCTGCTCGGGTACTTCGTCGGCGGAGTCGCCGGCCCGTTCCTGGGCGACGCGGCGAGCCGGATCATCCCCTACGTCCACATCGCCGACGCGGTCTTCTTGCTCTTCGCCGTCATGACCATCGGCGGCGCGGCGGGAACGGCGTTCTCCCGGAACATCATCTACAGCGCCTGGAGCCTGCTCTTCGCCTTCCTCGGCGTCGCCGGCCTCTACGTCTTCCTCGGCGCCGATTTCCCGGCAGTGGCGCAGGTCCTCATCTACGTCGGCGGAGTGCTGGTCCTCATCCTCTTCGCCATCATGCTCACCAAGCAGATCGGCGAGGATCCCAAGCTCACCAATGCGCACCTGGATCTTCCCGCCGGCGCCGCTCTCGCCCTCATCACCGTCGCGACGCTCACCTACATGGCGTTCATGGCGCCGTGGAAGACGGTCGCATCTCCCTCGTACGAGCCGACCTCCGCCGGCCTCGGCGTGGCATTCCTCACCGAGTATCTCTTGCCCTTCGAGTTCGCCTCGGTGGTCCTCCTCGCCGCGCTGGTCGGGGCGGTGGTGATCGCGCGCAAGGAGATCAAGGAAACGAGCGAGACCGTCTTATGAGCAGCATCGGCCTGCCCCACTTCCTCGCCGTCGGCGCGGCGCTCTTCGCCCTCGGTATGGTCACCGTCGTCACCCGGCGGAACGCGGTCGGCATCCTCATGGGCGTCGAGCTCATCTTGAACGCCGCCAACGTGAACTTCATCGCCTTCAACCATTTCGTCGAAGGACCGGGCAGGCTCACCGGCCAGGTCTTCTCCATCTTCGTGATCGTGCTGGCGGCGGCCGAGGCGGCGATCGGGCTCGCCATCGTGCTCGCCATCTACCAGACCTTCCGCACCATCGACGTCGAGGAGACGGACCTCCTCCGCGAGTGAGCGCATGACGACCCTTCCGCTCCTCCTCTCCGCGATCCTCGCCCAGGCGGAGCACGCCGGGGAAGCAGCCGCCGCCGTGGCCGAGCGCCACGGGACGGAGATCGCCCAGGCCGCGCACGTGTCCTGGCTCTGGCTGATCCCGTTCTTCCCGCTCCTGGGCTCCGCCATCAACACCGCCTTCGGACCGCGGCTGCAGAAGCGGTACGGGAAGCGGGCGGCCCACACCGTCGCCGTCGGGGCGATGGTCCTCTCCTGCATCGTGGCGGAAGTCGCCTTCTGGAAGATGTTCGCGACCCCTGAGCACGAGCGCTTCTTCGAGGACCACCTGTGGACGATGTGGCAGAGCGGCACGCTCAAAGTCGATCTTTCTTTTGGAGTTGACCCGCTCGGTATGCTGATGACGATGATCGTCACGCACGTCGCGACGCTCATCCATATCTATTCGACGGGGTACATGGCGGACGAGCCCGCCTACTGGCGGTTCTTCCTCTGGCTCAACCTCTTCGTCTTCTCGATGTTGCTCCTCGTCATGGGGAGCAATTTCGTCGTCATGTTCTTCGGCTGGGAGGGCGTCGGCCTCTGCAGCTACGGCCTCATCGCCTTCTGGTACACGGACATCGAGAAGGCCAAGGCGGGCCTGAAGGCGTTCGTCGTCAACCGTTTCGGCGACTTCGGCTTTGTCATCGGCCTCTTCATCCTCTTCTGGTCGCTCTCGGGCTCGTGGCAGGACAACCGCTACGTGCCCGATCCGGGTCTCGCCAACCAGAAGGTCCTCGGCGCGCCGGCGCCGGCGCCGCGCGTCTCGCCCGCCGGCGTGCAGCTCGGTCCGACGATGGAGTTCCGCGAGCTGCGCAATCAGATCTCCGACGAGTCGAGCGGCATGTCCGAGCGGCTTCGCGATCTCACGCTCTGGGGCATGCCGGTCATCGCGCTCATCTGCATCGGCTTCTTCATCGGCGCGACCGGGAAGAGCGCGCAGATCCCGCTCTACGTCTGGCTGCCCGACGCGATGGCCGGACCGACTCCCGTCTCCGCCCTGATCCACGCGGCGACCATGGTGACCGCCGGCGTGTACATGGTGGCGCGACTGAATTTCCTCTTCGCGCTGTCCCCGCTCGCCATGACGGTTGTGGCGACCGTCGGATGCCTCACCGCGATCTTCGCCGCCTCGATCGGCTTCTTCCAGTACGACATCAAGAAGGTGCTCGCCTACAGCACCGTCTCGCAGCTCGGCTTCATGTTCATCGGCGTGGGCGTCGGGGCGTACTGGGCGGGCATCTTCCACCTCATGACGCATGCCTTCTTCAAGGCCTGCCTCTTCCTCGGGTCCGGCTCGGTGATCCTCGCCTGCCACCACGAGCAGGACATGCGGAAGATGGGCGGCCTCGCCAAGTACACGCCGATCACCCGCTGGACGTACCTCGCCGCCTGCTGGGCCATCGCGGGCTTCCCGTTCGCCTCTGGCTTCTATTCGAAGGACGAGATCCTCTGGAAGGCCTGGACCGCGGGCGGGCTTTCGACGCCGTGGATCGGCCATGCCATCTACGTCGTCGGCGCCATCGCCGCGCTGGGAACCTCGTTCTACATGTTCCGCTCGTACTACATGACCTTCACCGGCGAGTACCGGGGTGGACACGGACACGAGGACAAGGAGCGCCTCGAGGACCCGCACGCGATGGCGGCGCACCAGCACGCAGCGGCCGCGGTCACGGCGCCCAACGATTTCGCGGCAACGGCGGATGTCGTCGCAGCTACCGTCCCTCACCAGCACGGGCCCGACCATGCCCATGACACGCACGTGCACGAGGACGCGCATGGGGGCGTCCCCCACGAGTCGCCGAACTCGATGACCTGGGTGCTCGCCGCGCTCGCCTTCGCGGCGGTGGTCTCCGGGATCATCTTCGGTCTTCCCGCGCTCTGGTCGGGTCACGAGCCTTTGCTGGAGAAGTTCCTCGCGCCCTCGCTTCCCGCGGCCGAGAAAGTGCCGTTCGCGCCCGCCTCGCACAGCGAGGAGCTGCTCTTCCAGTTCCTCGGCGTCGCCATCGCGGCCCTAGGCTGGATCACCGCGCGCACGCTCTATGTCGATGCGAAGTCGCAGGTGCCGGCGCGCCTCAAGGAGAGCTTCGCGCGCGCCTGGGCGGTGGTCTACAACAAGTATTACGTGGACGAGCTGTACGGCGCGACGGTGATCCGCTTCTCGCTCTTCCTCTCCCGGGTCCTCTACTGGATCGACCAGAACGTCATCGACAGCTTCGTGAACTTCATGGGCTGGGTGGGACGGTCGGTCGCGTATGTCGACGCCGCGTTCGACAACTACGTGGTGGACGGCGCGGTGAATGGGCTCGCCGATCTGATCATGAACGGCGGCCGCACGCTGCGGCGCGTGCAGACCGGACACATCCAGGCCTACCTCTTCGGCGCCCTCGGCGGCGCCATCGTCTTCGTCATCTTGCAGTACGTCATCCGGTAACGGCGCAAAGCGCGCCCCAGGGGTTCCATGGACCACCCGACGACGAGCAGCCTTCTCACCTGGATGATCTTCGCGCCGACCATCGGCGTGCTCCTCATCCTCATCGTCATCGGGCTGAGGAGCCTCGGGACGCTCTCCAAACAGCAGGCGGACGAGGCGAGCCGCATCATCGCCCTGGTCGCGAGCACCGCGGTCCTCGGCATGGCGGCGGCCCTCTGGAAAGCGTTCGATCCGTCGAATCCCGACGTGCAGTTCGTCCAGCACGGGAGCTGGATCCCCGCCTACAACGTCGAGTACTTCGTCGGGGCGGACGGGATCAGCATCACCCTCATCATCCTCACCGCCCTCATCAGCTTCATCGCCACCATCGCTTCGATGCCCTGGTGGCCGGGCAACGCGCACCTCGACGAGCACCACTTCAGCCAGCGCGCCGTCCCGGGCTACATGGCGATGCTGCTCATCCTGCAGACCGGCATGACGGGCGTCTTCTGCGCGCTCGACATGTTCCTCTTCTACGTCTTCTGGGAAGTGATGCTGCTGCCGATGTACTTCCTCATCGGCATCTGGGGCGGGTCGCGCAAGGAATACGCCGCAATCAAGTTCTTCCTCTACACCCTGGCGGGGTCGGTCCTCATGCTGCTCGCCATCATCGGCCTCTACTACAACGGGCCGACGGTGACCGGAGTGGACGGGCAGATCCACCACAGCTTCAACCTGCTCCGCATGGCCGAGTGGGGACGCCAGGGCGGATACCAGAGCGCTCCGCTCGTCGTGGGCTTGAGCTTCGCGCGCGTGGCCTGGGTGGGCCTGTTCATCGGCTTCGCCGTGAAGATCCCCATGTTCCCTTTCCACACCTGGCTGCCGGACGCTCACGTCGAAGCGCCGACGCCCATCTCGGTCATCCTCGCCGGGGTGCTCCTCAAGATGGGCATCTACGGCATCCTGCGGGTGAACTTCGCGCTCTTGCCGCAAGCGACGCGTTGGGCATCCACCGCGATGGCGGTTTTCGGGGCCATCAACATCGTCTACGCGGCCTTCGTCTGCCTCGCGCAGAAGGACCTGAAACGGATGATCGCGTACTCGTCCGTTTCGCACATGGGCTTCTGCCTGCTCGGGATGGCGAGCTTCACCCAGCAGGGGATCGACGGCGCGGTCTTGAACCTGTGGACCCACGGACTCATCAGCCCGATGCTCTTCCTCATCGTCGGCGTCATCTACGACCGCGCCCATCACCGCAACATCGAGGGCTTCGGCGGGCTCGCGCAGCAGGTTCCCGAATACGCGGGCCTGCTCGGCCTCGCCTTCTTCGCTTCGCTCGGTCTGCCGGGTCTGTGCGGATTCATCTCCGAGTTCACCGTCTTGCTCGGCGCGCTCCCCGTCTTCCTCACGCTGACCGTCATCTCGGCCACGAGCGTCATCATCACCGCGTCGTACTATCTGTGGGCCATCCAGCGGATGATGCTCGGCAAGCTCAACCCTGCGTACCGTACCCTGGCCGACGTGAACTGGCGGGAGCGCTTCACCCTCTATCCGCTCGGCGTGCTCATCATCGTCTTCGGCTTCTACCCGGCGGCGATCATCAACCTCATCGAGGGATCGCTGCGCAATCTCCTCGCGGGGCTCGCCTGATGGACAACCTCGCGTCCCTCCGTTTCTTCCTGCCGGAGAGCATCCTCACCGTCGCCGTGCTGGCGATGTTCGTGCAGGACCTGCTCACGAGGCGGAGCGCGCGGCGGGTCGTCTATCTCACCGCCGGCGCTCTCGTCTGGCTCGCCATCGTCGCCTTCGCCACGCTGCAGATGCCGGCGGGGACGGCGTCGCTCTTCGGAGGGCTCCTCCAGCACGATCCGCTGCGGATGTTCTTCACCTGGGTCTTCCTCGGCGCGACGCTCCTCACCATCGTCATCGCGCCGAACAGCGGTCAGATCTCGCCGAACCGCCTCGGCGAGTTCTTCGCCCTGCTCTTCGCGCTGGTCCTCGGCATGTACCTGATGGCGAGCGCGAGCGACCTGCTCACCATCTACCTGTCCATCGAGACCGTCTCGCTCGTCAGCTACGTCCTCACCGGCTTCCGCCGCGGAGATCGCAAGTCGAACGAGGCGGCGCTGAAGTACGTCATCTACGGCGGCGTCGCCTCGGGCGTGATGCTCTACGGGATGAGCCTGCTCTACGGGCTCTTCGCGACGACCCGCATCCTCGGCGAGGCAGGGATCGCGGCCCAGCTTTCGGACGTCACGAGCCGTATCTTCCTCGCGCATGCGTTCGGCGGGCAGCCCGCCGCCCAGCTTGCGCTCATCGTAGCGATCGTCTTCGTGCTCGCCGGCGTGGGCTACAAGATCGCCAGCGTCCCGTTCCACATGTGGTGCCCCGACGTGTACGAGGGAGCGCCGACGCCCTTCACCGCCTTCCTCAGCGTGGGACCCAAGGCAGCGGGTTTCGCGGTCGCCATCCGGTTCTTCTTCGCCACCTTCGAGCGGCAGCTACCGGACGGCGCCTTCGCGCAGGTGGGCGACGTGCCCTGGCCGGCGATCATCGGGATCATCAGCGCCGCGACCATGACGCTGGGAAATCTGACCGCGTTGGTGCAGACCAACCTCAAGCGGATGCTCGCGTATAGCTCGATCGCGCACGCGGGCTATCTGCTCATGGGCCTTGCGGCGGCGAGCGCGGCGGGCGTGCAGAGCATCCTCGTCTACCTGGTCATCTACCTGTTCATGAACGTGGGCGCGTTCCTGGTGGTGATCGCGGTCGCCAACGCGCGCGGCGGAGAGCAGATCTCCGACTTCCGCGGCCTCTCGGTCGCGGCGCCCGTCACCGCGCTCACGCTCGCCGTCTTCCTCTTCAGCCTGACGGGACTGCCGCCTCTGGCGGGCTTCACCGGAAAGTATCTGGTGTTCGCGGCGCTCGTGCAGCGAGGCGGCTTCTGGAACGTGATCCTCGCCGTCATCGGCGTGCTCAACAGCGCTATCTCGCTTTTCTATTACGCGAAGATCATAAAGGCGATGTACCTGGACGAGCCCCTCGACAGGACCCCGATGCGCGTGCCGCGGCTCTATACCGGCCTGCTCGTCGCACTCGCCGTGCCGCTCCTCGTCTTCGGCGTGTACTGGGGACCGCTCGTGCGCTGGGCGTCGACGGCGTTCGGGGGTCCGACGCCGATCTGAAGATCAGGGCCTGCGGGATCGCTCTTCGAGCGCCGCGAAGCGATCCAAGGACAGCGTACGGTCCCCGAGCTTGCGGTCGGGCTGCACCGCGGGTCCGTGGTAGTCGCTTCCCGCGGTGACGAGCAGGCCGAACTCGCCCGCCCACCGCTGGTACGCCTCGGCTTGATTCGGCACATGCTCGGGATGGAACGCCTCGACTGCGTCGAGCCCGAGCCCGGCGCAGGTCTTGAGCTCCTGGCGGGAGACGGTATTCGCGCCGGGATGCGCCAGGCTGGAGGTGCCGCCGGCGGCACGGATGAGCTCCGCGGCCTGTTGCACGGAAAGCCGGAGCCGGTCGACGAAGAACGGGCCTCCGTTGCCGAGGTAGCGGTCGAATGCGTCCTTCACGCTCTTGCAATGGCCGCAATCGACCAGGACCCGGGCGAGGTGCGGCCGGCCCAGGTTCTCGCCTCCGCTCGCGGCGATGACCAGTTCCATGGTGACGCCCGCGAAGCCGGCGGTCCGCGCGCGCTCGACCATCCGCTCCATCCGCTGCCATCGCTCGGCGAGCATCTGCTCGGCGAGGCGCAAGACGCCCTTCGAAAGCGGATCGAGGAAGTGTCCGAGGACGTGCACCTCTCTGCCGTGCAATTCGCAGGACAGCTCGATTCCGGGGACGAGCCGCACGCCGTGGCTTCTGGCGGCCTCCATCGCGTCGGCGATCCCCGAGACGGTATCGTGGTCCGTGAGGGCCAGCACGGTCAGGCCCCGGTCCGCCGCCTCGGCGAGCAGCTCGGCGGGCGAGCGCTGGCCGTCGCTGTGCAAGGTATGGCTGTGCAGGTCGATCAACTGACCGCTCTCCTTGACGGCCCGCCGAGGCGGGGATTAAGTCGATCCGGATGCAGCACGTCCTGCAGATCAGCCGCAAGATCGATTACGGCCTTCGCGCGATGATCCACCTCGCCGGCCTCCCCGCCGGCAAGGTCACGTCGCTGCAGGATCTCTCGTCTACGCTCCATCTCCCTCGGGAGTTCCTCGCCAAGATCCTCAAGGTTCTGGCCGGCCGCGGGCTCGTCCGCAGCTCCCGCGGCGCCCATGGAGGCTACCAGCTTGCCCGCCCGGCCAGGGAGATTTCCTTCCTCGACGTCATCGAGTCGGTCGAGGGGCCGGTGCAGCTCAACGTCTGTCTGGATCACAAGGACCGCTGCGACGTGAGCGCCAGCTGCACGATGTACCACGTGTGGAAGGCAGGGCAGGACCGGATGCTCGACGTGTACAAGAACACGACGCTGGCGGAGCTGGCAATGCCGCCGGACCTGGAGCCACAGCGGGTGGTGCTCGGGGTTTCCGGGGTGCGGCGCGGATAGGCAGGACGCTGCGGGTGGGGAGACATTGACGTCGACGTGGGCGTTGACTTTGACGTGAGCGTTGACGTTGACCTTGACGGCGACGGCGACGTTGACGAAAAACGTTGACGTTGACGTAGTTCGTTGACGTTGACGGCACTTCCGTCCACGTCCACGTCAACCCAGAACGTCAACGTCAAGGTCGGTCGTCAACGTCGCCGTCGCCGTCAAAGTCAACGCCCACGTCAAGGTCAACGCCCACGTCAAGGTCAACGTCAACGTCAAAGGTCAACGTCAACGTTTTTCCGAGCCTTCGAAGGCCGCCAGCGCAAGCTCCAGCGAGTCGCGGTGCGCTTGCCAGGACACCGCCTCGCGCGCTCCGGCCGTGTCCATCCAGACGAACCCGTCGTGCTCATCCGAGATCTTCACCTGCGCCCGCGGCGAGGCGAGGAGCAGGAAAGCGTGCTCCTCCGCCTGCCGCCCCTTGTGGGTGGTGAACTCGTGAACGAATCGGAGATCGCGCAGCGCTCCCTCGAGACCCGTCTCTTCCAGCACTTCGCGGGACGCGGCTGCGAGAGGCTCCTCGCCTTCCTCGGCCTTGCCGGTGACCGGATGTAGACCGCCGCCGCGCCTGGCCGGACGCTGGAGCAGGAGGACCTCGGCGCCCCCTTTGCTGGGCCGGAGCACCCAGACGAGGGCCTTCAACGAGCGGCGCGGCACGGAGGGCATCTTAATCGGTGTCGTGCGTCCGTGCGTTCCGGCCGCGGCGGCTCCGAGCCGTGGTAAGGAGCGCCGGAGGTGTTCATGGAGCGATCCGCGGAAAAGCTGGAGCTCGACCTGCCCGGCGATCCGCGGGCTGGTCTGTGCACGATGGCGCGCGACCTCGTCGGGTCCGAGATCCTCCGCATCGGTTCGGAGATCCGGACGGCCAAGACGCGGGGCGAGAAGATCTGCGACCTCACGGTCGGCGACTTCTCCTCCAAGGAGTTCCCCATCCCGGACAAGCTGCGCGAGGGCATATTGCGCGCGCTGGCGGCCGGCGAGACGAACTATCCACCTTCGGACGGCGTCCTGCGGTTGCGCGAGGCGGTGCGCGAGTTCTACCGGAGGACGCTCTCGCTGGACGTGCCGCTCGAGTCGGTGCTCATCGCGGGTGGCTCGAGGCCGCTCATCTTCGCGACGTACGCTGCGCTGGTCGACCCGGGCGACATCGTCCTCTATCCGGTCCCGAGCTGGAACAACAACCACTACTGCCATCTCGTCGGAGCGAAGGGCATTCCGCTCACCACCCGGCCCGAGGACGGCTTCCTGCCCACCGCCGGATTGATCGAGCCGCACGTTCGCAGCGCCCGCCTCATCGCGCTCAACACGCCGCTGAATCCCGCCGGCACGGTGCTGCCGGCGCAGGCGTTGAAGCGGATCTGCGAGGCCGTGGTCTCCGAGAACGAGCGGCGGGCCCGGGCGCGGGAGAAGCCGCTCTACGTCCTGTACGACCAGGTCTACTGGATGCTGACGTTCGGCGAGGCGAGGCACGAGACTCCTGTGCAGCTCGTCCCGCGAATGGCGCCCTACACCGTCTTCATCGACGGCATCTCCAAGGCGTTCGCCGCAACCGGCCTGCGGGTCGGTTGGGGCGTAGGTCCCAAGGCGGTCATCGCCGCCATGAAGGATCTCCTCGGGCACATCGGCGCGTGGGCGCCCCGCGCAGAGCAGGTCGCCACCGCCGAGTTGCTCCGCGACGAGGCGGCGCTGCGGAGCTACGGGGCGACGCACCGGTCGAGCCTACAGGGGCGGCTCGACCGGCTTCACGAAGGCCTCTCTGCCATGGCTGCCGCGGGACTGCCGGTCCGCGACATCCCTCCCCAGGGCGCGATCTACCTCTCCATCCAGTTCGACCTGATCGGGCGCCGGGGCTTCCGCACCAACGACGACGTGCGGCGGTTCCTGCTCCGCGAAGCGGGATTCGCCGTGGTCCCCTTCCAGGCCTTCGGCCTTGCGGGCGAGAACGGCTGGTTCCGATCGAGCGTCGGTGCCGTCTCCGTGCGCGACATCGACGAGGCACTGCCGAGGGTGGAAGCGGCGCTCCGCAAGGCCCTCGCATAGCTGCACTCGATTCCGCAGATTTGCCCTGACCGACGGCCTCGGTGGGCGATGCGCGCAGGAGTGCATGACCTTCCCGACGCGGCGCGCCGTGAACTGTCCCTTCCGGGCCTGGTCCGGTGTGGAAGACTCATTCAGGAGGCACCCCCATGAACCGTATTTCTTGTCTATTGGTATTGACCCTCGCGGCCGCCTGCGGCGGCAGCGGAAGCTCGCAAGTGGCGCTTTCCGCCCGGGCCGGCACCGCCGCCTCGACGGCGGCCACCGCGGCTGGGCAACAGTCGCAGCCGCTCGACCTCGGCAACGGCATCATCCTCACCCACCTTCGGGTGGTGTTGAGCGAGGTCAAGCTCGAAGGTACGGCATCCACCGATGCCGGAACCACCGGCGACGAGGTCGAGTTCAAGACCGCCCCGATGCTCCTCGACCTCGCAGGAGCGAGCCTCGACAACGGGACTACCCAGCAGATCACGATTTCGGACGTGAAGGCCGGCACTTACCGCGAAATCAAGTTCAAGATCCACAAGCTGTCCTCGTCGGATCCGGGCGTCGCCTCGGACGCCGCCCTGGCGGCGATGGCGAGCCATTCGATCATCGTGGACGGCACCATCGACGGTACCGCCTTCACCTTCACCTCGGCGGTCGATGCGCAGCAGCAGGCCGAGGGCACCTTCAACTTCGGCGACGGCAGCCATGCGATGACGCTGAACCTCGATGCCAGCACCTGGTTCGGTGGCACCGGGGCGTCGCGCCTCGACCCGAGGGTCGGCGGCAACCAGTCGGCGATCGAGAACAACATCCAGAAGTCGTTCAAGGCCTTCCAGGACGACGATCACAACGGCCGCGAAGATCATTCCTGATCCAGCCATCTTGGCGAAGTGAACCCGCGGCGCCTCCGAACCTGGGGGCGCCGCGGGCGCTTCGGCGACCTTCGTTGTCACGTGAACCCCGATTCAGGTGTGAAAACTTCTACGATGGAGCGAAGTGAAGCTCGAGACCGGTCCGGGCAGCGGCGAGGTCGAAATGAAGGCGGCCCCGCTTCTCATCGACCTGTTGCAGCCCGATCTGGAGAGCGGTACGCCGCGCGAGGTGGACCTCGCCGAAGTGCACGCCGGGACCTACCGCGAGATCAAGTTCAGCATCCACAAGCCGTCGCTCGACGACCAGGGCGTGTCGCTCGACAATGGACTGTTCTGGATGGCGTCGCAGAACGCATCGGTGCTGGTCGACGGCACCATCGACGCGAGGCCCTTCACCTTCCGGTCGGCGGTCGATGCGCAGCAGGAGCTGGAGGGCAGCTTCACTCTCGGCGACGGCAGCCACTACGTGACGTTGAACCTCGATCCCTCCGGATGGTTCGGCGGGTCCGGTGCCGCGCGGCTCGACCCGACCGTCGATGCGAACCGCTCGCAGATCGAGAACCAGATCCAGCGCTCGTTCCAGGCCTTCCAGGACGACGACCACGACGGCCATCGCGATCGCGACTGAGATTCTCCCTGGAAATCGCGTCATGCCGTTCACCTCAGGCGTGCGACTTCCGTGCGCTAGGAGGTGCGGCGCGACGCGGGTTATCCTTGCCTCATGCCGAAGGACGGGCCGGAGCGGCGCAGCCTGGGTCCCTCCGCGGGAGGTCCGCGGCAGAAGGCTCCGCGCGAAGAGCTGCGGATGCTCACCCCGCGGCAGATCTTCGAGCACCTCGACCGGTACGTCGTCGGCCAGCGATCCGCCAAGCGCGCGGTGGCGACGGCGGCGCACCAGCACTTGAAGCGCATCGAGCAGCGGCGGCTCGGAGCGAAGACGCTCTTGCGCAAATCGAACCTGCTCCTCATGGGCCCGACCGGATGCGGGAAGACGCACATCGCCCGCAACCTCGCCGAGCTCCTCGAAGTGCCCTTCACGGTAGTCGACGCGACCGAGTACACCGAGGCCGGGTACTACGGGAAGGACGTCGAGGTGATGGTCGCGGAGCTGCTCTTCAAGAGCGGCCACTCCATCGATGCCACCGAGCGCGGGATCATCTTCATCGACGAGATCGACAAGATCGCGCGGCGCTCCGGAAGCTCGCGCACCGGCGCCGGCAGCCGCGACATCGGGGGCGAGGGCGTCCAGCAGGCGCTCCTCAAGCTCCTCGAGGGCCGCGAGATCTTCGTACCGCTCAACGTCACCCAGCATTGGAACAAGCACGACTTCGTGCAGGTGGACACGAACGACATCCTCTTCGTCTGCGCGGGCACCTTCCGCGCGAGTACAAGGACGCGGTCGCGCTCGACGGAGCGGCGCTCGATCTGCGGGACGGGGCGCTGCGGTCGATCGTCGAGTACGCGGTGGAGAAGCGCCTGGGCGCGCGGGGATTGCGCAGCATCCTCGAGGAGGTGCTGGCGGACATCCTCTTCGAAGCGCCGGAGCGGCGGGGAGAGACGTTGGTGGTGGACCGCGAGTATTGCGAGACGCGGCTGACGAGGCTGGACGCGGCGGCGATCCGGGATTAACGCCGTTTCGCGGTGGCCACTTCGTGCGCACGTTGGGTCGGAACCGGCGGAGGTTCCGATGTTTTTCATTCGCCGCCTGCTGGCCGTGCTTGCGAGTTGCCTGGCGATTGCCTGCAGCGGATCGACCACGCTCGGGACCGCGAGCACTGGCACGCCTCCCGACGCGGGCGCGACGTCTCCACTGCCCGACGCCGGACCGGCTGGCGGGACGGACGCGGGCAACGGGCCGAGCGGAGAAGCCGACGCGGGTACCGGCGGCGATGGGTCCGGCGGTGACGTTGCCGATGCGGGCAGTGGCGGCAGTGGCTCTGCCGACGCCGGCACTGCGGGCGGCGGCGACGCAGGCGGGGGTGGCGGCGGCACGCCCGACGCGGGGACTGGAGGCGGGGCTTCCACGGCTCCTGAGCAGCTCACGAGCGGCGCGAACGCGGTCGCACTCGCCATCGACGCAAACAACGTCTACTTCCTCGATCGCACCGGGACGACCGACGCGGTGCGATCGGTTCCCAAGTCTGGCGGCGCGACCGCGACGCTGTCTTCTGGGACCCCGGGACATCGCGCCAAGAGCCTGATCGCCACCGGCGACGCCGTCCTCTGGGAAGCCGTGGACGGAAGTGACTGGGCCATTTTCGAGTCGGACGGCGGTTCGGTGCACCGGGTGGCGCCGCTTCTTGGCGGCAGCGGGCTGGCGGCGAGCGCGACCACCGCGTTCACCCGCGACTTCGACGTCGAGACCGGCCGCTGGGATCTGCTTGGCTGTGCGCGCGACGGTTCCGGCTGCAAAGCGATCGTAACCGACAGCCCGCTCGTCGAACCCGTCTACTTCGACAGCGGCAAGCTGTACTTCCTCCAGCAGCCGACCGACACCGATTTCGGAATAGAGTCGACCCTGGAATCGTACGATCCTTCCGCTGATCCCTTCCATACCTTCGGGTTCATGATCCTGCAGAACGCCCAGGGGATCAGCGGACTGCGGGTGAACGGCAGCATCTTCGGGCTCCGCTCTCACGGAAACGTCTGGACGGGCCGCCTCGGTTCGACATTCGCGATGATCCGGGCAGCACCCAACGGCGACGACGTGGACATCAGCCACGGCCGCGTCTACTGGAACCAGAGCAGCTGTCTAGGTAGCGCGAACATCGATGGCACTGGCCTTACATGCCTCGACGAAGGGGACCATGACTACGCCGGCGTGCGCGTCGACGAAACCGCCGTCTACTTCATCCGCGACGGCGACATCTTCCGGATTGCGAAGTGAGGTAGCAGAGCGCTCAGCAACGGCCGTCATCAGATGCGACGGCCGGCGTCAGTGGTCCCGCACTTCCGCCGTCCGCGTGATCTCGCCCATCTTGCCGGTCTGGAAGTCGTCGAAGGCCTGGACGAGCTCCGAACGCGTGTTCATGAGGAGTCCGCCCCGGGCTGCACCGTCCAGTCCTGCAAGACGATCGGGGTCCGCGTTTCGATGACCGCGCGCGCGCCCAGCGCCTCGCCCGCGATCACGCGCACGGTTGCCTTGCCGTCGGCGCTCTTCGCCACGGGAAGCTCGCCGCTCCCGTACTCCTGGTAGCGGGGCCGGGCCATCTTCTCGTCCTTGGGCAGATTCACCCAGATCTGGAATCCGTGCACCCGCCCGCCTTCCTTGCGGATGCGCTCGGAGGGCATTTCGGAGTGGATGATCCCCGCGCCCGCAGTCATCCATTGCACGTCGCCCGGACCGAGCTTTCCCCGGTGCCCCGCCGAGTCCTCGTGCTCCATCTCGCCTTCGAGGACGTAGGTCACGGTCTCGAAACCGCGATGCGGGTGATCGGGCGCGCCGACCGCTTCGCCGGGCGCATAGTCGACGGGACCCATCTCGTCGAGGAGCAGGAAGGGATCGACCGAATCGATCTCCGCGACCGGGAAGGGCCGGCGGACGATGAAGCCGCCGCCTTCGCTCTGCCGGTGGGCAGTCGTCACCCTCGATACTTCGCGAACGGACTCCGTTGTCTCTGCCATCGCCGGAACATAAGAGCGGAATCAGGCGTGTCAAAAGCACGCGTGTTCAGGGTAACGGGACCAATTCGTGGAACTTGGTGTAGTCGGCGCGCAACCGGCCATCGGGTAGCTCGCTCAGCATGTCGGCGAAACGGACCCCGAACCGGACTTCCTCGGGCAGGTAGTCGTGCCCGGCGTAGATGGTCTGCGAGGTGGTGCCGTCGATGCCGGTGAGGGCCACCACCAGTTGCACCTCGTCGCGCACGATGGACTCGGGAGTCGCGCCGTAGAGCGGGCTGTGCTCCTCGATGCGATGGAGCGCGAGATAGGTCCGTGTCAGGGTCGGTACCCGGGGGCGCGTGAGAGGCAGATCGTGCATCCGGTAGATGGTCTGTCCTTCCTTCGTTTTCTCGGTGCGGATGAGGACCAACTGGAATTCCCCTGCGACGACGAGGTTGCCGCGGGCATTCGCCACCCGGAACATGAGCACGGGCCCGCCGTCCATCTTCGTCACCAGGGCCCAGCGCGAGAAAAGGATCCGGGCGGTCGGACGGGAGAACTTGGCGAAGACGAGACCGGTGACGGTGGCGATGAAGAGGAGGCTGCAGAGCACCTCGGCGACCATCAGCAAGTGCGCGAAGGGCGTCTTCGGATAGAGCTCACCGTATCCGACGGTGCCCATCGTCTCGACGCTGAAGAAGAAGGCGTCGGCGAGCGATCCGGGCCGTGCGTTGGCGATTCCGTCCGACAGCAGATACAGAACGGCGAAACCGAGGTTCGCGAGCAGGAAGGAGGCGACGATGATGGCCAGCGTCCACCACCACGATGCCCGCAGCAGCGAGTGGTAGACGTCTCGCGCCTTCGCGCGCGGCATCCCCACCACGACCGTCGAGCTGCCCGAGGGCTCGAAGACCCTCGCGTCGTAGCGCGGCTCGCCCATGCCGCGGCACAGTGCCCTCCGGAGGGCGGACGCGCCAATTCTCAGCGGTGAACGCCG
>VBKL01000096.1 GCA_005879805.1 Deltaproteobacteria bacterium | reverse complement strand
AGCGTCGGCCTCGTGATGTAGAGCGAGCCGCCCGCCGCGAGGCGCTGCAGGTCGAAGGTGGGAACCGGGCCGCTCGAGGCCCCGAAGAGCACCAGCATGCCGCGCAGGCGCAGGCTCTTCAGGCTCTTGTCGAAGGTGTCCTTCCCCACCGAGTCGTAGACGACGTGAACGCCCTTCCCGTCGGTGAGGCGCTTCACCTCCGCCTCGAAGTCGGCGGTCAGGTACTCGATCACCTCGTTCGCGCCCGCCTTGCGCGCAAGCTGCGCCTTCTCCGCGCTCCCGGCGGTGCCGATGACGCGCGCGCCGAGCTTGCGAGCCATCTGGCAAAAGAGGAGGCCCACACCTCCGGCTGCCGCATGGATGAGGCAATCGTGGCCCGAGCGCAGCGCGAAGGTGTCGTGGGTCAGGTAGTGCGCGGTCATCCCTTGCAGCATCACCGCGGCCGCGGCCTTGGAGGAGACGCCGTCCGGCACGGCAACCAGGCGCGCCGCCGGAACCAGAGCTTGCGTCGCGTACGAGCCCATCACGCTCGTCCAGGCGACGCGCTGGCCCGCGCGGACCTCGGTCACGCCCGGTCCGACTGCCTCGACCGTTCCCGCGCCTTCCTGACCGACGGTGAAGGGCATCTCGAGCTTGTACATGCCGCTGCGCTGGTAGATGTCGATGAAGTTGACGCCGGCGGCCTCGACGCGGACGAGCGCCTGGCCTTTGTCGGGCTTCGGTACTTCGACCTCGGCGAACTTCAGGACCTCGGGACCACCGGTCTTCTCGATGCGGATCGCGCGGGCCATTCGTCCCCTCCTGACGCGGGGCGCGCATCCTACTCCACGGCGCTGTCCGGTTGTGGGACGGGATGTCCCAGGACTGGTCTTCTGAAACAGCGAAGACCGCGGGAAATGGGGCCGAAAGCTCGAAGAAAGCACGGCCGCGCGGATGCGTGGCGAATGGCACGAACTTCGCTCTCTGGCCCGGCATGGAGACCCTCCGCGCCGATCTGCGCTACGCCCTCCGCACGCTCGGCCGCGCTCCCGCATTCACGGCGGCGGCGGCGCTCGCGCTCGCACTCGGCATCGGAGGGTCGACCGCCCTCTTCAGCGTGCTCGACGGCGTCGTGCTCCGGCCGCTCGCGGCCCCGCGTCCCGACGACCTGGTCCGCCTCTACGAAGTGCCGACTACTGGCGACCACGTGACCTTCTCCACCGCCGACTACATGGACATCGCCCACGAGGCCAAGTCATTCGAGTCGGTCGCCGCGGTCTGGCCGGCGAAGATGAACATCACCCTCGACTCGGGTCCGGTGCGCATCCCGAGCGCCTACGTGACGGCGAGCTTCTTCTCGACCCTCAAGGTCTTCCCCGCTCTGGGCCGCGCCCTCTCGCCGGAGGAAGATCTCAAGGGCGCGCCGCGCTCGATCGTGATCACCGATCAACTCTGGAAGCGCGAGTTCGGCGGCGATCGCCGCGTGCTCGGCCAGTCGCTCGTCCTGGACGGCAAGTCGTACACGGTCGTCGGCGTCATGCCGCGCAACTTCAGCTTTCCCATCCTCCGCGGCGCCGAGGCGCTGGTCCCGTTCGAGTTCGAGCCCGATGATCTGAAGAACCGCGGCGGGCATTACCTGTCGGCGTTCGCGCGGCTCCGGCAAGGCGTGACCGCGCGCGCCGCGCAATCCGAGCTGGAAGTCATGGCGCCCCGCCTTGCGGCTAAGATGCCCGACCTCCACACCGGGTGGAAGCAGCTCGCCGTTCCGCTCCTGCCGGACCTGGTCGGCAACGTCCGTCCCGCGCTGCAGGCGCTCCTCGGCGCCGTGATCCTCGTGCTGCTCATCGCCTGCGCCAACGTCGCGAGCATGCTGCTCGCCCGGGGGGCCGCCCGGCAGCGGGAGCTGGCCATCCGCGCTGCCCTGGGAAGCGGGCGCGGGCGACTCGTCCGGCAATTGCTCACCGAGGCGATCCTGCTCGGGCTCTGCGGCGGCGCTCTCGGGATGATTCTCGCGGCCTGGGGCGTGGACGTCATCGTCTCGCTCGCGCCGAAGACCATTCCGCGCCTCGACGAGGTGCGCCTCGACGGCGCGGTGCTCGTCTTCGGTCTCTGCGCGGCGCTCCTTTCCGGCATGCTCGCGGGCCTCGTTCCCGCGCTGCAGGCGAGCCGGACCGATGTCGTGGAAGCCCTCAAGAACGGCGGCGCCGGGTCGACGGCGCGGGGCCGCGCGCGCGCCGCCCTGGTGGTCGTAGAGGTGGCGCTGGCCCTCGTCCTCGCCGTCGGCGCGGGCCTCATGATCCGCACCGTGCAGGGACTCCTCGCCGTGCCCGTCGGGATCAGCGATCCCGGACACGTGCTCGTCGCCGATCTCGATCTGCCCGACGAGAAGTACGGCAAGCCCGAGCAGGTCCAGGCATTCCAGCGCGAGGCAGTGCGGCGCATCTCGGCGCTGCCCGGAGTGAAGAGCGCCGCCTTCGCGAACACCGTTCCGCTCGGGAGCGCGGAAGCGAGCCTCGCCTTCGAGATCGAGGGCGCTCCGCCGCGTCCGGCGGGTCAGCTCGACGCAGCTTCCGTGGTCTGGGCGACCCACGACTACCTGCGCACGATGGGAATCCCGCTCCTGCGCGGGCGCGACTTCGCCTCGACCGACGTCGAGGGCGCGCCGGGCGTGGTCCTCGTCAACCAGGCCTTCGAGCGGAAGTTCTTCCCGGGCCAGAGCGCGCTCGACCACATGATCTTGAAGCTCGGCCGCAAGCTTCCCCAGGCCCGCATCGTGGGAATCGCCGGCGACGTCCGCGCGCAGGCGCTCGACAAGAACCCCGAGCCGCAGATCATCATCCCGCTCGAGATCTATCCCTGGCCCTACGACCGCCTCGTCGTGCGCACCGTCGGCGATCCGCTCGCGGCAGCGCCCCTCGTCCGCACCGAAGTGCTGGCGATGGACAAGGATCAACCGCTCGGAAACCCGCGCAGGCTCGATGAGGTGATGAGCGCCTCGCTCGGCGAGCGGCGGTTCCAGATGACGCTCCTCGCGCTCTTCGGCGGCATCGCACTCTCGCTCGCGGCCCTCGGCATCTACGGCGTCATCGCCTACTCGGTCGCGCAGCGGTCGCGCGAGATCGGCATCCGCATGGCTCTCGGCGCTCCCGCCGCCCACGTCGAGCGGATGGTGGTGGGGGCAGGCCTCAAGCTCGCGGGCCTCGGCATCGCCCTCGGCTCCCTCGGCGCGTTCGCGCTCACTCGTTCCTTGCAGACGGTCCTCTACCAGGTCAGCGCGCTCGATCCGGTGACCTTCCTCGCGGTCGCGGGGCTCCTCGCCGCCGTCGCCGCCCTCGCTTGCTGGGCTCCGGCGCGGCGCGCCGCCCGGGTCGATCCGATGCTTTCCTTACGCGCGGAGTGAAATGCACGTCCTCGCCGCCAGCGCCTCCGTCATCCTCGCCATCGCGGCCGTCCAGGTCTGCCTGGCGCTGGCGATCGCGGTGACGGCCTTGGCGGTGCGCGCGCTGCGCTAGTGATCTGCAACGGAAGCGCGGGATCAATCCAGTGACGCGGCGGAACGTTCCGGCGAATTCACCGGTTCGTCACGAACCCCATGCGAGCCTCGTTGCCGTCGAGGGATTCCCCTCGCGGAGGCCTCATGGGACTGGAAGCGCTTTGCTACGGGCTCTTGCTCCTTGCGCCGATCTCGCTGGCGCTCACGCTCGTCGCAAACTTCACCGCGTTCCTCGTGCTCGCACCCGGGCGCAAGCGGCGCGGCGGGCACGCTCCGTCCATCACCGTCCTCAAGCCGGTAAAGGGCAACGAGGATGGCCTCTACGAGAACCTCGCTTCCCTCGCGAGGCAGGACTATCCGGACTACGAGATCCGCATCGGTGCCGAGGACGCGGTCGATCCCGCGCTCGAGGTGGCGAGGCGGGTGCAAGCGGACCACCCGCACGTGCGCATCCACGTCCAATGCGGAAGCCGGCGGCTCGGGCTCAATCCCAAGGTCAACCTCCTCGCCGCACTCTCGGAGAAGGCGAAACACGATCACGTGCTCATCTCCGACTCGAACGTACGCGTCGGCCCGCACTACCTGCGCGAGACGGCTGCCGAGCTCGCCGATCCCGAGGTGGCGCTGGTGACCAACGTGCTCGTCGGCAGGGACGGGGACCGCCTCGGCGGGGTGCTGGAATGCCTGCACCTCAACTCCTTCGTCGCCGCCGGTGCGAGCCTCGCGCGGGTGGCCGCCGGAAGGGCGTGCGTGATCGGAAAGTCGATGCTGTTCCGCAAGCGCGACCTGGACGCGGTGGGCGGCTTTGCCGGAGTGAGCAACGTACTCGCGGAGGATTATGTAATCGGTCGCCGCTTCGAGCTTGCCGGGCGCAAGGTGGCTCTCTCGCCGCACCTCGTCCCGACCATCAATCGCGGCTGGACCCTCGAGCGATTCGTCAACCGCCACGTGCGCTGGGCGCAGATGCGGCGGCGGCTCTCGCTGCCGGCTTATCTCGGCGAGCTCTTGCTGAATCCAATTCCATGGATGGTCCTTGCTCTCTGCAGCGCGTGGGCGGCGGCAGGCAGGCTCGAATTCCGGCTTGCGGCCGCCATGCTCGCGGGCACCGTCGTGAAGTGCACCGCCGACGCGCTTCTCTGCCGCAAGCTGACCGGAAAGCTGCCCGCACTCGGACACCTGTTGCTCGTCCCCGTGAAGGACCTGCTCCTGGCGGCCATCTGGGTCGTTGGAGCCTTCCGACGAACGGTGGACTGGCGCGGGAATCTCTTCACCATCGAGCGCGGCAGCCGTCTGGTCCCGCAAGAGTCTCCCTTCGCGACCGCCCTGGAAGAGGTCGTTTGAACGAAGAGAAATCGCGTCACCAGAACGTCACAGGACAACGGGGCGGCAATCATGGTGATCCTCGGCCTTCCCCGCCCTACCGTACGTGCCTATCCGAATGGACCCCGTGCCTACCCTGAGCAGGACTCCGATTCCCGATGCGTCGCTCGGGGATCCGCGCAACTTCGTCAACCGCGAGCTCTCCACCCTCGCGTTCCTGGAGCGGATCCTCGAGGAGGCGAGCGACCAGCGGGTATCCCTGCTGGAGCGCTTGCGGTTCCTCGGCATCCTGAGCACCAGCCTGGACGAGTTCTTCATGATCCGCGTGGCGGGCCTCAAGCAGCAGCTTTCGGGTCACGTCGAGGAGACGGGGCCCGACGCCATGACGCCTGCGGAGCAACTGCAGGCGGTCTCCAAGCGCTGCCACGCGCTCGTCGAACGGCAGGATCGTGTGCTCCTCGAGGAGATGCTGCCCGCCTTGCAGCGCGCCGGCGTCCGCTTTCTCTCGGGCCCCCTCTCGCCCGAATCCGAAGCTGCGGCCGCAGCCTACTTCCAGCGGGAAGTTCTTCCCGTGCTCACGCCGCTCGCGCTCGATCCGGCCCATCCCTTTCCCCACCTGCGCAACAAGTCGCTGAACGTCGCCATCCGCTTCGCCGGAAAGCCTGGCGCCCGGCTCCGCTACGGCGTGGTGCCGGTGCCCTCGCTGTTGCCGCGCCTGGTGAACCTGCCGGACGGAGCCGTCCCTCTCGAGGACATCATCGCGCGCCACGTCGCCCAGCTCTTCCCGGAGATGCCGGTCGAGGGCTGCTGGGCCTTCCGGGTGACGCGCAACTGGGACCTGAGCATCGACGAGGAAGAAGCCGAGGACCTGCTCGTCACCATCGAGCGCGAAGTGCGCCGGCGCGACCGTGGCGGCGCGGTCCGCCTGCAGATCAACGCCAGCCCCGACGAGCCCGTCTCGCGCTTCCTCGCCGCCGAGCTGAACCTCGGCGACGGCGACGTCTACTGGCAGCGCCGGCCGCTGGCGCTCTCCGAGTTCTTCGCCGGCGTGGCGGCCCGCCCGGAGATCATGCAATTGCACGACGAGCCGTTCACGCCCGTCGTGCCTTCCGCCCTGGGCGACGGCGGCTCCGATCTCATCGCCGCGGTGCGCGAGCGCGACGTGCTCTTGCACCATCCGTACGAATCGTTCGAGCCGGTGGTCTCCTTCATCGAGACGGCCGCGGACGATCCCGACGTCCTCGCCATCAAGATGACGCTCTACCGGACCGAGCCGGGCAGCCCCATCGTCCGTGCCCTGCAGCGCGCGGCGGAGAACGGCAAGCAGGTCACCGCGCTCGTCGAGCTGAAAGCGCGCATGGACGAGGAGGCGAACATCCTCTGGGCGCGCGAGCTGGAGCGATCTGGCGTGCACGTCGTCTACGGGCTCATCGGATTCAAGACCCACTGCAAGCTCGCCATGCTGGTGCGCCGCGAAGGAACCTCGCTCCGGCGGTACGTCCACCTGGGAACGGGCAACTACAACACCAACACGGCACGCAGCTACTCGGATCTCTCGCTCTTCACCTCGCAAGACGACTTCACCGCCGACGCGACCAGCCTCTTCAACCTGCTCACCGGGTACTCGAAGCCCGATCGCTGGCGGAAATTCCTCGTCTCGCCGCTCGGGCTCAAGCAGTCGATCCTCCAGCTCATCGAGGACGAGATCCGGGCCGGCGCCGAGGGGCGCATCGTCGCGAAGATGAACGCGCTCGCGGACCGCGACGTCGTCAAGGCGCTCTATCGCGCCTCGAACGCCGGCGTGCAGGTCGATCTGCTCATCCGGGGCATCTGCTGCCTGCGCCCCTCTGTGCCTGGCCTCTCCGAGCGGATCCGTGTGACGAGCGTGGTCGACCGGTTCCTCGAGCACGCCCGCGTCTGGTACTTCCACGGCCGCGGCGAGAAGAAGCTCTACCTCGCTTCCGGCGACTGGATGCAGCGCAACTTCGTGCGCCGGGTGGACGTGGCCTTCCCCATCGAGGCGCCGGAGCTCAAGGAGCGCATCCTCTCCGAGATCCTCGGCACCATGGTGGCGGACACCGCCAAGGCGCGCGTGCTGCGCCCGGATGGCACGTACGAGCGGATCCAACCAGCGGCTGGCGGAGCTCCAGTGCGCAGCCAGGAGCAATTCATGGCGCTCGCTCGCCGGGCCGCTTTCAGCGATGCATCGCGCTCTCCGACGGTAGAGCCGCTCCTCGCGGCTGCCGGCAAGACCGAGCCGCGCCAGAAGAGGCGGAAGGCGTAAAGATACCCGGTGGTGGCCGGCCGCACGCACCAGTTCAACGCCGTCGCCTACGTGGAGAACTTCTCGCTGCGCGAGCTCGCCGCGGCCCTCCCCGGCGGCAAGCTGCGGCCCCACGAGCTCCGCTTCTCGCTCGACGAAGACGGCGACGTCTTCCTCTATCCCTTCGGCACCGCCGTGTTCCACGACGTGCCTCCGGAGCAACGCGAACAGTGGCTTTCACGGATCCGGACGGCGATCCCGAAGCTCACCGCCAAGGTCGTCGCGGAGAGCTTCACCGCCCGCGAGGAGCCCGGGGCGCGCACCGGCTTCGTCGCGGGGACGCTGCAGCTTCCCGCCCTGGGACCTGCCCGCGTCTCGGCGGTAGCGCTGGTGGTCGGCCAGAGCGCGGCAATGGAGTACTACGAGCGGCTGGTCGAGGACCTTTTCGCCCGCACCGATGCGCTGGTCGTGCCGCTCGAGCGCCGCGGCACGGTCTCGACGCGCACGCGGAGGCTCCACCGCTTCATCGGCGAGGCGATCGTTTCCCGCAACGAAGTGCTTTCCGTCCTCCACCTGCTCGACAAGCCGGACGAGGTCTGGGACGACCCCGAGCTGGACCGCATCTACGACGATCTGCGTGCCGAATTCGATCTCACCGATCGCTACCAGGCCCTCACGAGCAAGCTGCGCGGTGTGCAGGAATCGCTCGAGCTGGTCCTCGACGTCGCGCGCGATCGGCGCATGTGGATCCTCGAGGTTTCGATCGCGCTGCTCATCCTGGTGGAGCTGGTCCTTTCCCTCTGGCGCCGCTGAGAGCGCAACTTCCTCGCGGATGCGTTTGCGCCGAAGATGCGCCGATGGTCGACCGACACAGGCGCCTCGTCGAGCTGAGCCACCCGATCCGCCACGGGCTCGTCACCTATCCGGGCCTGCCCGGTCCCGAGATCACCGACCACCTGAGCCGCGAGACCTCGGCGGGCGTCTACGGTCCCGATACCTCCTTCCACATCGGCCGCATCTCCATGGTCGCCAACACCGGCACCTATCTGGACAGCCCGTTCCACCGCTTCGCGACCGGCGCCGACCTGTCGGGAATCCCGATCGAAAGGCTCGCGGACCTGGAAGGAATCGTCGTCGACGCGAACGGCCAGCGCGGCATCGAGCGCGAGCGCGTGCGCGTCCACGAAGTGCGCGGCAAGGCGGTGCTTCTCCACACCGGCTGGGATCGCCACTGGGAGACGCCCGCCTATGGCGTCGAGGCTCCGTTCTGCGTACGCCGTCGTCGACTAGCTCATTCGTTCTCGCGCTTGCGCTCGACCAGCTTCAGCTTGTTGCGGGCCGACAGCATCTGCTGCCGGAGCGACTCGGCCTGGCGCGCGGCCTCTGCGAAGTCGCGATTCTCGGCATCGTCGCGCAGCGTCTTCGCGGATCCGGCGATCTTCTCCATCCGTTCGGCGGCCTCGCCCAGGTTGCCGCCTTCCTTCAAGATCAGGTTGATCGCCGAGGCCTCCACTCCCAGCTCGGCGAAAGATCCGACGATCGTCTGAAGCTCCTGGCGGCGCGTCCCGACCTCGCGGGCGCGCTCCGCCACCGACCTCGCCTGACCTTCCTGCCGCTCCCGCGCGCGAGCCACCGCAGCGACCAGATCGCGCACCGCGGCGACGACCTTCTCCTCGCTTTGCGCCGCCTCCTGCACCGCTCTCGCCGCGCGATCGAGGTTCTTCTCCGAATCGAGCTTCAGGCGGGAAAGCAGCTCGGCGATCTGGTCGAAGCGCTTGAGCTCGGCGTCGAGGGCCGCGGCCGCCGCCCCGAGGGTGAGGTCGTTCATCCGCGGAACATACAGGGATACCCGTGCGAACGGCGCAAAGATGGGTACAATGCGCTACGCATGCGCGACCTGTCTGCCCTGACGCGCTTTCTCGAGCAGACGCCGTTCTTCGGCGGCCTCCAGGCCGCCCAGCTGCGCGGCCTGGTCGCCATGACGGTGGAGCGGACCTACGAGAAGGGCGCGACCGTCTTCACCGAGGGAGAGCAGGGAAGCTCGATGTACGTGGTGCAGTCCGGGGAGCTGGCCGCGATGCGCGCCGGCGAGTCGGGCCACCCTGTGAAGCTGATGCGCCTCGCCGCCGGCGACTTCTTCGGCGAGACGACGCTCATCGAGATGCAGCCGCGTCCCTTCTCGGTGCTGGTCGAGAAGCATGCGCGCCTGCTCGAGCTCTCGAACCGCGATCTCTACCGCCTGTACCAGACGGACGTGCAGGCGTACGTGCTCGTCCTGCAGAACATCAATCGCGAGCTGTGCCGCAGGCTTCGTCGCGCCTCGCGGCGCCTCACCGAGTACGCGGAACGAGCGGGCGACGAGCTGACGCAGATCCGCGAGACCGGACCGGTTGTCCCGAAGACGTAGCAAAAGCCGCGGGCTCGCGTAGTCTGCGCCGCCATGCGCGTCGTGGCCCCCTGCCTCGCCGGTCTGCTCCTCTGTTGCGCGTCCTCTTCCAAGGGTCCCGGCGGAGCTGCGCCGGCGAGCTCCTCGCCCGCCGCTCCCGCGGGTCCGGCAAACGAAGCGTCGGCCCGGGAGTTCGTGCGCAAGACCAACGAGGACCTCTTGCGTCTCTCCATCCGCTCCAATACGGCGGACTGGATCAAGAACACGTACATCACTGACGACACGGAGCGGGTCGCCGCCGCCGCCAACGACGAGCTTCTCGGGTACACGGCAAGCGCAGTGAAGTCCGCGGCAAGGTGGAACGGGGCGCAGCTCGATCCAGACACGGCGCGGATGCTCTACCTGTTGCGCACGAGCTCCTCGCTCGCCGCTCCCTCGGACCCGGCACGGCGGCTCGAGCTGACCACTCTCGCGGCGCGCCTCGAGGGACTGTACGGCAAGGGCAAGTACTGCCGGGTCGGCAAGTGCCGCGACCTGGAAGACCTCAGCGACCTCATCGGCAAGAGCCGCGACCCCAAGGAATTGCTCGAGGCGTGGACCGGATGGCACTCGATCGCGCGCGAGATGCGGCCCCTCTATGCGCGGTTCGTCACCCTCGCCAACGAAGGCGCGAGAGAGATCGGCTTCGCCGATTCGGGGGCGATGTGGCGCGCGGCCTACGACGTGCCGCCCGAGAGCTTCCCTGTCGAGATGGACCGCCTCTGGGGCCAGGTGAAGCCGCTCTACGACGACCTGCACTGCTACGTGCGGGCGCGGCTGCAAGAAAAATACGGGAAGGAGCTGGTCAAGGACGACGCGCCCATCCCGGCCCACCTGCTCGGCAACATGTGGGCGCAGGAGTGGTCGAAGATCTATCCGCTGGTCGAGCCGTATCCCGATGCCGCGCAGATCGACGTGACGGCGGCGATGGTGCAGATGGGCTTGACGCCGGAGAAGATGGTCCAGCTCGGTGTCGGTTTCTTCACCTCGATCGGCTTTCCCAATCTTCCCCGCTCCTTCTGGGTGCGATCGCTCTTCCAGAAGCCGCGCGACCGCGACGTCGTCTGCCACGCCAGCGCCTGGGACATCGACACCGCGGACGACGTCCGCCTGAAGATGTGCATCAAGATCGAGGAGGAGGATCTCGTCACCATCCACCACGAAGTGGGGCACATCTATTACGACCTCGCCTACGCGCAGCAGCCCTTCCTCTTCCGCGGCGGCGCCAACGACGCCTTCCACGAGGCGATCGGCGACACCATCGCGCTCAGCGTCACGCCCACATACTTGCGCAGACTGCACTTCATCGAGCGCGAGCCGCACGACGAGCACGGTCTCATCGACGTCCAGCTCAAGGAGGCGCTCGATCGGGTGGCGTTCCTGCCCTTCGGGCTGCTCATCGATCGCTGGAGATGGGACGTCTTCTCCGGGAAGGTGCCAGAGGACCGCTACAACGCCGCCTGGTGGGAATTGCGCCGTCGCTACCAGGGCGTCGCGCCCCCCGTCGAGCGCAGCGAAGCCGACTTCGATCCCGGCGCGAAGTACCACGTGCCCGCCAACGTTCCCTACTCGCGCTACTTCCTCGCCCGCATCCTGCAGTTCCAGTTCCACCGCGCGCTCTGCAAAGCGATGGGCTTCAAGGGCCCCCTGCACGCCTGCACAATCGACCACAACGTCGTCGCGGGAGAGCGGCTGTGGAAGATGCTCTCGCTCGGGGCCTCGAAGCCGTGGCAGGACGCGCTCGAGGCGATGACCGGGGAGCGGGAGATGGACGCCGGAGCGATGCTCGAGTACTTCGCGCCGCTCCAGAAGTGGCTGTCGGAGCAGAACCGCGGCAGGCGCTGCGGATTCTGAGGGGGCACAAAAAGACGCCCGGGAGCTTAAGTGTCTCCCGGGCGTCCGGCAGATGCCGAAATTCGCGCGCTCCGGCGGAGCCCTTTCAGGACTCCACGGAGGCGACGCGAATGGCAGCAGCCTTCTTGTCGCTGACCATTGCACCACCTCCTTTCGCCAACCCAGAAAGCGTAAAGGCAGTTCGGAGCGGACGCAAGACGGATTCGGACTACCGTCGTGTGCGATGCTGTCCAGGTGCTGCTCGATGCGGAGAACGCGCCGGGGATCGCCGCCGGAAGAGTGGACGAGGACGATCCGATCCGCTGTAGGAGATGTAGGGAAGCGCTCGCGCCCCGGAGCGCGCGGATCGAGCTGAGCCCGGACACGTTCGTGAGCCCGGAAGGACTGGTGTTCGAGCTGCTCGGCGTGCGGGTCGCGCCCGGCTGTACCGCGGTGGGGACGCCGACGCATTACTGGACGTGGTTCCCCGGCTGCGCGTGGCAGGTCGCCCTCTGCCGCGGATGCGGCGCCCAGGTGGGTTGGACGTACAGCGGAGCCTCTACCTTTGCGGGGCTCATCCGCGCGCGGGTGGAGTAGCCCAGAAAAAAGTCCTGGCGTGTCGATCCAGGCCCGGCTCGATCGTCGCCGGATCAGGACCCCTTGAAGGAGGAGCCATGAAATACCTGACGTTCATCCGACACCCGGAGAAGTATCGCGACTCGCCGCCGCCGGCCGCTCTGATGGAAGCGATGGGCAAGTTCGTCGAGAAATCGTTGAAGGACGGCACGCTCGTCGATACGGGCGGCCTGTTGCCGAGCAAGGACGGAGCTCGCATCCGGCTCGCGAACGGAAAGATCACCGTCACCGACGGACCTTTCACGGAAGCCAAGGAGGTCATCGGCGGCTGGGCAATCCTCCAGACCGACTCGAAGGCTGAAGCGATCCGCATTGCAACCGAGTTCATGGAGATGCACCGGAAGCACTGGCCGGGCTTCGAGGGCGAGTCGGAAGTGCGCCCGATGTTCGATCCGGGGATGGGGCCGTAGCGCCCAGGATGCGGGCCTCGCCTGGCGACTTGTCCGGCGAGGCCCCCATCGATCAGGCGGGCTCCGCCTCGGCCTCCGTCACCGCCACGAACGGGACCGGCTTGTAGAACAGCGCCACCACCGCCTCCAGGATCGCCCCGCCCAGCATGAACAGCGCCCAGAAGATGAAGTAGCCGCTCCGGGTCTCGAAGTGCACGTTGCGGGTGACGACGCCGGTGAGCCAGCTTCCCGCCGCCAGGGTGAAGAACCAGAGGCTCATGATGGTGCTCTTCATCGACTTTGGCGCCTGGGTGTAGGCGAACTCGAGGGCGGTGACGCTGATGAGGGTCTCGGCGATGGAGATGATGACGTACTGGATCACCTGCCAGCCGATGCTCGGAGTCTGTCCGGCCTCGATCCAGCGCTGGATCATCGCCGCGAAGAGGAAGGCGGGGGCGGCGATGAACATCCCCGCGACGATGCGGCGTAGCAGCGTCGGCCTGAGGCCCAACCGCTCGGCCCTCGGATACACGACGTAGGCGAAGAACGGGACCATGACGAGGATCAGGATCGCGTTCAACGCCTCCATCTGCGCCGGCTCCATGTGCCAGCCGAAGACGTCGAGGTTCATCCGCTTGGCCTGGTCGAACCAGGAAGAGCCGTACTGGAAGTAGAGGGCCCAGAAGGCGACGATGGGCAGGAAGACGAGCGTGATCTTGAAGACCGATCGCACCGCCACCTCGCCCTCCTCGCCGAAGCGGCGGCGCAGGGCCTCGGCTCCCGACATTCGTGCACGGAGCATGTCGAGGAAGGCCTTGCCGGTCCTTCCCACCGGGGGCACGCGGACGTACTCGCGGCGGCCGACGAGGAAGAAGAGCAGCGCGAGCGCCATGAGCACGCCCGGGACGCCGAAGGCGACCGCCACGGCGGTGGTCACGCAAAGCCCCCCGCATCCCGCGAGCAGCCAGGGGGTCGCGACCTGTGAGCTGGCCGAGCCGACGTTGATGCCGAAGTAGAACCAGGAGTAGACGCGGTCGAGCAGGCTGCGTTGCGCCCTGCCGAACTGATCGCCGACGAAAGCGGAAACGTTGGGCTTCACCCCCCCCGCGCCGACGGCGATGAGCGCCATGCCCAGGTAGAGCAGGTCGATCCGAAGATCGGGCGCTGCGTCGGCGACCGCCAGGGTAGCGTGCCCGATGACGTAACCGATCGACAGATACAGGATGGTCCGGTAACGGCCCATTACCCGGTCGGAGAGCCAGCCGCCGAGAAGCGTCATGAAGAACGAGGCGGCGACGAAGTAATGGTAGGTCGCGCTCGAATCGGCCTCGCTCCACCCGAGGGCGCGCTCCATGTAGGGGACGAGGATGGTGCTCATCCCGTAGAAGCTGAAGCGTTCGCAGGCCTCGCTGAAGACGATGTACTTGACCTGGCGCGGGTACCGCGGAGCGGTGTCGTTCATCGCGCCATGATGCCACGGCGCCTGCTCGCGCCCCAGGGCACCGGGCGATGCCGGCGAACTAGGCGCGTCCTCCGCCGTCGCGGAGCACCTCGCGCGTCAGGTTGCGCACTCCCCGCGACTGCACCACCACGTCGTCCTCGATGCGCACGCCCCCGAGCGGCGCGAGCGCGTCCACGAGCTTCCAGTCCACGTCCCGCGCCTGCGGCCCGTTGCGGACCGGCGCGAGCAGGGCCTCGATGAAGTAGATGCCGGGCTCGATGGTGAAGACCTGCCCTTCCGAGATCACGGTGGTGTTGCGCAGGAAGGGGTTTTCGGCTCGCGGCTTCAACTCGGCGCAACCGACGTCGTGGGTCTGCAGCCCGAGCGCATGGCCGAGGCCATGGGGATAGAAGGCGCGCGTGATCCCTTTCTTGTCCGCCTCCTCCGCGCTCGTCTTGACGATGCCGAGCTGGCGCAAGATCCCGCCCACCTGCCTGTGCGATTCGTCGTGCAGCGCCTCGTAGTGCATGCCGACCTCGGCGCCGGCGCAAAGCCTCTGCTGCATCGCATCGGTGAGCGCGACGAGCTCCGCGAATCGCGATGCCGCCTCGCCGCCGCCCTTCACCCAGGTGCGAGTGACGTCCGATCCATAGCCTGCGAACGACGCCCCCGCGTCGACGAGGAAGCTCTGCGAGGGCCTGGCCTGTTTCTCGTAGCTGATGTGATGGAGCGTCGCCGCGTGCGCGTCGAGGGCAACGATGTTCTTGTAGGGGGTCTCGGCGTCGTCCTGGCGCGTGGCGCCGAGGTACGCCAGGTGCAGGTCCAATTCGGCGTGGTCGCCGGCGGCGAACAAGCGCCTCAGCTCCTCGTGCCCCTTGGCCGCCCGGCGATTCGCCTCCGCGAGGCAAGCGACCTCGTACGGCGTCTTGCGGACGCGAAGCTGGTCCAGGGCGGCGACGAAGGGCGCCGCATTCACCCGCGACCGATCGATCCCGAGCGCCGCCGCGGCCTCCAGATCGTCCCCCACGAAGGCGACGCGTCCGGCCGGCAGGTGGTCCTTGATCTCTTTCGGGTCGCGGACCTCGACGACATCGAAGGAGCCGAGGAAGTAATCCGATTCGGGCGGGGCGGGCTTCTCCCAGTAGCTCGTCGAGACCAGCCAGACGAGCTTCGGTTTCTTGCCTGCCTCGACGATGACCGCGGATCCGGGTTCGGCGAGCGGCGCCCAGTGCTGGAAATGAGGCGTCGGCCGCAGCGGCCAGTACTGGTCGTCGGCGAGCGTCCGCTTCAGCGGCGTGCCCGCGTGGAGGACGACGGCGTCGAGGCCGCCTTTGCGCAGGACCTCGGCGGTCCGCTGGGAGAGCGAGGCGACGTGCGCGCGATGCAGGTCCCTGAGGGCTTCTTTGTCCATACGAGCGGAGCATAACCCGCCTTCGACGTTGCCGGTGCGGCGCTCTCGCGCGATGCTCCGCTCATGAACGACGAAGAGGAGGCGCTGGCCGCGAACGCTGCCTTCTACGCCGCCTTCGCGGCGTCCGATGCGGAGCGCATGGATGCGGTCTGGGCGCGCCGGGCACCGGTCGCCTGCGTGCATCCCGGTTGGGAAGTGCTGGTGGGGCGCGACCCGGTGATGGAGAGCTGGCGGCGGATGTTCGAGACCGGCGGCGCGCCGCCCATACTCTGCGAGAAGGCGGTTGCGCATTTGTTGGGCCCGTCCGCGTTCGTGACCTGCCTCGAGCGGGTTCCTGGCGCAGTCCTGGTCGCGACCAATGTCTTCGTGCGCGAGGAAGGCCGGTTCCGCATGGTGCACCATCATGCGGGGCCGCTCACCCGCGCCGCGCCGGCGCGTCCGCCTCCGCGCAGCGACGTCAACTAGCGCAAGGCGAACCACCAGGCGAGGGCCACGGCTCCGAGCGTCGCAGCGCCGAGGGTGGGCTGCCAGGCGGAGCGCGGCGGCGGACGCTGCACGAGTCGCCCGGTTGCGAGGGCCGCGAGCGCACCGGCGCAGAATCCGAACAGGTGCGCGAGCAGGTCCGAATTCTGGCCGGTCCCGAGGAAGCCGAGGAGCGCCGCGCCTGCGCCGAGAGCGAGGGCGGCAGCGCGCCTGCGCGTCAGCGCTTGCACGACGGCGAGCGCCGCGAGCGCTCCGAAGACCGAGGTCGATGCGCCGACAGAGACGTAACCGTGCCGCGCCACCGCCGCCGTCAAGGCGTTTCCCGCCGCGCCGCTCACCAGCGCAATCCAGGCGGACGCGGCGGTTCCGATGCGCCGCGCGAGCGCGGACAGGAGCAGGCCACCGACGATGGCGTTGCCGAGAACGTGCGAGACATCCGCGTGCAGCGAGAGGGCGGTGACCACCCGGAACCACTCGCCATGGAGGATGCGCGCCGTATCGGCGCTCCCTTTCGCGAACCAGACAACCTGCTCGTCGCGCGCTCCAGTCGCGAGATGCACTGCCAGGAGGAAGACCGCGAACACCCAGCCCGCTCCGCTCGGCCCGTATTCGGGAAGCGGTGCGCGCACCTCCGCGCGCTCCGCCTCGTGCGCGTCGAGCGCCGCCGCGGCGTGCGCCTCGTCCTCGGGCAGCACGGCGATGCCGTAGCCCGATTCCTCCTCGCGGATCTCGTGGATGACCGCGAGCGCCCGGAGGACGAACGACCATTCCTCGGCTCGCCGCCGGTCGGAGGTCCGGCGGACGATTCGGGGCAATTCGCGCGGATCTTTCAGTCGTCGCCTTCCCCGCGCACCGGCAGGCCTTCGTTCACTTCCTTCTCGCGCGGAGCAAGCCACCAGCGCGCCTGCGCCTGCCTCCTCGCGAGGTCGGACACGTCGAAGCGGACCACGGCCCCTTTCGGGAAGCGGAGCTTGTCCGGCGACTGCCCGCTGAGCGCCGCGACGAGGCCGGTCATCTGCGGATCGTGGCCGACGAGGCCCATCCGCTTGCCGTCGAATTGCGCGGCCCGATCGAGCACGGCCTGCACGGGTACGTCGGGACGCAATTCCTCGAGGACCTCGACCTCGTCGATCTCGAGCGCCTGGGCGACGATCTCGGCGGTCTGCACCGCGCGGACGAGCGGGCTCGTGCAGAGGATGTCGATGGTCTCCCGCCGGGCGAGGACGGCCGCGGTGCGCCGCAAGTCGCGACGGCCGCGCTCGCTCAGCGGCCGCGAATCGTCGTGACCCTCCCAGCGATCGGGATCGCCCGCATGCCCATGCCGGATGAGGTAGAGCTTCAGCATCGCGGAGAGGGTAGATCCGCGCCGCGGCGATGGCTACCGCGACCGCTCGCCGCCCCGGAGCAGGTGCTGAATTCCTGCGGTCAGCCCGTCGAGCGTCAGCCGGAACATCGGGAAGACCTGGCGGATGACCTCCGCCGTCCCGTACCAGGCCGCCTCGGGCTCCGGATTGAGCCATATCGAGCGCTCGAAATGGCCGGTGAGCGCGACGAGCCAGGCGATGCCGCTCGCCCGATCTTCCTCGGTCCACGACCACGGGCTGTTGCTCGCCGTCAGCTCCCAGGGCGCCATCAGCGCGTCGCCGACCACGATCAGCTTCCACGAACGATCGCACTCGCGGAGCAGGTCGACGATGCGGGGTCCGCGCGTCAGCGAGCCGTTCTCGTAGACGCGCCCGTAGACACAGTTGTGGAAGTACAGGGTGCGAAGCTCCTTGAAGTGCGTCGCCCGCTTCGCTGCCGAGAACAAGCGCTCGCACACCTCGCTGTGCGGGTCCATGGAGCCGCCCACATCGAGGAGCAAGAGCACGCGGAGATTCGACCGCCGCGGCGCGCGGAGCTTGATTTCCAGTTCCCCGGCGCTGCGCGCGGTAGCATCGATCGTGCCGGGGAGATCCAGTTCGTCCTGCGCTCCCTCGCGAACGTAGGCGCGGAGTCGGCGCAAGGCGACCTCGATCTGCCTGGTATCGAGCGTGACGTCGGAGCGGAGATCGCGGAACCGCCGGCGGGCCGAGATGGCCATGGCGCCGCGCCCGCCGGTTTCACCCTCCCCGACCCGGATGCCGCTCGGGTGCGTCCCACCGCGTCCGTGCGGCGAGGTACCGCCGGTCCCGACCCAGCGATTGCCCCGGTCATGCCGCTCGTTCTGCTCGGCCAGTCGCTCACGCAGCCGCTTGCGGACCTCCTCCAGATCGAGCTTCTCGAGGATCTCGCGCTCCTCGTCGGTCAGCTCCCGGCGCGAGCGCGGGTCCAGAAGCCACTGCAGGACTTCTTCCGCGATCTTCAGCGCGTCGTCGGGCACGCCGCGGAAGTGGTGCGCGAAAGCGCGGTCGAAGGCGTCGAGGTCCTCCTCCCGATGCACGCAGAGCGCCCGGGCCACCCGGTAGAAGCCGTCGAGAGTCGTCTCGTGCAGCCCCTTGCCGAGCGCCTGCGAAAGGGTGAGGGCCTCCTGCGGGCCCACCTTCACGCCCCGTTCGCGCAGCTCGTAGAGGAAGTCGACGAACATGCTTTCCCCTAGGCCCGCGGCCTTCGCCCGCGATGCATCGCCTCGGCGAAGGCGAGCAGATCCTGCTCGCGCTTGAGCAGCGCGCCGAGGAATGGCAGCGAGTCGTCGAGCTCGACGCTTTCGACGCCGGCGCGGCGCAGGACGGCGATCCAGTCGATGAGCTCGCTCGTCGACGGCCGCTTGCGCAGGCCCTGCACGTCGCGCAGCTGGTAGAAGGCGCCCAGCGTCTGGTCGAGCAGCTGGTTTCCGAGATCGGGATGGTGGACGCGGACGATGCGCGCCATCAGCTCGCGGTCGGGAAACTCGATGTAATGGAACACGCACCGGCGCAAGAACGCGTCGGGCAGCTCCTTCTCGGCGTTGGAGGTGATGATGACGACCGGCCGCTCGCGGGCGACCACCTCGTCGCCGGTCTCCGCGACACGGAAGCGCATCCGATCGAGCTCGTGCAAGAGGTCGTTGGGGAACTCGAGGTCGGCCTTGTCCACCTCGTCGATGAGGACCACCCGGCGGTCGCGGGCAGCGAAGGCCTCCCCGAGCGGTCCGAGCTTGATGTAGCGCCGGATGTCGCGGACGTCGCCGTCGCCGAAGCGGGAATCGTAGAGGCGCTGGACGGTGTCGTAGACGTAGAGCCCATCCTGGGCCTTGGTGGTGGATTTCACCGGCCAGTGGATGAGCGAGAGACCGAGGGCGCGGGCGAGCGCCTCGGCGAGCTGGGTCTTTCCCGTACCCGGTTCGCCGCGGACGAGCAGCGGTCGCTCCAGGGCGAGGGCGCAATTCACGGCCGATTCAAGCTCGGGCGAGGTCAGGTACGCGTCGGTGCCGCGGAAGCGGGCGAAGTCCATGCCCTGGTTCTAACAAACACGGTGGGCGCCGTCAGACCAGCGTTCCGCGAAAGAAGAACTGGACGATCAGCCAGGCGAGCGTGCCGAGGAACGCGCACACGCACGCCACGACCGCCGGAGGCGCCTCGTCGAGCAGGACCAGGGCGGGGAGGACCAGCGCCTCGGAGCGGGTGAGGCTCACGTTGCCGAGCGACAGCGGAAAAAGCCAGAAGACCGAGGCGCACCCGAGCAGCAATCCGTCTCGCGGCCGGAAACCTCGCACCAGCCGCCACGCGAAAAGCGCGATCATTCCAACTCCGACCGCGACGCTCTGCACGCCGATGGCCCTCCCCTGCTTCATCGATTCGCGGACCAGCGTCGCGAGAGGGAAGGCGAGGTGGTGATCGTACTTCGCCTGCACGCGCAAGAAGCCGTCCCAGGCGCCGACCGTCACCTGCTGGATGGCGAAGACGGCGAGAAGGCCCGCCGCCGCGATTCCACCAGCCAGCGCCGCCCGACTTGCGCGCTGCGCGACAGGGCCTTCCCGCGTGAGCGCCCACGCCACGGCGACCGGAGCGACCAGGAAACCCGTCGAGTACGAGAAAGCGGCCGCTGCTCCGGCGAGGCCCGCGAGCGCGAAGCGGTCTTCCAGGAGGAACGAGAGACAGAGGACCACGAAGAAGGCGCACATCGAGATCGGGAACATTGCGTGGAAATACAGAGCGCCCGGCGCGAGAGCGCAGGCGAGAAGCGCGAGAGGGTTCTTCCGCACGAACAGCCGGTTCCAGAGAAGGGCGAGGAGGGCGATCTCGAAACCGGCAGAGATGGCCACCCCCGCTGGAATGGGCCGGGCCCCGAGCCGCATGGCAAGAGCAATCAGCGCCGGATACGCGGGCATCCATCCCGCATTGCCGCACCATCCCGATGGCGCGTAACCGATCCGCCAGCATTCCACGAGCTGATAGCCGTCCCGCGCGATGGATAGATAGTGGCCGGAATCCCATTTCGCCCAGAGCACGGGATCGAACGGGTCGAACCCCGCCTTGCGTCCCGCCGCGACGAGGAGCAGCCGCGCCGCGACGAAGGCCCCGAGCGGGACGAGGACTTTGCCCATCGCGGGGAACCTGTAAGCTGCTTTGCGCCCATGCGCCAGCGCGCCGTCTCGATCGCCTGCTGCGTCGCGGTCGCGCTCGCCTTCGTCTCTCCCGCCGTCCTCCAGTGCTCGGCGCGCGGCTGCCTGTGGGTCCTCGATCGGCCGAGCGAGACCGACGACACGCGCCAGTTCCTCATGATGTGGGAAGTCTCCCGCGTCTCGCTGCGCGACTTCGGGCAACTTCCCTCGTGGAACCCGTATCACTGCGGCGGCGTCATCCATTACCTCGACCCGCAGGTGCCATTTCCGGGCCCGCTCTTCTTCCTCCTCTTCCTCTTCGTACCCGCGGTGGCGGCGATCAAGCTGTGGAATGTCGCGCATCTCGTCGCCGGCGCTCTCGGAGCGAGGGCCCTGGCGAAGGACTCCGGAGCGGACCCGCCTTCCCAGGTGCTCGCCGCCGTCCTGATGGTCGCTCCGGGCGGCGTCGCCGAGCACCTCGGCGGCGGACAGCTCTGGTACTCGCCGTTCCTGCTCTTGCCGTGGGCGCTCTGGGCGCACCGCCGGGCGATCCGCGACGCGCGCTACGCCGTCCTTACGGCCGCCATCTTTGCCCTCATGGTCCTCGAAGGCGGCGTCTATCCGGTGCCGCTCGGCCTCTGCGCCATCGCCTTCGACTCGCTCTTGCGACTCGGGGATCCGCTCGATCGCCGCGGACTCGCCGTCTCGGTGCCGATCTTCGCCGTCCTCTTCCCGCTCCTCGCCTCCGTGAAGCTCGTGCCGGTGCTCCTCTTCCTGCGGCGGATTCCGCGCTTCGTTCCGCTCGACGATCGGATGGGCCTCGGGGAGGTCTTCCAGGCCTTCACCACGCGGCAGCACGCCCGGACATTCCCGCCTCACATCTACGTCTGGCCGGAGTACGACGCGTACATCGGGATCGCCGCGCTGGCGCTGGCTGCCGCGGGGGCCGCTCTCGCGCTCGTGCGGCGGGACCGGGAACGCCGCCTGGACCTGCTCCTCTTCGGCCTCTTGATCTTTTGCGCGTTGGGCAACGTTCCCGGTTTCTCGTTGTTCGGGCTATTGCACGAGCTACCCGTCTTCCGCTCGCTACGCGTGCCTTCGCGGTTCTTCTATCCGGCGACCGTGTTCCTAGCGCTGCTCGCCGCGAGCGCGCTCACCGCGATCGGGCGCCGCACGCGCCTGCGCCTTCTGCAGATCGCCATCGTCGTCCTGATCACCGTGGACGTCATCTCCGCCAACGGTCCGCGCCTGCAGCAAGGGGCAGGGCCTTCCCTGCCGCTCGCGCCGGCGAGCCGATCCTTCCATCTCGACGTGCGCGCGGACTATCGCCTGCTGCCGTTCTTTCCGCAGCGCGGGATCGGGTCGCCAATCTGCTACGGCGGATTCGATTGGCCGGTCTCGCGCGCACTCTGGTTCGGGAACGTCCCGCAGCAACGCGTCGACCCTACCGCCTCGGGCGAGGTGAGCGCCGTCCGCTGGTCTCCCAGCGAGCTTCGATTCCGGGTGGCGCTGACCGCGCCGGCGCGCCTGGTCGTCAACCAGAACTTCGATTCCGGATGGCGCGCGTCGGAAGGAACGCCTCGGGCCTACGCGGGGCTTCTCGCGCTGGATATCGGGGCCGGCGAGCGCGAGATCGCGTTGACCCACCGTCCGGAAGGATTGATCCCGGGCGTCGTGCTCACGGTCTTCGGCATTGTGCTGTCAATTGTCGCACTCCGGTGGGCGCGGCAACGCGCGGAAATCGGTTTGCGCGTCGGCGGCGGCATCGACGTCGCGTTTGGCTCGGGCCCCAACTCCATCTTCGGGACGTCGATTGCTGACGCCCCCCGTCTACGATCGTCAACGGCTTCACCAAGTTCGCTCCGGCCGAAGCCGAGGCGATGATCAGCTGGTGGGTTCCGCACTCGACCCTGTCGCTGGATCTTGCGCTGGCCGAGGAGGCTTACTTCAACGCGCCGCGCGGCGCGCCCGTCCGCAGCGGCACCACGCTGCGCCCGGGGATCCGTATCGCGCCCGTTCCGGTCCCCGTGTATGCCCGCGTGGCTCTGCCCATCCATCTCGAGACACCGGCGCCATACGACACGACCCGCAGAACATTCAATCTCTGGTTCGGCCTGGGCGTGAGCCCGCGCCTCGCCGAGGATGGCGGACCGTACCTCGAAGCCGATTTCGACCAGGCGCTCGGCGCCAGGAACGAAGCACTCTCCACCTGGCACATCTTGCTGAACTTCGGGCTCGACTTCCGGCTCTGATTATTTCCTCGATCGCGCGAGGAGGGTTTCGACGTCGAGCGGCGCCACGGTCGTGGGCGGGCCGCTCGTCACCATCGCGTTCATCTTGCGGATCCGCGCGTCGAGAGCGACGAGTAGCTCCCGCGCCTTCGCTTCCGGCAATCCCGGCAGCGCGGCGAGGAGCGCCTCCAGCTCGCGCCGGATGGCAATCGCGTCCGGCACGAAGGAAAGGTACTCGCGCCGGAGCTTCGCCTTCACCCACCACATCTCGTCCGGCGGATCGTCGAGACCGGCCAGCGGTTGGCCCTCGCCGGGAAGATTGTCCAGCTCGCCAGCCTCGCGCGCCTCGCGGATCTGGCGGTCGACTCGCCAAAGCCCTTCGGGGTCAGTCGCGATCGATCGACGCCGTCGGTTGCGAGGACCTGGATGACCGTCTCCGCGCGCTGCTCGGAGAGCTTCTTGTTGTGCGCGCCGCTGCCCGTGCTGTCGGTGTGGCCTTCGATGACGAGCACCGTGTCCGGATAGTCCTTGAGCACCTTGGCGAGATCGGCCAGTTCCGTCTTCGCGTCTTCCTTGAGCTCGGTCTTGTTCACGTCGAAGAGGATGGCGCTCTGGAACTTCACTACCAGTTGATCGCCTTGCCGCTCGATGGTGGCGGTCTTCATGTCGCGCTTGAGGGCCTCT
Organism: Deltaproteobacteria bacterium; assembly: GCA_005879805.1. Taxonomy (GTDB): domain Bacteria; phylum Myxococcota; class Myxococcia; order Myxococcales; family 40CM-4-68-19; genus VBKO01. Next base: position 16,723 of record VBKL01000096.1, on the reverse strand, counting down.
TCCTGCATGTCCATGTAGCGGCCGATCACCGCTCCCGCGACGCCTCCCGCGGCTCCGCCGACCGCCGCTCCGATGGCCGCTCCCTTCCAGCCGCCGAACAGGGCGCCGATGCCCGCGCCGGCCGCGGCGCCCCCGCCTCCTCCCACGGCTGCCCCGGTCCGGGCTTTCGTGGCGCAGCCAAGGGGGACCGCGAGGGCGACGACCAAGGCAGTTCCGAGCGCTCGTTTCATCGTGCCTACCTCCGGTACAAGGACGCCGGAAGGATAGCCACGTCCTCGGTCGGATCTGCACGCATTTTCGGCGGGCTGCCCGGCGCCCGCCTGGAAGGTCTGCGGTCAGCTTCCGCTGCCGTCCTCGAGGTCCGCCGCCTCGACCGCCGGGTCGACGGGATCCTCGGGACGACCGGCGAGCCTGGGCGGCGAGACCGGCGGCGGCGGCGTCAGATTCGCCTTCTGCACCGGCGCGGCTGGCGGAGGCGCTTCGTCCAGCGTTTCCTGCCGCGGCATGGTCAAGGCGAGCGCGATGCCCGTGGCCACAGCGATCACTCCCAACAGCATCATCGAAAGGCGCGTCATGTTCGTTCCTCCTGTTCGGAGGGACGCTCTTTCACGGCGCGTGCCGGGCCTGTCCCCTCTGGGAAGGAGCGCCGGTGGCGCTCGAATCTACCTTTTGTAGCCGCGTCCAGAGAGGATTCCAGAGGCGGGAGTAGACGCGGTCCATCGCCCAGGTGAGGACCGCGGTCGCGGCAATGAGGAGCACGAGCACGAGCCAGTACTTCGGCCAGCTGCACGAATTGCCCCAGCGCGCCTCGAAGGAGAAGCCCGCGATTCGGTAGAAGAGAAGCATCTGGTGGAAGAAGTAGCCTGCGAGCGAAGAGGTGGCGAACAGCTCCACGAAGGGAATCCGGGACACGGCGCGTGCTCCGGCCGGGCTGCGCTCGAGGGCGAAGAGGACGAGGAGGAGCGCGCACACCTGGGTCCAGCGCGAGGCGTGGTTGGCGGGATTCGTGACCCAGAACTGGTGCGGCGGGTAGACGGCGGCGAGCTGGGGGGTTGCGATCCAGAGGACGGCGCCCGCGACGAGGAGACCGCCGATCCACCAAGGGAGCTTGCGCGGGTCGTAAGCGGCCACCGCTCCGGCGGAAGCCCCGAGATAGACGTAGCCGCCCCAGGGAAGAAGCGGGAATACCGATTCGGTGCTGCCGTTCGCCAGCGCGGCGAGCGGCCCGCGGACGTGCTCCGCGAACGGCGAGACTCCGAAGACTACCGCCGCGAGAGCGAGCGAGACCCAGCTCAAGAGGCGCGGCGGAGGAGAAAGGAGCGCGAAGATCGGCAGCGCGAGGAGCAGCGAGAGGCCGATGCAGTGGAGGATGTCGATGCGGAAGATCCAGCGGGGCTCGCGGAAGATGGGGAACCACATCCAGTTCAGGAGCGTGGCGACGAGCAGCACTTCGCCGAGGCGGCGCAGCGTCTTGCGGACCCGTACCGCCCGCATTCCCGCGGCGGCGCCGCGGACCTGCACCAGCGCCAGCGAGAATCCGGCGCTGAAGATGAAGGCAGGCGCGACGAGCCCATCCACCCATTGCAGCCGCGTCCAGAGCAGGCCGGAGCGCAACTCGGGCCGCAGCAGCCCCAGCGCGTGGGTCTGGATCATCACCAGCACGGCGATACCGCGGAGCCAGTCGAAGCCGCGGATGCGGGCACCGGTCGCTCTCGCAGCAGGTTGCTGAGGTCCCACGACCGCCTCCCGGACCGGGTCGAAACAGGCGTCGCATCTTCGCCGGTACACACTTGACATGCAATGTGCGTGTGACACATGTTCTTCGCATGCCAAAGATGGTGCAGATCCGGAACGTGCCGGACCGGCTGCACGCGGTCCTCCGTGCGCGCGCCGCGAAGGCCGGCATGAGTCTCTCTGAGTTCTTGCTCGGAGAGTTGCGCGCCGCCGCCGCGCGTCCGTCGCTCGACGAGGCTCTCGAGCGCATCTCGCATCGCGAAAGCGTCGAACCACGGGAGAGCCCGGCCCAGGCAATCCGCGCCGAGCGCGATGGACGATGATGGTCGTCGACGCATCGGCGGCGCTCGAGCTCCTGCTGGGAACGCAAAGAGGCACGGCATGGCGCGGAGCGCTTTCCCGTCGGCCCGAGCGTCTCTGCGCCCCGCACCTCCTCGACGTCGAAGTCCTGCACGTCCTGCGCCGGTACGAACGCGCCGGTGAGGTTTCCAGCGCCCGTGCTCTCGCGGCGCTCGACGATCTTCGGGAGATGCCGCTCGATCGCTATCCGCACGCGCCGCTGCTCTCGAGAATGTGGGACCTGCGCAAGAATGTCACCGGCTACGACGCCGCTTATCTAGCGTTGGCGGAGGTCCTGGAGATCCCGCTCGTCACCGCGGACGCGAGACTGGCATCTTCACCGGGCCATCGAGCACGGGTGGAAGTGCTCTGATCCGGGGAAGGGTGGCGGTTCATTGCTTTCGCCGCCTCGACGGAGCCACACGCGGCGCTTCCCCCTCCTGCTTCGCGTAATGCGGCGGCCAGGGAGCGTCCTTTTCTCCGCGGGCGCGCTGCTCCTTGGAGAGCGCGAGCAGGGATTCGATCGATCCCACGGAGCGGTCGATTTGCTCGGCCGGATCGCCCATCTTCGCGAAGCGCGCGGGCACCGTCTTCAAGGTGAGCGCGGAGGGATCGCAATCGGGCACTTCCTCCCACAGGAGCGGCGCCGAGACGCGCGCGTCGGGAGTCGGGCGGACGGAATACGCCGAGGCGACGGTGCGGTCCTTCGCGTTCTGGTTGTAGTCGAGGAAGACGCCATGCCGCTCCTCCTTCCACCATTTGCTGGTGGCGAGCTCGGGAGCGCGCCGTTCCACCTCGCGGGCGAGCGCCAGCGCCGCGGAGCGCACTTCGCCGAACGTCCAGCGCGGCTCGATGCGCACGTTGATGTGCATCCCTCGCGAACCCGACGTCTTGGGAAAGCCGCGCAGTCCGCGCTCCTCGAGGACCGAGCGCACCAGCAGGGCCACCTCGCGGATCTGCGACCAGGGAACGCCGGGGACGGGATCCAGGTCCACCCGCAGCTCGTCCGGATGGTCGACATCCTCCGCGCGCACAGGGTGCGGATTGAGATCGATGCAGCCGAGGTTTACTACCCACGCGAGCTGGGCCGCGTCGCGCAACACCACCTCGCTCGCCGTGCGGCCCGAGGGAAAGCTCAGCTCCACCGTCTCGATCCAGTCGGGCTTCGAGGCCGGCGCCCGTTTCTGGAAGAAGAACTCGCCTTCCGCTCCGTCGACGAAGCGCTTCATCGCCATCGGGCGCCCACCGGCTCCGCGCAGCGCGCCGTCGGCGACCGCCAGGTAGTACTGGACGAGATCGAGCTTCGTGTGGCCCGCCTTGGGGAAGAAGATCTTGTCGGGATTCGAGATCGCCACCTCGCGTCCGGCGACCTGGAGGATTTCCTTGCGCGAGGCCATCGCGAGAGCGTGCCCGCCCGGGCGGGATCCGACAAGTATCCGGCCGCGACGCGCGCTAGACTGGATGCCATGACGGGCACATTCAGATACGAGAACCCGGACATCATCCACTTCGGTCTCGGATGCGTGGGTGAATCGCTCTCCGCGGAGTTGGACCGGTTCGGCGCACAGCGCGCCTTCCTGGTCACCACTGCCAGCGCCGGGAAGGGAGCGGGGCGCGCGGTCGCCGAGGTGCTGGGAAAGCGCCTCGCGGGACGCTACGACCGCATCACGCAGCACTCTCCCGGTCGCCGAGCTTTCCGGAAGCGCCGGATTCTCCGCCGAATCGAGCCGGGAGAAGGTCGGCGTGGCCGCCCGCGAGTTGCGGCCGGCGGCGGTCTTCTACGACGGTACGCTGGCGGTCGACACGCCGATGGACCTGTGGCTGTCGACCGGGGTCCGGGCGGTGGATCACGCGGTCGAGACCATCTTCGCGGAAGGCGAGCATCCCCTCCCGGACGCGACGGCAGCGGAATCGCTCCGGCGTATGCCGAAGGCGCTCCTCGCGGCGAAAGCGGATCCGCGCAACGCAGAGGCTCGGGGAGAGGGTCAGATCGCGGCGTGGCTCTCGTACCTCTTGCCGGGACCCGCGGCGCGTGGGCTCTCGCACACGCTGGGGAAGCGCATCGGCTCGCGACACGGCATCCCGCACGGCGTGACCTCGTGCTTGCTTCTGCCGCACGTCATTCGGTTCCTCGGGCCGCGCAAGCCGGAGGCACTGGAGCGGCTGCGGGCGGGGCTCGGGCCCGATCCCGCCGCTGCGATCGCCGACCTGGTCGCGCGCCTGGGGCTGCCTCAGCACCTCTCCCAGTGGAAGCTGACCGAGTCGGACTTGCAGGAAGCGGTGGCGCCGCTCGCCGGCAAGCCCTACTCGGCGGAAGAGTTGCTGGGAATCATGCGCGCATCGCTCTAGGCGCGCGCTTCGGACCGCTTGCCCGCATTGCGCAAGGCGTTCAAGAGCGCCTCGCTGAACGCCTTCAGATCCTCCGGCTTCCGGCTGGTGATCCAGTTCTGGTCGATGACGACCTCCTGGTCCTTCACGTTCGCGCCGGCCTGCTCGAGGTCTCCCTGCACCGTCTCCCAGGCGGTGAGCGTGCGGCCGCGTACCAGCCGGGCGGTGAGGAGCAGCTGGGGACCGTGGCAGACGGCCGCGAGGGGCCGCTTGAGCGCGTCGAACTTCTTCACGAACTCGACGATCTTCTTGTCCTTGCGAAGCTGGTCGGGCGAGTGGCCGCCGGGAATGAGAAGCGCCTGGTAGTCCTCCGGCCGCACCTCGTCGATTCCCTTGTCCGCCTTCACCGTCTCCTTGCCCTTGTAGCCCTTCAGCTCGACTCCGGCCTTGGTGCTGATGATGTCCACCTGGTTGCCGGCGTTCTTGAGCGCGTCATACGGCACGCGGAACTCCGAGTCCTCGAATCCCGGTCCGAGCAAGCAAGCGATGCGTCCCTGCGCCATTGGTTTTCTCCTTTTTGCACGGGGCCGAGGAGGAGCTATTCACGGAGTTGCCTGTGGTCGACCGCCGCCCGGCCGCGGGGCGGGCGTGCTTTACGTCCGACGACCAGGGTGCTCAACTTCAAGCGATGGATCGGAAGCTTCCCCTCATCGAAATCGGCTATCAGGTCTTCGCCACCGGCGAGACCGAGGAGTTCGGCGCCGTCCGCGAGGTGCTGCCCGGCGGGCGGCCGGAGATCGTGGTCGACATCGAGAACTCCGGCGACCACGCCATCCCGCTCTCCGCCGTCACCGCGGTCACCGAGCAGAAGGTGATGGTCGATCTACGCAGGCTTCCGGAAGCCGTGCGCGAGGCGGTGAAGCACGCGCACGACGCTGAGGACTTTCCCGCCTCCGGTGAGGAGCAGGAGCGGGCAGACGTAGACCAGATAGGGGTCGAGCATCCGCTCGACGAGCACCTTGTTCGCGCAGCATTCGAGAGCGCTCGCCGCGCCGAAATCAGAGGGCCGCAGGCACGGCTTCTTGCAGAAGGAATCGAGGAGCACGATGTCGCCGATCTGCTGCATGGACAGGTCGGGCCACTTTCCCGGGACCATCGGGGCGGCGTCGACGTTCCGGCTGCGAAGCTCCTCGAGGTACCCCTGCATGCGGCGGTTGAGCTTCACCGCGCCTCCCGGAAGAGGGCGAAGGCGCTGGTGTAGCCGTGCAGGAAGGTGCTGCCGCCGACCGGACCGATCTCGCCGTTGCAGAAGAAGCCGCCGAGCGGCACCGGACCGACCTTGGCGCGGAACAGATCGCTGTCGTGATCCGGCTTTCCGAACAGATGCGCTCCCCTGCCCACGCAGGAGAAGAGTAATGCGCCGCGCGGCGACACGCCTCGTTGTTTCGAACGATCGAGGAGGCGCGCGAGGTCCTCTTCGGCGGTCCGGGCATCGCGGAGCAGGAACTGCACGACCTGCATGTTGTGGAGCGGCGCGCCGATTGCGAGAGCACCGGTGTCCGAATCGGCGCCCACCAGGTTGCGCACCAGCAATTCACCCTCGTGGTACTCGACCCGCTCCTCGCGCATCTCGACGCCGGCGAAGAGCGAGCTCTGGAACAGGTCGCGATCGCGCTCGTCGAGCGTCTCGAACAGATCTCGCAGGACGGCGAGCGGCGGCTTGCCATCGAGCTCGTGGGCGATGTTCCCTTCGCAGCGCGTTACCAGCATCGGCCGGCCGATGGGCCGGCACCCTTGGGCGACGATGGTGTCGACGGCGAGATTTCCAGAAAGAGCGACGCCGACCGCACCGCCCCAGAGCGCTTCGTCGCCGAGGAACAGCCGGTTCTCGCCGGGCGAAGCGCCGCCGCTCGCGAGCCCGCCGATCTTGGTCATCCCCGGATAGGCGGCGTCGAGCGCGCTGACGAGCTCGGAAGCGTCGAGGGTGAGCGGATCGGCGAGGAGCAACAAGTGCGGCCGTTCCGCGCGAATCCCGAAGGCCTGCCGCAGCTCCTCGGGCGTGCCGGAGGGCAATTCCTCCACGCGAAGGGTCTGCAGGTCGACCCCGGGCAAGGACGCGGCGGTCAGCGACAGCGCAGGCTCGCCCTCCACCTCGTGGCCGTCGCCGATGACGCCGAATGCCGTGCAGCCGAGGACCAGGCTCCCGGGAAGCTGGCGCTGGATCAGCTCGCCGAGGCGGACGTAGGCGGGCCGGTGATGGGCCGAGACGAAGGCGGCGACGAGATCAGGGCTCGTTCCAGAGAGCGCCTCACGGATTGTGGCCGCCGTTTCCACGACGGCGTCCTCGAGGCGCGCATTCTGGGAGAGCGCGGAAGCCCACCGCATGCCTCCTTGTCTGCCACGCGGTTCCCGGAGGCGCAACGCGATCGACCCCGCGGCGTCCGGCGCACGGGCGCGAGGCCCGGCCGACCGTCCGGGCGAACAGCCGCCCGGTGCGCATGCCGATTCGGAGACCTACCGTTCCGAGCGGAGGACCTTGAAATGAAATCGCGCGAGGTCGTCTTCCTCTCGGTAGGGTTGATACTGGGGGCGGCTTTTGCGCGGCTCGTCTTCCGCCGCCGCGGGGCGCCGGACTCCGTCATCGCCGAACGCGTGCGCCATCGCCTCCGCCGCCTCGGCGCCGAGGTCGAAGTCTCCGTCTCCGGCGGCGAAGTCGAGCTTCGCGGCTCGGTCCCGGCATCCGATCACCCCCGCATCCTCCGCGCCGTCTCGCGGGTGCGCGGCGTTCGCGCCATCGACGACGATCTGGCGCTCCTCCAGATTGCGCACGGGTCGTTCCTGCACTGACGGCGCGCCGAGGTAGGACAAGTCAGCGCTTGCCTTTGCATTCCCGATGCATAGAGTGCGCCCGCGCTCAGAGGAGCGTGGAAAGGACTTCCCGAATGGCACAACCCAAGAGAGCCGTCTGGCGCCTGCAGGTCGGCGAGGAGGCTCCCGACTTCGAGCTGACTGCGACCGGGGACGGGGCTGGTAAAGGGGGTCCCCAGAAGAAGGTCCGGCTCAGCGACTACCGCGGAAAGAAAAACGTGGTCGTCGCCTTCTACCCGGCGGCATTCACACCGGTTTGAACGGTGCAGATGCCCTCGTACGAGGAGGATCTCTCCGAGTTCGAGCGGCGCAATGCCCAGGTCCTGGGCATCTCGACCGACCAGGTGTTCAGCAACGAAGCGTGGGCGAAATCCATGGGCGGGCTCTCCTACCCGCTCCTCAGCGACAACTGGCCTTACGGATACGCGGCGGTCCAGTACGGGGTGCTTCGCGGCAGCGGCACCGTCGAGCGGGCGATCTTCGTCGTCGATAAGCAGGGTGTCATCCGCTACATCGACATCCACGACATCGCCGAGCAGCCGCCGACCGACAAGATCATGGAGGCGCTCGACAAGCTGAGGTGAGGATGGAGAAGCCGCTCGAGCTATCGCGATATTGCGTTCCTTTCACTCCGTTCAAGAAGCGGCTCGAAGACGCTCTGGTTTGCCTCGTCTCGACGGCCGGCGTTCGCAAGAAGGACGACCGGCCGTTCGTCCTCGAAGGCGACACCAGCTTCCGCACCATCGGCGGCGAGGCGGTCGCCGCGGACCTCGCGGTCGACGACACGCACTACGACCACGCCTGCATCGACAAGGACGTGAACTGCGTGTTCCCGATCGATCGGCTGCGCTCCCTCGCCCGGGAGCAGCGCATTGCCGGGCTCACCGAGCAGCATTTCGCGATGGGCTTCTCGCAGAACCTCAAGGAAGTGCGGGACACGACCGTCCCGCAGATCGCGCGAGCCGTCGCCGGGACCCGACCCGACGCGGTCCTGCTCACCGGCGGCTGACGGCTCTGCCACCGCACCGTGGTCACGGTGCAGCGGGCCATCGAGATGCAAGGGATCCCGACGGTGCTCATCACGGTCGAGCCCGAGGAAAGCGCGCAGGCGCGGCCGCCGCGGGCGCTCTATCCCAAGGGATTCATCGCCGGGCATTCGCTCGGGCGCCCGGGCGACGAAGCGCTGCAGAAGTGGATCATCCTGGACGCGCTGGGGCTGCTCGCCGCCGACCCGCGGCCCGGGGAAGTAATCGCGCGCGACTACACCTAGAGCGGCCGGCCGAGCGCCGGCTGCAGCGTGTTTCCCACGGTTGCCCTGTGCAGGCCTCGGCCCCACCTGAAACGGGGAGGGCACAGGAGTGTGCAAATGAAGATCACGCTCATCGCAGTCGCCGGCGCGTTCGCGATCGCTACCAGCGCCGCCGCGCAGCAGACGCCTCCCCAGGCGTCGTCTACGGCCCGGACATCTTCCGACGCGACCGGCACGGCGGACAGCTCGAAGGCCACCCAGCCCGACTCGTCGTCCACCAGCACCTCGAACAAGGACGACGCGGCGATGGCGGGGAAGACGAGCGACGACACCAGCTCGAGCTCGTCCACCATCCACAGGAAGGCCAGACGGTCGAAGGCGCAGGGCCGAAGCTCGAAGCACTCCCGCTCGTCGACGTCGTCCAGCGATGCGGCGCAGCCGCGCGACGGCTCGAGCTCGTCCTCGGCTTCCGGCAACACGTCGGACACCTCCGGAACGTCGGGGACTACCTCGTCGTCGGGCAGCGGCAACTACGGTCAAATGGGCACCCCGGGATCCACATCGACGGGCGGCACCAATCCTTCCAGCCCGAGCACCGGCAGCAATCCGTCGTCCCCGAATTCGCAGGACAACGGCACTTCCAATAGCAGCGACAAGCGCTGATCGAAGCGGCAGGGAGGGCGCCTCTCAAGCCGACGCAAGCGCCTGCCGGACGATCCCCGGCATCGCGCCCGCGAGCTCGAGCGCCCTCGCCGCCGCGCGCCGCTTCTTCTGCAGCCATCCGCCGTCCGAGCGCGATCCGTCGTGCATGGGCGCGTGGATGTTCCCGCCCGTGACGGGGGGACCTTGGTCGACGCGGCCCAGCGAGGGACGCCAGGCTGGACGAGCTGCGCAGGGACAAGGAGGCGAGGAAGGTGGTCCGCGGCGGGCAGCGAGTCGAAGTCGCCCGGGTGAGCATCAGCCACCCGGAGCGCATCGTGTTCGCGGAGGCAGGGCTCAGCAAGCTCGACCTCGTCCGCTATCACGAGCGCGTCGCGGAATATGCTCTGCCCCACCTGCGCGGGCGACCGCTGACGCTGGTGCGCTGCGGAGGGGAGATCGCTGAGGGCTGTGCCTTCCTCAAGCACTCGAAAGTCTGGGCTCCGGCGGCGCTCAGGCGCGTACGCATCCCGGAGAAGACCAAGCTCGGCGAGTACCTCGTCGCCGACACGGTGGAAGCGCTCGTCTCTCTCGCCCAGATGGACGCGGTCGAGATCCACACCTGGAACACGCGTGCGGAGCAGGTCGAGCTGCCCGACCGCATCGTGCTCGACCTCGATCCCGGCGACGAGGTGTCTTTCGCACAGGTCATCGAGGGAGCGCGGCTGCTCCGTTCGGCGCTTTCCGCGCTGCGCCTCGAGTCCTGGGTGAAGACCACCGGAGGGCGCGGGCTGCACGTGGTGGTCCCGGTCCGGCCGCAGCGCGACTGGAGCGAGTGCCTCGCCTTCTCGCGCAGCCTGTGCGAGGCGATCGCCAATCGCGATCGCCGGTTCACGACCGCCTACGCGCGCAAAGGGCGCGAGCAGCTCATCCTGCTCGACTATCTGCGCAACAACCGCACCAACACCTCCATCGCGGCCTTCTCGCCACGGGCGCGGGAACCGGCGCCGGTGTCCGTACCGATCGCATGGGACGAGCTGACGCCGCGGCTCGATCCGGCGGGCTTCACGGTGCGCACGGTTCCGCGCCGGCTCGCCCGGCAGGGGCGGGATCCCTGGGACGGATACTTCCGCTCGCGGCAGCAGCTCACGGATGCGGCGCTGGCAGCGGTCCGGGAGATCTAGATTCCGCGGAGATCGATCGCGCGCACGAGTCCTTCGGGCGATTCCCGCAGGAGCGCTTGCAGCCCGCCCCGATGGAGCGCGCGAATGGGCGGCTCAGGGTCGGGGAAGCCGGGCGGACATCGCCATTCGGGTTCCTCGAGGTGGCCGCGTTCGATCGATGCGCCGCCCCGGATTCGCCGCTCCTCCTCGTCGGTCAGCTCGCGGCGGGGTGACCACGGCAAGACTGCCGGTCCCGAGACGATCTGCGTCTCGCCCGCGGGGTCGTTCCAGGGTCCGATCGAGACCCTGCGCAGCGCGGTGAGATGGGCACGGCACCCCAACTCGCGGCCGAGATCCCGGACCAGCGCGCGGACGTAATAGCCCCCGCGAGCCACGAGTAGCAGCCGGCTGGAGCGGGGCAGGTCGTGGCCCTGGAACCGCGCCTCGTGCAGGTACACGCGCGAAGGAGGCAGGACGACCTCCTCGCCGCGGTGGGCGCGCACGTATGCCCGCTCGCCACCGACGCGCTTGTTGCTCGTCGGCGGCGGGACCTGCTCGCGCCAGCCGAGATGTCCGATGAGCGCCGAATCAAGTTTCGGAGGCGTCAGCGACGATGCGTCGCCGGTCGCCACGACCTGTCCGAGCGGATCGCCGTTGTCGGTCTCGGCGCCCCAGGCGATCCCGGCCTGGTAGGTCTTCGGGACCGGATGCAGGAGCTCGAAGAGGCGAGTCGCCGGACCGGCGAGGATGAGGAGCAATCCTTCCGCGAAAGGATCGAGCGCGCCGCCGTGGCAGGCACGGAGTCCCGTCGATCCGGTGAAGGCTCGGACCAGCGAGAAGCTCGTCTCGCCCGGACGCTTGTGCACGAGGTGGATTCCGGGCCGCACGCGACGAGACGTTGACGGACGAACGTCCGCATTGCAACGCTGCCCCTCTTCGGAGGCGCCAGTGGAGAAAACGAGATTCCCGGGAAGCACCCTTCTGCTCGCGGCGGCCGTCTCCTGCTCGCACGCCTCCGCCCTTCCTCCGGCGACGTGGGAAGCGCCGCGCGCGAGCGGAACCGCGATCCAGCGCAGCGACGAGAACGCCCGGGTGCTCCTCGCCATCCAGGCGAAGTTCACGCCGGAGTCGGCGGCGCGCCTGGGAGTTCCGGGGCTCGACGATCGCATCACGGATCTGACGCCCGGCTATCGCGAACGCGCGCGGCAAGCGACGCGCGAGGCGCTGGCCGAGCTCGAGCGCCGCCGCGAAGCGGAGCGCGACCCGCTCGTGGCGCAGGATCTCCGCATCCTCATCCATTCGGCACAGCTGCAGATCCGCGGGTCGGAATTGAACGAGCAGTACGAAGTCCCTTACGTGAATCCTGCCCGGCTCATCTTCGGAAGCATGAACGCCCTGCTCGATCCGCAGACCGAGGCATCGCGCCGCCCGGCCGCCGTCGCGCGCCTGCGCAAGTACACGGGTCTCGAACCCGGAACGCAGCCCATCGCCAAGCTCGCTGCAGATGAAACGCGGCGCGGCCTCGGCGACGGCAAACTGCGACCGCCCCCGCGCCTGGAGGTGGAGACCGACCTCAAGACGCAGCGGTTCCTCGTCGACGGCGTTGCGAAGCTCTTGCAGAAGTACCAGCTCGCGGGGACCAACGAGCCGCTCGCCGCGCTGAAGGCGCAGATGGCGGATTACGAGCGCTTCCTGCGCGACGAGGTGCTGCCCCGCGCCACTCCCGACTTCCGCCTGCCGCCGCCGCTCTACGCCTTCGCGCTCGAGCGCGTGGGAGTCGACATTGCTCCGGAGCGCCTCGCCTCGATTGCGCACCAATCCTTCGAGGCGCTGCAGCGCGAGATGGCGCCCATCGCCGCCGAGGTGGCCAAGGCGCGCGGCCTGTCCTCCTCCGATTACCGCGACGTCATCCGCGCGCTGAAGAAGGAGCAGATCGCCGACGACCAGGTGCTGCGGCACTACCACGACCGGCTCGCGCAGATCGAAGAGATCATCCGCACCAATCACATCGTCACCCTGCCCTCGCGTCCGGCGCGGATCCGCCTCGGGACGCCGGCCGAGAACGCCCAGCAGCCCGCGCCGCACATGCAGCCGCCCCGGCTCATCGGCAACAAGGGCGAGCAAGGCGAGTTCGTGCTCCCGCTCGACAACCCGGCGGCTGATTCGGCACAGAAGTACGACGACTTCAACTTCCCGGCGGCGTCGTGGACGCTGACCGCGCACGAGGCGCGGCCCGGCCACGAGCTGCAGTTCGCCACCATGGTGGAGCACGGCGTTCCGCTCGCGCGCGCGGTCTTCGCCTTCAACAGCGTCAACGTCGAAGGGTGGGGCCTGTACGCCGAGGCGATCACGCTTCCGTACATGCCGCCCGAGGGAAAGCTCGTTTCGCTCCAGCTGCGGCTGCAGCGGGCGGCGCGGGCGTTCCTCGATCCCGAGCTGCAGATGGGCAAGTGGACGCCGGACTCGGCGCGGGAGCTGCTCGAGCGCGACGTCGGGCTCTCGCATGCCTTCGCGCAGTCGGAGGTGGACCGCTACACCTTCCGCTCGCCGGCGCAGGCCACTTCCTACTTCTTCGGGTATCTCAAGCTCACCGAATTGCGCCGCGATGCCGAGGCGCGCCTGGGCGGGCGCTTCTCCGCGCAGCGTTTCCACGATGCGATTCTCGCGCAGGGGCTGCTCCCCCCGGACCTCCTGCGGGAGGCGGTGCTGTCCGCGATTGCCGCGAATTGAAGTCTGGAATTGAACTTCGCCGTGGGGGCGTGTGCGGAGGGCGTCCCTTGCGCGCCCCGCCCCCCGATGCGGAAGCTGTTGTAGATGCGGAGCTTCTGGCTGATCCCGATCCTGTGCGCGGCCGCCTGCGCCGCGCCGCGCATGGCGGCGCGGACCGATCTCGCTCCGCCGCCGACGGAAGTTGCGCCTGTGATCCCCGTCGAGACCTCCACGGCGGTGCCGGTCACTTACAAGAAGGAGCCGGCGCGCTCGCGTCCTTCGACGGGCGAACGGATCGCGCGCCGTGCGGGCGAACTGGTCGGGCGCGACTCGGTTTCCGACATCGCTCCGGGATACCAGGACGATTGCAGCGGGTTCGTCCGCCTCGTCTACGCGAGCGAAGGCATCGACCTCTCGCGGCTCCCCGCGCGCTCGAGCATCGTCCAGGCGATGTACATCCGCGCTCGGGAAAACGGGGCGCTCCGCGACGGATCGCCAAGGCCCGGAGATCTGGTCTTCTTCCGCAACACCTACGATCGCAACCGGGACGGGCGCCGCAACGACGGCCTCACCCACGTCGGAATCGTCGAATCCGTCGACGACGAAGGAACGGTGACCTTCGTCCACCGCGGCGGATCCGGCATCGTCCGCGCGCACCTGAACCTCGACAGTCCGAGGACGTTCCGCGACGGCGACGAGACCCTGAACGATGTGCTGCGGCGAAAGAGCAGGCTTTCCCGCGCGTACCTCGCCGGAGAGCTGTTTGCGGGGTACGCTTCGCCGGACGGGCTGGGGCGCGCTGCCGTCGCCCAGGCGCGCAGGCCGCCCAGGCGGGCGAGGTAGCGAGCGGATCCCTGTCTGGAAGGAGCCGGCGGCGCCGGTTGTTCGGAGGGGATGACGCTGAAGGTCGACAGGAAAAAGGTCGCCAAGGGAGCGCTCGCCGGGCTGCTCGCCCTCGTGGCGGCGTTCCTCATCGCCCTCGCGCTCCTCTGGCCGCGCTGCCGCGCGGGTGTGTGCCCCTCCGTCGATTCCCTACTCGCCTATCAACCACCGCAGGCCAGCGAAGTCCTCGATCGCGACGGCCGTCTTCTCGCGCGTCTCGCGCCCGAGCAGCGGATCGTCGTTCCCATCACGTCGATTCCGCGCAAGGTCGCTGGCGCGTTCCTCTCGGTCGAGGACCGGCGCTTCTACCAGCACCACGGCATCGACTGGCGCCGGGTGGGCGGCGCGTTCTGGCGGAATCTCAAGTCGCTGCGTCTTCGCGAAGGCTCGAGCACGCTCACCATGCAGCTTTCGCGCAACGTCTTTCCCGACCAGATCGGTCCGCCGCATTCGCTGCGGCGCAAGCTCGGCGAGCTGGTCCTCGCCCGGGAGATCGAGGCGAAGCTCCCCAAGGACCGCATCCTCGAGCTCTACCTGAACCAGATCTACCTGGGGAACGGTCTGTACGGCGTGGAAGCCGCCGCGCGCGGGTACTTCGGCAAGTCGGTGCGCGACCTCACGCCGGCGCAGGCGGCCCTGCTCGCCTCGCTGCCCAAGGCGCCCACTTCGTACGATCCGCGCCGCTTCCCCGATGCCGCGCACAAGCGCCGCGATCTCGTCCTCACCCTCATGGCGCAAGAGGGATACCTCACGCCTGCCGAGCTCAAGAAGGCGCAGCGCGAGAAGATCAAGCTGGTCCCCCTCGAGGAGCCGCAAGGCGCGCCCTGGTTCATCGCGGCGGTCCGGAGGGAGCTGCACGATCGTCTGGGGCCCGAGGCCGACCGGCTCGGCCTGCGCGTGCGGACCGGCCTCGACATGAAGCTGCAGCGATCGGCCGAGAAGGAGCTCGTGCAGCAGATCTCCGCCGTGGAGAAGAGATCGAAGAAGACCTGCGGCAAGGATCCCGACGAGTGCCTCGAGGGTCTGTTCGTCGCGGTCGATCCCGCGACCGGCGACGTGCGCGCGCTGGTCGGCGGACGCGACTACTCGCTCTCCGAGTTCGATCGCGTGACCCAGGCGCGGCGACAGGCAGGCAGCGCCTTCAAGCCCATCGTCTGGACCGCCGCGCTGCAAGCCGGGATTCCTTTGACGACTTTGCTTGGCGACAGCACGGCCGACTACCAGCCGGCGGATCGCATCTCGCTGCCGGTCGGACCGCTCAACCTGCGCGAGGCGCTGCGCGTGTCGTCGAACCGCGCTGCGGTGGCCCTCGGCGAGCGCGTGGGAGTTTCCGCCGTCATCGAGGAAGCGCGCATCCTCGGCCTCACCACCCCCATCGGCGAGTACCCTTCGACGGTGCTCGGCGCCGCGGCCGTCGAGCCGCTCGAGCTGGTTCTCGCCTACGCCGCGTTCGCGAACGGCGGCGACCGGATCGAGCCGCGCTTCATCGATCACGTCGAGAGCGCCGCGGGTCTGGTCCTGTGGCAGGCGCCCGTCACGCGCTCGGCCGCGCTCACGCCCGGCGTCGCCTACATGATGACGAGCTTGCTCTCGGACGTCGTCGACCGCGGCACCGGAATGGCGGCGCGGAGAGAGGTTCCTGCCGACCTGCCTTTGTTCGGGAAGACAGGAACGACCAACGACGCGCAGGACGTGTGGTTCGTCGGAGCGACTCCGGAGCTGGTCGGAGCGGTCTGGCTCGGCTACGACCAGCCGCGCTCGCTCGGAAAGTCGGCGTCGGGCGGACGCCTCGCGGCACCGGTGTTCGGGCGGGTCTTGCGATCGTATTACATGTTGCGTCCGAAGCCGCTGCCGTGGCTGCAGCCGCCGGAGCTCGAAGTCCGCGACGTGGATCTCGCTTCCGGCGGGCTCGCCATCGTGGGCTGCCCGCCCGATCGCGTGGCGCGCGAGCTGTTCTTGCCGGGCACCGCGCCCCAGGATTGCCCGGAGCACCACGGCGGCGTGGTGGGGCTGATGGACAAGGTCGGACGCTGGCTCGGGTCGCACTGACCGCGACGCGGGCTTTCAGCTTCGCGTGGTAGCTTCGCCGCGCGATGAGCCACGGACATCCGCACGGTCAGCATCGGAACCCTGAGGACCTCGAATCCTACATCGCGAGGATGGAGGACCCGGAGCGGGCCTCGTGGCAGAAGCCTGACGAGGTGCTGCGGGCGCTTGCGCTTGCCCCGGGGCAACTTGCCTGCGACATCGGAGCGGGGCCGGGCTACTTCGCCCTGCGGATGGCGCGGACCGCGTCACACGTTTTCGCCGTCGACGTCGAGCCGCGCATCCTCCAGGCATTGCAGAAGCGGATCGCGAAGAGCGGGCTCCGGAACGTCACTCCGGTATTGGGGCTCGACGACGATCCGTTGATTCCAGAGCAGGCCTGCGACCTGATCTTCGTCGCCAACACCTATCATCACTTTCCTGATGGTCCCGCCTACCTGCGGCGACTCGCGCGATCGCTGAAGCCCGGCGGGCGCATCGCCAACCTCGATTTCCACCGCCGCGAGCTTCCCGTCGGTCCGCCCGTCGAGCACAAGGTCGCGCGCGACGACTTCCTCCGCGAGGCGGGCGCTGCGGGGCTCGAGCTGGCCGATGAGCACGATTTCCTGCCGTATCAATACTTCCTGGTGCTACGGCCCCGATGAAGCTGCCCACTCTCGAGCTATTGCACGAGGCGAAACACGCGAGCGCTTTTCCGCTCCCTGCCGCGCTCCGCGCCGCTTACGGAGGGGACCTCGGGTTCCAGCGGCCCCGGGTCTTCGCCAAT
>VBKL01000250.1 GCA_005879805.1 Deltaproteobacteria bacterium | reverse complement strand
CCGTCGTTCCCTCCGGGAGGGCGCAGCCCATGATCACGTCCTCGACCTCGCCCGGTTCTACCCCGGCGCGCTCGACCGCCGCTCGGACGGCGTGCGCGCCCATGGTCGGGCCGTGGGTCATGTTCAAGGCGCCGCGCCAGGACTTGGCGAGGCCGGTTCGGGCGGTCGAGACGATGACGGCATCAGGCATGGGAACCTCGAGGAAGCTAGAACGGAAAGTCGTAACCGATCACGAGCCTCAGTTGAACGTCTTGCCTTCGGCGGCGAGGGAAGCGAGGAGCGGCGCCGGCTTCCAGAAGCCCGGATCCGCGTGCGGGTTGGCCGCGAAGCGGTTCATCGCGCGGACCACGTTGTAGAGGCCGACCGTGTCCGCGTAGAGCATCGGGCCGCCGCGGAAGGGCGGGAAGCCGTAGCCCGTCAGATAGACGATGTCGACGTCGGAGGCGCGCTGCGCGATCCCCTCCGCCAGGATCTTGGCGCCCTCGTTGACGAGGGCGTAGATGCAGCGCTCGACGATCTCCTCCGCGTTGATCTTGCGGGGCTCGATCCGGTTCTCCTTGCGGTGTGCCGCGATCAGCTCCTCGACGGCGCGATCGGGGATGGCATCGCGCTTGCCGGCCTCGTACCGGTACCAGCCCGATCCGGTCTTCTGGCCGAACCGGCCGAGCTCGCAGATGCGATCGGCGAGCGGCAACTTCGGCGACGACGGATCCTCGGCGTAGTGGCGCTTGCGGATGAACCAGCCGACGTCGTTGCCGGCGAGGTCGGAGACCCGGAAGGGCCCCATCGCCATGCCCCACTTCTCCAGCGCGGAATCGACGTGCTGCGGGAGCGCGCCCTCCTCGAGGAGGAGATTCGCCTGGCGCAGGTAGGGATGGAGCATGCGGTTCCCGATGAATCCGTCGCACACGCCCGATACCACCGCCGTCTTGCGCAGCTTCTTCCCCAGCTCCATCGCGGTGGCGAGCACGTCCTTGGCGGTCGCCTGCCCGCGCACCACCTCGAGGAGCTTCATGACGTTCGCGGGGCTGAAGAAGTGGGTGCCGATCACGTCCTGCGGGCGGCGGGTGAAGGAAGCGATCTTGTTCACGTCGAGGGTGGAGGTGTTGGTCGCCAGGATGGCGCCCGGCTTCATCACCTCGTCGAGCGTGCGGAAGACGCCTTCCTTCACGCCGATCTCCTCGAACACCGCCTCGATGACCACGTCGGCGTCCGCCAGATCCTGGTACTTCAGCGTCGGCCGGATGAGGCCCATCCGCTCCTCGACCTGCGCAGCGGTGAGCTTTCCCTTCCGCGCCGAGTTTTCGTAGTTCTTGCGGATGGTGGAAAGGCCCTTCTGCAGCGCGTCCTCCTTCACCTCGAGCAGCGAGACCGGAATCCCGGCGTTGGCGAAGTTCATGGCGATGCCGCCGCCCATCGTGCCGGCGCCGATCACGGCCGCTTTGCGCACCGGCCGGGTCTTGGTGTCCTCCGGCACGTCTGGGATCTTCGCGGCGGCGCGCTCGGCGAAGAAGGCGTGGCGAAGCGCGCGCGACTCGGGAGAGACCATCAGCTGCAGGAAAAGCTCGCGCTCGGTGCGCAACCCTCCACGACCTCGTCGAAGAGCGCGGTTTCGCGCAGCCGCTCGGCGGGCACCGGATTGCCGGACACCACCATGTTCAGTGCCGTTTCAAGACCGACCACCCGGGGAAGCCGCTGCGTCCCGCCCGCTCCGGGAAGGAGACCGAGCTTCACTTCTCCGAGGCCGATCTGCGCGGAGGGAGCCGCGAGACGGTAGTGGCATCCGAGCGCAAGCTCGATGCCGCCTCCGATAGCCATCCCGTGGATGGCGGCGATGACCGGCTTCTTCGCGCCCTCGATGGCCTTGATCACCGTGCGCAGCGTGGGCTCCGCAAACGCCTTGGCGGAGGTGAACTCGCGGATGTCGGCGCCACCCGAGAAGCCCTTGCCGGCGCCGATCAGCACCAGCGCGCGGATCCCGGTGTCGGACTCGACCTTGTCGAGCGCGTCGACGATCCCTTGCCGGACCTCGTGGCCGAGGCCGTTCACGGGCGGGTTGTCGAGCGTGAGTACGGCCACTGTCCCGTGGCGGGTGAAACGGGTCGCGCTCATGTCGCCTCCGCGGAATTGAGAGCGAACTTCTCCAGGTGGTGCTCGGTATCGCCGAAGGAAAGCTCCAAGGCGGCGAGGCGGCGGAAGTAGTGGCTGGCGTGGAACTCCTCCGTCATGCCCATTCCGCCGTGGATCTGGACCGCCTCCTGGCCGACGTTGCGGCAGGCGCGGCCGACGATCACCTTGGCCGCTGACATCACCCGCGCCCGGGCCTGGAGGTCCTTCTCGTCGCTGCGAAGCGAGGCGAGGTAGCTCATCGATTTCGCCTGCTCGACGTGGATGAGCATCTCCACCATGCGGTGCTGCAGCGCCTGGAAGGTTCCGATCGGGACGCCGAACTGCTTGCGCGACTTGGAGTACTCGACCGTCGTTTGCAACAAAGCCTCGAGAGCGCCGACCGCCTCCGCGCAGGCCGCGGCGATGGCTACGTCGTTCACCGAGACGATGACGTCGAGGGCGGCGCCTTCCGCGCCGACCAGCGCCTCGCGACCGGCGCGCACCTCGGAAAGGGTGACGTCCGCGGCGCGGCGGCCGTCGAGCGTCCGGTAGGCGGCGAGCGAAACACCCTTCGCGTCCCAGGGCACGAGGAAGAGCGACACGCCGCTCCCGGTGCGAGCGGAGACGAGGAGCAGGTCGGCCGACGGCGCGTGCACGACGACCGACTTCTGCCCGCTCAGCGCGTACCCGTCGCCAGCGCGCGTCGCCTTGGTCGAGACCTGGGTCAGGTCGTAGCGCGCACCCGGCTCGTCGTGGGCGAGGACCACGATCCGCTCGCCCGCCGCCATTGCAGGGAACAGCTCTCCCTGCTGCGCGGGCGAACCGAGCTCGCGCAAGAGCGTCGTCGCGACGACCGCGCTCGCGAGATACGGCTCGAGCAAGAGCCCGCGCCCGACCCCGTTCATCGCCAGCATCGTCTCGATGGGCGCCCCGCCCATGCCCCCGTGCTCCTCGGGAACTTGCAAGGCGAGAAGACCCATCTCCGCGAGGTGCGCCCAGACTTCGCGGCTCATCCCTTCTTCGGAGCGCAGGATGCCCTTGCGCTTCTCGAAGGCGTACTCCCGGGCGACGAAGCGCTGGATGGAATCGCCGAGTTGCTGCTGCTCCTTGGTGAGGTCGAAGTCCATGGCTCAGAGCCCCAGGATGGTGCGCGAGATGATGTTCTTCTGGATCTCGTTGCTCCCGCCGTAGATGGACGTCTTGCGCAGGTTGCAGTACGCGGCCGCCGGACGGAACGCGTCGGCGTCGTTGAGAAGCCCGAGCGCGGAGGGCCCGCGGGCGAGCATCATCAGCTCGGTGAGCGCCTGCTGGATCTCGGTGCCCTTGATCTTGAGGAGCGAGACCTCCGGGCCCGGGGCCCGCTTCTCCTTCTCGGCGGAGACGACGCGAAGATTCGTGATCTCGAGCGCCCACAGGTCGATCTCCACCTGGGCGATGCGGGCAGCGAAGGCGGGATCCTCGATCAGGGGCTTGCCGTTCTTGCGCTCCTCGGAAGCGATGTGCTTGAGCCTGCGCAATTCCCGCTTGGAGACCGCGACGCCGGCGATGTTGGTGCGCTCGTGACCGAGAAGGAACTTGGCGTAGGTCCAGCCGGCGTTCTCCTCGCCGACCCGGTTCTCGACGGGAACGTGGACGTCCTCGAAGAAGACCTCGTTGATCTCCTTGCCGCCGTCCATGGTGACGATGGGGCGGACGGTGATGCCCGGGGTCTTCATGTCGATGAGCAAGAAGGAGATGCCCTGCTGCTGCTTCGCCTTGGGATCGGTGCGCACCAGGCAGAAGATGTAGTCCGCGTATTGCGCGTGGGTGATCCAGGTCTTCTGGCCGTTGACGACGTATCCGTCGCCGCGGCGCTCGGCGCGGGTCTTCAAGGATGCGAGATCCGATCCCGATCCCGGCTCCGAGTACCCCTGGCACCACGAGTGCTCGGCCGAACGGATGCGCGGGAGGAAGCGCTCTTTCTGCGCATCGCTGCCGAAAGTGTAGATGACCGGCCCGACCATCTTCAGGCCGAAGGGGCTCAGGAGCGGGGCGCCTGCGGCGGCGGATTCCTCCTCGAAGATGTACTGCTCGACCGCGCCCCAGCCGGGACCGCCGTACTCCTTGGGCCAGGTGGGCGCGCCCCAGCCCTGCTCGTAAAGAAGGCGGTGCCAGCGCTTGTAGTCGTCGTGCGTCTGCTTGCGGCCTTCCAGCGTCCGCTTCTGGATGTCCGCCGGCAATCTGGACTGCACGAAGGAGCGTACCGCCTGGCGAAACGCGTTCTCCTCGGGAGTGAAGCTCAGGTCCATGCGCACGCTCCTCGCGTCTCGCTTACCACGGCAACGGTGCTGTAGGCTCCCGTTCCATGGACTTCTCCCCTTCGGAACGGACCCGGAAGCTGCAAGCGGCGCTCGAGGCCTTCATGGTGGCGGAGGTCTACCCGAAGGAGGCGGAATTCTTCGCGGAGGTGGCGGAGAACCGGCGCAAGGGCAACCCCTGGGTCCCGACGAAGACCATCGAGGTCCTCAAGGAGAAGGCGCGGGGGCAGAAGCTGTGGAACCTCTTCCTGCCCGAGTCCGAGCTCGGCGCCGGCCTCACCAACCTCGAGTACGCGCCGCTCTGCGAGATCATGGGCCGCTCCTTCATCGGCCCCGAGGCGTTCAACTGCAGCGCCCCCGATACCGGCAACATGGAGGTGCTCGTCCGCTACGGCTCGCCCGAGCACAAGAAGCGCTGGCTCGAGCCTCTGTTGCGCGGGGAGATCCGCTCCGGGTTCGCCATGACGGAGCCGGCCGTGGCGTCCTCGGATGCCACCAACATCCAGTCGCGCATCGTCCGGCAGGGCGACGAGTACGTCATCAACGGTCGCAAGTGGTGGACGTCGGGCGCCAACGATCCGCGCTGCAAGATCCTCATCTTCATGGGCAAGACCGACCCGGACAATCCCGACCGCCACCGGCAGCAGTCGATGATCCTGGTCCCGGTGGACACCAAGGGGATCACCGTCCTGCGCCACCTGCCCGTCTTCGGCTACGACGACGCGCCCCACGGACATGCGGAGATCCAGTTCGAGGACGTGCGCGTGCCCGCCGGGAACCTCCTGCTCGGCGAGGGACGCGGGTTCGAGATCGCCCAGGGACGCCTCGGCCCGGGGCGCATCCACCACTGCATGCGCCTCATCGGGATGGCGGAGCGCGCGCTCGAGAAGATGTGCAAGCGCACGCTCGGCCGCGTCGCCTTCGGCAAGCGCATCGCCGAGCAGACGGTGACCCTGGAGCGCATCGCCGACGCCCGCATCCTCATCGATCAGGCGAGGCTGCTCACCCTCGACGCGGCGTGGCGAATGGACACGGTCGGGAACAAGTCGGCCGCCAAGCAGATCGCCATGATCAAGGTGGCCGCGCCGAACATGGCGCTCCAGGTCATCGACTGGGCCATCCAGGCGCACGGTGGCGGAGGCGTTTCCGACGACTTCGGCCTCGCCTATGCCTGGGCGCAGGCGCGGACGCTGCGCCTCGCTGACGGGCCTGACGAAGTGCATCGCAACCAGATTGGCAAGCTCGAGCTTCGCAGGTACGAAGGCGAGCCCGTGCCTCGCGGGATCATGCCCACCAGGACCCGGCCTGCCTGATCACTGGAAGGAAATGCGCGTTTTGCGGTATCCGATCCAAGTCCGATGCCCGTAGCGTCCGCGGACTCCCACCGCGGCGCGAGACTTCACGGAGAGTGAATATGGACCGTCGTGCAGCGCAGAGTCTTCTCTTCGCCCTCGTCCTCGCGCTTCCCCTGGGCGCGGCCAGATCCGAAACCATCAAGATCGCCTACATCGACCCGCTCTCCGGGATGATGGCGGCGACCGGAGACCACGGACTGCGCGAATTGCAGTTCCAGGTCGAGCGCATCAACGCCAAAGGCGGAGCCAACGGCCAGAAGTTCGAGGTGGTGCCGATGGACAACAAGCTCTCGCCCCAGGAGAGCCTGGCGCTCCTCAACCGCGCCGTGGACGAAGGCATCCACTACGTCTTCCAGGGCAACGGCTCGAGCGTCGCCGGCGCCCTCATCGACGGCATCAACAAGAACAACGAGCGCAATCCCGACAAGCGGGTTGTGTTCCTCAACTACGCGGCGGTCGATCCCGACTTCACCAATTCGAAGTGCAGCTTCTGGCACTTCCGCTTCGACGCCAACAGCGACATGAAGCTGCAGGCGATCACCGACACGATGGTGGGCAAGAAGGACATCAAGAAGGTCTACATCATCGGGCAGGACTACTCGTTCGGGCACCAGGTCTCGAAGACGGCGAAGGAGCTGATCAAGCAGAAGCGTCCCGACGTCGAGATCGTCGGCGACGAATTGCATCCGCTCGCCAAGGTGAAGGACTTCGCGCCGTACGTGGCGAAGATCCAGGCCGCCGCCGCCGATACGGTGGTGACGGGAAACTGGGGATCGGACCTCGCGCTGCTCATTCGCGCCGCGCGCGACGCGGGCCTGAAGGCAAATTTCTACACGTTCTACGCGGGCGTCGTCGGCGCGCCTGTCGCCATCGGCGAGGCAGGCATCGATCGCGTGAAGGTGGTCTCCTACTACGCTCCGAACGACGCTCCGAAGAAGACCGTCGACGAGATCGAGGCCTTCAAGAAGAAGTACGGGCCGACCGAGGACCCGTACACGACCTCGATGGCGCACGCCATGGAGCTACTCACCATGGCGATGAATGAGACCAAGAGCGCCGATCCAGCCAAGGTGGCGAAGGCGATGGAAGGGAAGAAGTTCCAGGGTCACTTCGGCGAAATCGAGATGCGCAAGGACGACCACCAGATGATCCAGCCGCTCTACGTCGCCACCTTCGCCAAGGTGGACGGGAAGAAGGTGAAGTTCCCGGCCGACGGGACCAAGGAATTCGGGTTCAAGACCGACGTGAAGATCGACGCGGCGAAGACGGCGCTACCGACCACCTGCCAGATGCAGCGGCCGCAGGTCAGCGCGAATCCCTGATCGCGATCGCACGGGCCTTCCCGAGGCGGGTGATCTCCGCTTCGGGCAGGCCCAGCACGTCCCGCAAGACCTCCTCCGTGTGCTGCCCGAGGAGCGGCGCGGGCATGCGCAGCCCACCAGGGGTCTCCGACATGCGGAATGCGGGCGCCACGGCGGTGACCTCGCCGGCGACCGGATGCTCGCAGCGCGAAAGCGACCCGCGCGCCACGACCTGCGGGTGCTCGGGCACGCGATCGAGCGTGTTGATGGCGCCCATCGGGATTCCGGCCGGGAGCAGGATCGCTTCCCATTCCTCGTACGTCCGGGTCAGGAACGCTTCCTGGAGCTTCGCGATCAGGCTCTCGCGGTTGGCGCTTCTCGCGGCGTTGGTTGCGTAACGCGGGTCGTCGCGCATCGCGGCGAGCCCGAGCAGGGGGCAGAAGAGGCGCCAGAGCGAGTCGCTCCCCACCGCGATGGCGATGTCGCGGGTCCGGGTCCGGAAGGTCTGGTAGGGCAGGAGGGCCTTGTACGCGGTGCCCATCGGCCGGGGCACGATGCCGTCGGCGAGATAGCCGCCGATCATCGTGTCGAGCAGCCCTAGCTGGCCCTCGAGCATGGAGACGTCGACGAACTGCCCCCGACCGGTGCGGCTCCGGGCGTGCAGGGCGGCGAGGATGGCGAAGGCGGCATTCATGCCGGCCGCCATGTCGGCGATCGAGACCCCGCACCGGACGCCGTGGCTACCCGGCTCGCCGGTCACGCTCATCATGCCGCTCTCCGCCTGCACGATGAGGTCCATGGCGGCGCGGTCGCGGTAGGGGCCGTCCTGTCCGAATCCCGAGATCGAGCAGTAGACGAGCCGTGGATTTCGCGCCTGCACGCGGGGGAAATCGATGCCGAGCTTCGCCACCGTGCCCACCCGGAAGTTCTCGACCAGCACGTCTACGCGTTCCGCCAGGCGGAAGAAGATTTCCTTCCCCTCGGGATGCTTGAGATCGAGGACCACGCTCTTCTTGTTGCGGTGGAGGGTGACGAAGTAGGCCGAGTCCTCGCCGTGGAAAGGAGGCCCCCACAGCCGCGCGATGTCGCCCGAGGGCGGCTCGACCTTGACGACCTGGGCGCCGTTGTCGGCGAGCCAGGTCGAGGCGAAGGGGCCGGCCAGGGCGTGGGAGAGGTCGAGGACGAAGAGGTCGTCGAGCGCCATCGGCATCGTCGCTGCTCCGGCGTGGACCTTCTAGT
>VBKL01000095.1 GCA_005879805.1 Deltaproteobacteria bacterium | reverse complement strand
TATCGCAGGCGTGTCGCTGGTCGGATCCGGCTATGTCGCCTCCGGCCTCGGGACGACGCTGATGTTCGACTTCGCGAACACCGCGGTCGATGCGGCGGACAAGGCGCGGACTTCGTGGGGCTACATCGCGCAGGCGGCCTACGCGGTACCGGCGACCAACGTCGTCGTCGGCGGCGCCTGGGGCGAGAGCCGGATGATCGAGACCGACGCGGACAAGGCAGGTGGAGCCGACGCGCTCGTGAAGGCAAACAGCGCCGCCACCGCCTCCATCCAATACAACTGGACCAAGTCGCTCAAGAACGTCCTCGAGGCGACGTATGCGCAGTCCGAGGCATTCTCCGGGGCGAAGAAGAAGTCCTTCCAGGGCGCGCTGGGCCTGATGCTCTTCTTCTGAGTCGGGGGGTAAGGGAGCGCGCTTCCGGCATGCCCGCTCCGCCGCGCGAGGGCCACGAAGGCCAGCAGCATCCGTTCCCGCGACTGCGGTGGGCGGCTTTGCTCTGGCTTTCGCTCTGGGTTCCGGCATACGCCTCGGTGTGGGGATTCGCGAACTTCCTCCACCTGTGCGACGTGGCCGTGATCCTCACCTGCGCCGGGCTGTGGACCGGAAGCGCGCTCCTGCTTTCCAGCCAGGCAGTGTCGTCGCTGGTCATCGACCTGCTCTGGGACGTCGACGCGGCATCCCGCCTCTTCACCGGCCGCCATCTGCTCGGCGGGACCGAGTACCTGTGGGATCCGGGCTTCCCGCTCGCCGTGCGGCTGGTCTCGCTGTTCCATGTCGTCTGGCCCGTGCTGCTCGTCTGGTCGCTGCGCCGCGTGGGCTATGACCGTCGTGGGTTCTGGCTGCAGGTCGCGCTGGCCTCGGTCCTTCTCGTCGCGGCGCGCTTCACCGATCCACGCCTGAACATCAACTTCGCCTTCCGGGATCCCATCTTTCATCGCTCGCTCGGGCCTGCGCCCCTGCACCTCGCCGTCTCGATCCTGGGACTCGCCGTTCTCGTCTATCTGCCGGTGCACCTCGCGCTCGCGCGCTTGTTCGGGGAGCAATTTTCTCTGAGCAGCCGTCGCCGCGAGACGCTACGCTCGGGGGCATGAATCCAAGCAGCCCCCAAGCCAAGGAGATGGCAGACGAGTCGATGGTGCGGAACCTCGCCGCGCAGGCGGAGGCGATCTGGCCGCAGGAAGAGCCGATTTTCGCGCGCAATCCGCCTGCCACCGGTAGCCGCGTGCTCGACGTCGGCTGCGGCACAGGCGAGATCCTCTTTCGTCTGGCGAGGCGCTTTCCGGCGGCGTCGTTCGTCGGCATCGACCTCGAGGAATCGCACCTCGTCCGGGCCCGCGAGAAGTGCGCACCGTTCGGAAGCCGGGTCCTTTTCGAGCGAGGCGACGCGCTCGAACTCTCCTTCCCAAGCGCCGGGTTCGATCAGGTGATCTGCCGCCACGTCCTGCAGGCGTTACCCGACGCGCGGCGTGCGCTGCTGGAGATGGTGCGCGTGGTGAAGCCCGGAGGGCGCCTCCACCTCATCGCCGAGGACTACGGGATGCTCTGGTGCCATCCCACCGAGCTCGACTCGGACGGCTTCTGGCAGAGGATGCCCGGCCTGTACGGGAAGGCGATCGGCTGCGATCTGCACGTCGGTCGCAAGACCTTCACCCATCTCACCGACCTGGGCCTCGCAGACATCGCGGCGGACTACCTGGTCCTCGACACGCTGCGGGTGCCGCGCGACACCTTCGCGCGCATCTGGGAAGCGTGGCGCGACGGGTACACCGATGCGCTCGTCCAGACCACCCCGGTTCCGCGCGAGGAGATCGACGAGCGCTTCCGGCAGATGATCGACTGCGCGCGCGACCCGCGAGGGTACGCTCTCTGGTTCGTGCCGGTGTGGACCGCCCGCAAGCCTTGAAACGGCTCACTTGGTGGCGGGAGCCTTGCGCAGCGCCCGGCGGATGATCTTCCCCGTCGCGGTGAGCGGCAGCTCGGCGACGAACTCCACGATGCGCGGGTACTCGTACGCGGCGAGGCGGGAGCGGACGTGTTCCTGCAGCTCCGCGGCGAGGGCCGGCGATCCGGCGTGGCCCGGCTTGAGCACGATGACCGCCTTGACCACTTCGGTGCGGATGGGGTCCGGCTCTCCGACGACGGCGGCGAGCGCCACCGCGGGATGGCGCAACAGGCAAGTTTCGATCTCCGCTGGCCCGATGCGATACCCGCCGCTGGTGATGAGATCGTCGTCGCGGCCCACGAAACGGAAGTAGCCTGCGTCGTCCCGCACTCCCAGGTCTCCGCTCACCATCCAGTCGCCGCGGAACTTGGCCGCGGTCGCGGCTTGGTTGGCGAAGTATCCGAGGAACATGACCGGATCGGGCCGGCGGTAGGCGATGCTGCCCATCTCGCCGGCGGGAAGCTCGCGTCCCTCTTCGTCGATGATGCCGACGCGGTGGCCGGGAATCGCCGTTCCCGTCCATCCGGGCCGCACCGGCGGCAATCCTCCGCCATTGCCGACCACCAGGTTGCACTCCGTCTGGCCGTAGAACTCGTTGATGGTCAGACCGAACGTCTCGCGGCCCCACTCGATGAGGTCCTCGCCCAGGCTCTCGCCACCGCTCGCCAGGCTACGCAGCCGCACACCCGGGTTTCGCGCCCCGGAGGCGCGCAGCAGTTTCAGCGCGGTCGGCGGCATGAAGACGTTGCGCACGCCCTGCCGCGCCATCAGATCGAGTGCCTCGCCGGGGACGAACTTGCGCGCACGGTAGGCGACGACGGCGACGCCGTGATGCCAGGCCGGCAGAAGCACGTCGTAGAGGCCCCCGATCCAGGCCCAGTCGGCGGGCGTCCAGAATCGATCGCCCGGTTGCGGGAAGTTGTCGTGCGGGTACTCGACTCCGGGCAGGTGGCCGAGCAGCACCCGATGCGCGTGCAGGGCACCCTTGGGCTGGCCCGTCGTGCCCGAGGTGTAGATGAGGACGGCCGGCTCTTCCGCGTCAGTGTCCACCGCCTCGAAGCGATCCGATGCGCGCTCGACGGCAGCGTGCAGATCGACGGCCCCATCCGCGGGACCGTCGGCGCAGAGGACCAGCTTCAGTGCCGGCAACCGGTCGCGCAGCCTCCCGATCTTCGCGGCACCTTCGGCGTCGGTGACGATGGCGCGGGCTTCGCCGTTCTGCAGGCGGAACTCGAGCGCCTCCTCGCCGAAGAGCGTGAAGAGCGGGACCGCGACGAAGCCGGCTTTGTACGCGGCTACGTGGACGATGGCCGTTTCGTGCCGCTGGGGCAGCAGGACGGCGACGCGGTCGCCTCGCTCGATGCCCTCGGCGCGAAGCAGGTTGGCGAGCCGGTTCGCGAGGCGGACGACGTCCCGGAAACCGAAGGTCGTCACCTTGCCGGAGGCGTCGACTTCGATGAGGGCGGTGTCGTTGCCTCTCGCCGCGTGGCGGTCGGCGACGTCCACGCCGATGTTGAAGCGCTCCGGGATCGACCAGCGGAAATCGGCCGGACCTGGCATGCAGTCCAGTCTACCTCGCGACGCCCGCAACGGACGACGAGGGCCCCGCTCCGACGATTCGCACCACCGCCGTCGAGCCTGGCAGGCGCTCGCCCTGCATCGGCTCCGCGCGCCCGCCGAGTTGCTCGGCGAGGAACTGCTCGGCGCGGGCATTGAAGTCCATCCTGTTGGGCGGCCGGGCGAAGCCGTGGCCTTCGTCCGGATAGAGCACGTAGGTGGCGGTGCCGCGGTTGCGCTCGATGGCGGCGACGATCTGCTCCGATTCGGGCTGCTTCACGCGCGGGTCGTTGGCGCCCTGGCCGATGAGGAGCGGGATGCGAATGCGGTCGGCGGCGAAAAGCGGAGAGGCGGCCTTGAGGAGCGCCTCGTCGGCGGGATCGTCGACGTTTCCGATGCGTGTTCGGAAGATCGACGCGAAAGCCTTCCAGTACGGCGGGACCGAGCGGAGCAGTGTGAAGAGGTTCGAGGGACCGACGATGTCGACCGCGCACTTGAAAAGGTCGGGCGTGAAGGTCGCGCCCGCCAGCGCCGCATAGCCGCCGTACGATCCGCCGTAGATGGCGACGCGCTTTCCGTCCGCGATTCCCTTCGCGATCGCCCACGACACGCCGTCGACGAGGTCGGTGTGCATCGCCTTGCCCCACTCGCGATCACCGGCGTGGAGGAACTTCTTCCCGTACCCCGTCGAGCCGCGGAAGTTGGGCTGCAAGACGGCGTAGCCACGGTTGGCGAGCCACTGCACGGTCGGGTCGTAGCCCCAGGTGTCGCGCCCCCACGGGCCGCCGTGGACGTAGAGGACGAGCGGCAGCTTCTCGGGTTCGACGCCGACCGGAAGCGTGAGGTAGCCGTGGATGGTGAGCCCGTCGCGAGCCTGGTAGCGGATCGGCTGCCGGGCAGCGAGCGGCAGTCCCTCCAGGCTTGGCCGCTCGGAATGGACCAGGCTCGCAGTCTGGGCGGAACGGTCCCAGAGGTAGTAGCGGACCGGACCCCGATCCCGCGTGTAGCGGACGATCCACATCCTGTCGGCGCGATCGCGGGAGACGATCTCGAAGTCGCCATCGTTCACCGTCTTGAGCGCCTCGAAATCCGCGGCGACCGAGGGATCGACCACCTTCCATTCCGTGCGGCCGGTGGCGAAGCTGACCGCCTCGACCACGTGGCGCCGCGGATTGACGAGCACCTCGCCGGCGTCCACCTCGGCGCTTTCCGCCAGCGTCCGCTGCTTCTTGCCGCGCAGGCTCCGCTCCACGACGCGGGCGGTGTCGTGGCCGATCGAGGTGCCGAGGAAGACGGAGTTGCCGTCCTTCGAGAATCCTTCGAGCGCGACGGTGTCCTCCAGGCCGGCCTTGAGCAGCCTCCGGAACGGCGCGGTCGCGGAATCGCGGACGCGGATCTCCGTTCCGCCCTCCGGAGTCGTGACCAGCGCGCCGCGGACGGCCATGCGGGCGTCGGCCACCCAGGTGCTGACGTCGCCGGGGTTCCTGGCGACCAGCGTCAGCGCGCCGGTGCGCAGATCGAGGCGGTAGGCGTCGAACAGGTCGCGCCTGCGCTGGTTGGTCGAGACCAGCACCGCGTCGGGAAAGTCGGGATTGACATCGACCACGCGGGCGCGCACTCCTTGAAACGGCGTATAATCACGGACGTTGCCGGTCTCCACGTCGGCGCCGAAGACGTGGAAGTTCTCGTCGCCGTCGTTGTCCTGCAGGTAGAGCACGGTGCGGGCGTCCTCCGCCCACAGGTAGATGCGGATGCCGCGCTTCTTGTCGGCGGTGATCGCCTTCGCGTCTTCCTTGCCCACCGTCCGCACCCAGACTTGTAGAACGTCCTTGTCGTCGGGGGCCGCGTAGGCGATGCGCGTGCCGTCCGGGGAAAGGAGCGGCATGGCCCGCTCCGGATTGCCGAAAAGCAGCGAGCGTTCGATGAGCGGCGGGAGGCCGGCCCGTGCAGCACCGGAGGCGCAAAGCAGGAGCGCCGTCGCAACGGCGCGAATCCGGATGGTCATGGTTTCCCCTCGAAGAAAGCAACGCCGGCGCGCGGGAGCGTACACCCGGAGGGGGCCGTGAAAGAAACAGGCCGCTTGCGCTCGGGACCCCGGATCGGATCAAGATTCCGACCTCCGGAGGATCCCAACCATGTCCACTGCTCGGGCAGTCGCCGTCCTGGTCGCGATGACCTTCGCCTCGCCAACGCTGGCGGCGGGGCCGAAGCCGGAACAATCCAAGGTGGTGGTCGCGGTGGGCGGGCGCAGCCTCTTCTATTATCTGCCGCTCACCCTGGCCGATCGCCTGGGCTACTTCAAGGACGAGGGCGTCAACGTCGAGATCGTCGACTTCCCGGGCGGCGCCAAGGCCTTGCAGGCGATGGTCGGAGGCAGCGCCGACGTGGTCTCCGGCGCCTTCGAGCACGTCGTCGACATGCACGCCAAGGGCGTCGAGGTGCAGGAGTTCGTGGTGCAGGATCGATATTCGGGGATCGTGCTCGGGCTCTCCAAGGATCGCGCCAAGGCATACAAGTCGCCGAAGGACCTGCGCGGCCTCAAGATCGGCGTCACCGCGCCGGGATCGAGCACCAATTTCCTCGTCAACGCCATGCTCGCCCGCGATGGCCTCGCTCCCGATGCGGTCTCGATCATCGGCGTTGGCGCTTCGTCGGGCGCGGTGGCGGCGATGCAGAAGGGCCAGATCGATGGTTTGTCGAATCTCGACCCGGTGATCACTCGCCTGGAGAAGAGCGGGGATCTGGTGCCCGTCGTCGATACCCGCACGGCGGGAGCGATGAAGGAGGTCTACGGCGGCGCCTATGCGGCGGGATGCCTGTACGCGCGCACCGAATACCTCCGCAAGAACCCGAACACCACCGCGGCACTCACCGCCGCGATGGTCCGTGCTCTCGTCTGGCTTCAGAAGGCAAGCGACGATCAGGTGGTGGCGACGGTTCCCCCCGAGTATTACGGCGACGAGCGCGAGGTCTACAAGCTGGCCTTGCAGCGCAATCGCGAGGGCTTTTCGGCGGACGGAAAGAATTCGCTGGCCGCCGTGCAGAACGTCTACAAGATCCTCGAGGCGTTCGAGCCGGCGGTGAAGGGCGCGAAGATCGACCTCTCGAAGACATTCGACAACCAGTACGTCGAGGCGGCGCTGAAAAGGATCAAGTGAGCTCGACGGAGGTGGAGGCGGTCCTCTCGCTCGACCGGGTGACGGTTGCCTGGCCGGCGCCGCGGAAGGGTGAATCGGAATACGTCGCCGTCGAGGACGTGAGCCTCGAGGTCGGACGCGGCGAGTTCCTCTCGGTGGTAGGTCCGACGGGTTGCGGAAAGTCGACCTTGCTCAACGTGGCGGCGGGGCTGCTCGCTCCTTCCGCGGGCTCGGTTCTCGTTTCCGGAGAGCGGCTGCAAGGAATCAACCGGCGCGCCGGCTATCTCTTCCAGGGCGAGGCGCTCATGCCTTGGCGGAGCGCGCGCGAGAACGTCGAGGCGGGGCTCCTCTTCGCCGGCGTCGCGCCGCGGGCCGCGCGGGAACGCGCCGAGGCCTGGCTGGCCCGCGTGGGACTGAGCCGATTCGGCGACAGCTATCCGCACCAGCTTTCCGGCGGAATGCGCAAGCGGGTGGCGCTCGCGCAGACGCTGGTGCTCGAGCCGCGCATCCTGCTCATGGACGAGCCGTTCAGCGCGCTCGATGTGCAGACGCGGCAGTTGATGGAGAACGAGCTGCTCGAATTGTGGTCGTCGGATCGGCGATCGGTCGTCTTCATCACCCACGACCTGGAGGAGGCCATCGCCCTCTCCGATCGGGTGGTGCTGCTCTCCGCCGGGCCGCGCACGAGACCGATCGGCGATTTTCGCATCGATCTGCCGCGTCCGCGCGACGTCGCGGAGATCCGGGCTTCGCCTCGTTTCTCCGAGCTGCACGTCCACATCTGGCGCGCGCTGCGCGCGGAGGTGCTCAGGGCATATGCCCAGAGCGAAGGCCGCGCATAGGGAGCTGGGTCCGGCCGCGCTGCTCGCCTTGCGGGTGCTGCTGCTCGTCGCGATCTTCTTCCTCTGGTACGGGCTCGTCACGCTGCGCTTCCTTCCCGCCTTCTTCTTCGGGCGTCCCTTCGTCGTCCTCGAGCGGGTAGGGCAGTGGTTCGCAAGCGGGAAGATCTATCCGCATCTCGGCGTCACCTTGATCGAGACGGTCCTCGCCTTCGCGGCGGGCACCTTGCTCGGCGTCGCGGCGGGTCTCTGGCTCGGTCTGCGCGCCATGGCGTCGGCGCTGCTCGAGCCTTACATCAAGGCCGCGAATGCGATGCCCCGCGTGATCCTCGCGCCCATCTTCGCAGTGTGGTTCGGGCTGGGGATCGCTTCCAAGGTCGCGCTGGGCGTGACGCTCGTCTTCTTCATCGTCTTCTTCAACGTGTACCAGGGCGTGCGCGAGGTGAGCCCGACGGTGCTCGCCAGCGTGCGGATGCTGGGAGCGTCGCCCCGGCAGCTCGTGCGGTACGTGTATTTGCCCTCGGCGACCAGCTGGGTCTTCTCCAGCTTGCACACCAGCGTTGGGATGGCTTTCGTCGGCGCGGTCGTCGGGGAGTATCTCGGGTCCGCTGCCGGCGTCGGGTATTTGATCCTGCAGGCGGAGGGGAGCTTCGACATCGACACCGTGTTCGCTGGGATTCTCGTCCTCACAGGGTTTGCGCTCCTCCTCGACTACGTAGTGACTGTGATCGAGCGGCGACTACTGGTATGGATGCCTCGCGCGGGCCGTCGCGAGTAATTTCAAGAACCTTGTCCGGGCGTTCGGAATCGCTCGAGGAACACAGCGGCGCCGGACTTCGATTCCTTGCCAGTCGCGACCCGAAGCACCATCTCGATGAGCTCCTGATCGGGAGCTTCGATGGAAACGTCGTTCAGCTCGAGGAAGACAAGGGCGGAAGCCAACGCAGCCCGCTTGTTCCCGTCGATGAACGGATGGTTCCTGGCTAGATGGAAGAGGTATGCGGCCGCCATCTCGAAAACGGTAGCGTGGAACAACTCGCCAGCGAAGGAAGCTTGTGGCGCCGCCACGGCCGAGAGTAACGATCCAGCATCGCGCACGCCGAACGAGCCGCCGTACGTCTCGATCTGGTGAGCGTGGATGCCGAGCACCTCCTCCATCAGGAGAAAGCGCGGCTCCTTCATTCAGCGAGCTTCTTGAAAACCGCGCCGTAACGCCGGTCGAGCTTGTCAAGGATCTTCTCCACCTTGGCCGAGCGCTTCTTCTCGGCCGGCGGCGAGACGATGATGACGCGGCCGTCCGTCGAGACCTCGACCGTCGAACCTGCATCGAGTCCCGTTGCCTCGAGGATCTCCTTGTCGAGCACGAGCGCGACGCTGTTTCCGGTGCGGGTAAGCTTCTTGACCATGTACGTACCTTAGCGACGAATGTCCGTACGTTCAAGGGCCCTTCCTCATTGCCGGTCTCAATATAAAATGCGCGTCTTGATGTTCGTCGGCAGCGCCGCGATCGCCTTGCGCACGTCGTTCGACACGTCGTGATCGAGGTCCATGATCAGGTAGCCGATGTCCGGATCGGTGGCCAGGATCTGCGCCTGGATGTTGGCGTTCTTCTCGCTGACGATGCGGTTGATGTCGCGGAGCACGCCGGGGACGTTCTTGTGCACGTTGAGGATGCGGTGCGCCGCCGCGACCGGAGCCAGATCCACCTGCGGAAAGTTCACCGCACCCGTGGTCGAGCCGACGTTCACGAACTTCACCAGAGTCGACGCCACCTCGCGCCCGATGGCGGCCTGCGCCTCCATCGTCGATCCCGCGACGTGGGGCGTGAGGATCACGTTCGCGAGCCCACGCAGCGGCGTGAGGAAGTCGTCGGTGTTCGACTCGGGCTCCTCGGGGAAGACGTCGACGGCGGCGCCCGCGAGGTGACCGCTCTTCAGCGCCTCCGCGAGCGCGGGCAGCGCGACGACGTTCCCGCGGCTCGCGTTCAACAGATACGAGCCCTTCTTCATCATCGCGATCTCGTTGGCGCCGATCATGTCGCGCGTCTTCGGCGTTCCTGGGACGTGAAGGGTGACGAAGTCCGATCCGCGCAGGAGCGCCTCGAGGCTCGGGCAGGTGCGGATGTTCCCGATGGGGAGCTTGCTCCCGGTGTCGAAGAACGAGACGCGCATGCCCATCGACTCGGCGAGGACGCCGACCTGCGAGCCGATGTGGCCGTACCCGACGATGCCGAGGGTCTTGCCACGGACCTCCATCGATCCGGTGGCCACCTTGCGCCACTTGCCCTCGTGCATCTCGCGGGTCCGGTCGCCGAGCTTGCGCGCCAGCCCGATGATCTCGGCCACGATCAGCTCCGCGACGCTGCGCGTATTCGAGAAGGGCGCGTTGAACACCGGCACGCCGAGATGGTTCGCGGCCTTCAGATCCACCTGGTTGGTCCCGATGCAAAAGCAGCCCAGCGTGAGCAGGCGCCGGGCATTCTCCAGCGCGCGGCGCGTCACATGGGTCTTGCTGCGGATGCCAAGGACGTGCACGTCGCGGATCCGCTCGGCGAGTTCGTCCTCCTTCAAGGCGCCCGGGACGGTCTCCAGCCGGAAACCCTCGCCGCGGAAGAGCTCCTGTGCCGTCTCGTGGATGTTCTCGAGCAGGAGGACCTGGATCTCGTTCTTCGGAAAGGAGGTTTCCACAGCCGCGGCCTATAGGACCGCAGAGCGCGTTTGTCATTGGCTTCCGGCGGGCGCGGCCCTGGCGGCTGTCCAATTTCTGGACAACTGGCACATCGAGGCTCCATTCACAGGTTTCCCATCCGTGCGATTCGCTCGATCCTCCACAGTTCTCGCACAGGCGCGGGGATTGCCCGCCCACAGGCGCCCCACAACGGAGCGGTCAGATCGTGAACGTCGCCGCTGAGCGCGCGATCGTCCTTTCGCAGGCTTGCAGCGTGGCACACCCATTGCTCCTGTAGTGCGGCGTGTCCGGCGGCTCGGTGGGTCGCTGAGATACGTCGGCCTCGAACCCATTCTGCGAAAGGAGGATGGGGGTTCAGGTCAGGAACCTCGAGCGGGTCGGTAACCTGGTCCCAGGTAAGCCGTGCCCCGCGCTGTCGATACACCGAGGGCCGGTCGCGGCGGGCTCGCCGCGAAGGAAGGCCGTGGGTGGAGGGAACGCGAAATCGTTCCCACGGTGCGTGGAGTGAAGACCCGGAGGAGGAAAAGCCCAGGAGGGGCGCGGAGCGGATGGGACCCTAAACAGGTTCCGCTCGTCACCGCACTCGCCGCGGGGAGCAAAGCCCTGAAGCCGGGGGCGTCGGAGCTGGCGCGGGTCAAACCGCAGGCTCTGGCGCCCAACGACAGGAGGGCATGAACGGGCCGGGGAAACCCGGTACGGCTCCGCGCGAGGGACAATCCCCTGGAGGGCGAACCCTGGACGTGGCTGCGGGGTGAAACAAACCCGCAAGGCAGGTGGCGGAGCAAACCGTCGAGGGCGCGCGAAACGCCGAGGACGGAACGTAGCGCAGGGTCGGGTGCCTTGCGCAATGAGTGGACGCCATCGGCTGGTGCCGCGATGAGGGAACGGAACCCCAAGGGAGGCGCTTCTCGATCTGCCCGCCGTAAGGCGGTCGGGCCGGGAGGCAGGTCGCAGGCCGCAGGACTCTGAAGGAGGCGACAAGCTCGAGGGAGGATGAAACCGCTCGCTCACGCTGGCGGTGGACGGCGGATGGAGAGATACCGCGGGGCCCGTCGGAAACGTACGAGGCTTCGTATTGCGGGAGTGGGGAGACCCGAACGTCCTCGCAATCCATCCGCATACAAGACTCCGGGGAGCATCGAACCTCCATGAGAGGGTGCACGGGACGAGGTGACTCATTCCGGGCAACGGCAAGCGGTCCTTGAACCTCCGAAGGGGACCAGACGTTTTGGCGGGCCTTTGGGCCGCCGGATACGTTTTCGAGGGCGGTGCGACCCGTAGGTCCGCCGCGCGAAAACTGCTGGAGGCCGGGGCTGCGTGAGCGGCTCGCGGCCTCTCGGCGTTTCTGGGCCTCGACGCCGCCCTGATTATCGAACCCTTTTGATCTCCAACGAACGTCGGACGCGATGCGCGCGTACCGTCGGGCGCGCTCGAGATCGTCGCCTCGTGGCTTTTCCCGAGTGATATTGCCGGCCCGCCGCCCGGAGCGCTGCCGCTCTCCGGCACCGCTGCTGGTGGGCGTGTTGCACGCGACCACTCCGCGGGCGTAGAGCGGAATGCTCACAGCACTGAATAGGCAATCCATACACCGAGGGGAAATCATGTTGCGAAAGGCATCGCTCACTCTATTGGCGGCGCTCGCCGTTGCCACGGCGGCGCGCGCCGGCGAGATCGGAAGTCAGGAATTCATCCAGCTTCTTCCCGGCGGAGCGGGGTCGATCGATCGGGGCGCCCTGGCCGATATCGGCACGCTCGATCCGGCGACGGAATTTCCTCGCGTGACGCCGGAAGACTTCGGGCTCGAGCAGCTCGCCGGATCGTCGGAGGGTCCCCGCGCTGCTTCTGCGCCCACCTCCTTCCCGGTCGTCGAGAACAGCCGCTTCGCGCTCGTGAACCGTGGCTTCAGCGGGTTCGACGGTCTGAACCACGCCGATCAGCGATTGGCGGGCACCGGCGCCTTCACGAACAGCCAGTTCAGCCTGGAGCCGCCCGACCAGGGACTTTGCGTCGGCAACGGGTTCGTCATCGAAACCGTAAACACCGCGATCGCCATCTTCCGTGCCGGCACGGCGGAGCGCATCGCCGGCCCCACGCCTCTCAACCAGTTCTTCGGGCTCGCGCCCGAGGTCATCCGTGCCAATCCCCCCGTCTTCGGCGATTTCACCAGCGACCCGCGCTGCTTCTTCGACCGCGACACCAACCGCTTCTTCGTCATCCTCTTGCAGCTCGGCGTGGTCCCGAGGACGGGCAACTTCACGGGCGCAAGCAGCCAGCTCATCGCCGTCTCGAAGTCCGGCGACCCGACGCAAGGGTTCAACTTCTTCCGGCTGGATACCACCGCGCACGGGACGCGCTGCCCCTGCTTCGGCGATCAGCCGCTCATGGGTCAGGATGCGAACGGCTTCTTCCTCAGCGCCAATGCCTTTTCGCTGGTGACTGGCCGCTTCGTCGGCGTCCAGATCTATGCGATGTCCAAGCGCGCCCTTGCTGCCGGCGTCGCGCCTCCCTTCGTCGTGCGCATCGCGCTGCCCGCGGCGACGCAGGCTGACGGCACCCGCGACATCAGCGTCCAGCCGGCGTTCAGCGCCGGGACCGACGAGGACGGCAACGCCACCGAGTTCTTCCTCGCCTCCGCGAACATCACGCAGGTGCTGAACAACTCGCTCTCCGTCTTCGCCTTCCGGTCGACCGCGGCCCTCGCTGCGCCACTCGGACCGGGGACGACCTTCAGCTTCACCAAGACGGTGGTGCCGAGCCAGGTCTTCGGCGTTCCGCCCGATGCCGAGCAGAAACAGGGCACCTTCCCGCTCGGCTCGCTCGTGAATCCGAAGGTCACCACCATCCTCGCGACCAACGAGCACCGGATGCAACAGGTCACCTTCGCCGATGGCAAGCTCTGGTCCGCGGTTACCACCGGCCTCTCTTCGCCCGGCGAGGCCGACCTGAAGGCAGGCGTCGCTTGGTTCGCGGTGGGCGTGAAGGCGAAGGCGGGCAGGCCGGTCGAGGCCAGGGTCAAGGACCAGGGCTACATCGCGGTCCCGAATGCGAGCGCTTTCTTCCCCGCCGTCGGGGTGGGCCGCGAAGGTGACCGGGTAGCGATCGGATTCAGCGTCTCGGGGCCCGGCCTGTTCCCGAGCGCCGGGTATGCTTTGGTGCAGGGCGAGGGCCAGACCGGGCGCGTCCATCTCGCTGCCGTCGGCGCAAACTCGGAGGACGGGTTCACCGCCTATCCTTCCCAGACTGACGCTCCCTGCACCGCGCCT
Organism: Deltaproteobacteria bacterium; assembly: GCA_005879805.1. Taxonomy (GTDB): domain Bacteria; phylum Myxococcota; class Myxococcia; order Myxococcales; family 40CM-4-68-19; genus VBKO01. Next base: position 1,259 of record VBKL01000095.1, on the reverse strand, counting down.
GCGGCGGACGGGTCGCAGATCTGCGAGGCGCGCTGGGGTGACTACGGCGCCGCCGCCGTCGACGAGCAGGGCAACATCTGGATGGCCAACGAGTACATCTCGCCGCGGCCGCGCACGGTGCTCGCGAACTGGGGGACGTTCGTGAGCCGGCTCACGACCGACGGGGACTGAGGCCCCGCGTCCACGATCTGCCGGAGGCCGTGGGTTCGCGACTGCGACCCGCGGCCTCCGGCGTTTTGCGGGGTCGACTCGACGGCGGCGCGGTGGGAACATGCGGGGCATGTTCGATCTGGAGCGGTTCGTCGCGGAATGCCGTGCGGCGCTCGCCAACGACGGCGCGCACGGAGCGATTCGCGAGATCGTCGCCCGGGCGGTCTCCGAGCCGGGCCTGGTCCTCGCCGCGCTCGGCGAGCCGCGGCACGCCGGGATCCAGCCGCTCTTGCGCTCGGAAACGCTCACGGTGCTGAACGTCATATGGGCGCCGAACATGACCCTGCCGCCGCACGATCACCGGATGTGGGCCGTCATCGGCATCTACACGGGCCGCGAGGACAACATCTTCTGGCGACGCGTTCCGGGCGCCGCGAGCAAGGTCGAGGCGACGGGCGCCAGGGCGCTGTGTGCGAAAGACGCCGAGCCGCTCGGACACCGGATCATCCACTCGGTGACGAATCCGATCCCGCGCTTCACAGGGGCGATCCACGTCTACGGCGGCGACTTCTTCGGCGTCTCGCGCAGCGAGTGGGACGCGGAGTCGCTGCTCGAGGCGTCGTGGGACACGGAGCGGACGCTGCGGAGGTTCGAAGAGGCGAACGCGCGAGCCGAGCGCGGCGCCTGACTCGATTCGGCGATATTTTTGGGTTTCAGGGACGTCGCCGGCGGTCGCTGACGTCTCAGGGGAAGACGCCAGACGACCGCCGCCAACCTACGGGTCTTGCTACAGCTGGAAGATCGCGGCTGCCCCGAGGACCAGCCCCAGAGTGACGACGGTGATCGACAGCTCGGCGAGCGCTCCCACCACGAAGGGACGCATGCCTTGCTTCTTCAGCTCGCGGAAGTCGGTCTTGAGACCGACGCCGGCGAAGGTGAGCAGGAAAGCCCAGCGCGAGACGTTCGCGAGATCGGTGACCTGGGGTCCGCTGAAGGCCCCTACCGTCGCAAGCAGGGAGATGAGCAGGAAGCCGAGGACGAACTTGGGGAACTTCTGCCAGAGGAAGGCAGCCTTGTTCGACACGGTATGCGCCTTCCCGCGCGACGCC
>VBKL01000249.1 GCA_005879805.1 Deltaproteobacteria bacterium | reverse complement strand
GGCGCGCTTTCGGCGCTCGGTCACGATCTGAGGCTGCGCGTTTCGCGGTTCGACATCGACCTGCTTGCGGATTCCGTGAGCGCCCGGGTGGAGGCGTCGTCGCTGCGCGTCGTCGGGGCCATGCGCGGCGGGAATCCGGCGGACGGAACGCTCTCCGATCGGGACAAGGCGGACATCGAGCGCAACTGCGCGCGCGACGTGCTGGAGGCGCAGAAGTTCGCCGAGGCGACCTTCGTCTCAAGCGAGGTGAAGCAGATCGAAGGGGGATGGAGCGTCCGCGGCACGCTCACCATCCATGGCGTCGCGCACGAGGGCACCTTCCACGTCCAGCGGAAGGACGGCCGGGCGATCGCCCGCATCGACGTCGACATCCGGAGCTTCCGGATGAAGCCGTACAGCGCGATGCTCGGCGCGCTGCGGGTCAAGCCCCAGGTCCTCGTGGTCGTGGAGACGCCGGCGCCTGGGGGAGGCTGAGAATGTACCTGCGCTTCGCGTACGAGGGCGACGTTCACGAGACGCTGGCCACGATTCCGCTCGCGGTGCGCCGCAAGCTCGACCTCGCCGGGCTCAAGCTTTCGCTTCAGGGATGGACGGCGCTCTCGCGCGCGGAGCGCCTCGCGGTGTGCCACCTTCCGGTGGACTCCGGTCCCGATCTGGACGTCTATCGCGAGGCGCTGCGTGGATTCGCAGAGCGCGCCGGGCATCCGGTGGTTCCGCTCGAGGGCGGCCAGGTGGATCCGTCGAGTTGGGGTCCAGACCGCAGGCCCGCTGCCGTTGCAGCCCGGGTGAGCGAACAGGACTGGGCCCGGCTTTCCGACGAGGCCCGCTACGCGCTCGCCAAGCTCTCCGATCCGCGGCGCGGACCCGAGAAGCTCGGGCTCGCCCTCGCGGAGCTGGGTTTCTAGGGCCTGCGGCCGAGCCAGATGCCGAGAAGGCAGGCCACGAAGCCTAGCCCGTTGGAGAGCACGAAGTAGGCCGCGGTGCCCGCCGTCGATCGCGTCTCGACGAGACGGACGAGCTCGTACTCGAACGTCGAGAAGGTGGTGTACGCCCCGACGAATCCGGTGGGGAAGAAGTAGCGCCAGTTCGGGTTCAGCTCGCGATCGGAGAAGTAGGTGAGGAAGAGCGCGATGGCGAGGCAGCCGGTGACGTTGATGAAGAGCGTCCCGTAGGGCCAGGAGACGCCGAGGCGGCGCACGAAGAGATTGCTGACCGCGACGCGCGCGACTGCGCCGAGGGCGCCGCCGAAGGCGACGACGAGATAGGGCACGGCGCCCGCCACGCTTCGCGGTACCTTAGGAGGCGCATCCCACGCCGTCAACGAACCGGCGCCGGAGGATTCGCCCATGCCGGAACGTCTCGACCCGCACGTCGTCACCGACTTCTCCGATCGGATGACGTACGCGGGCTACTTGCAGCTCGATCAGCTCCTCGCGGCGCAGAAGCCGCTCTCCGAGCCGGTCCATCACGACGAGATGCTCTTCATCATCCAGCACCAGACGACGGAGCTGTGGTTCAAGCTCCTGCTCCACGAGCTTCGCGCCGCCATCCGCTACGTGCAGGCCGACGACCTGGAGCCTTCGTTCAAGATCCTCGCGCGGGTGAAGCACATCCAGGCGCAGCTGGTCTCGCAGTGGGGCGTCCTCGAGACCCTGACCCCGACCGAGTACGGCCAGTTCCGCCACGTGCTCGGTCCGGCGAGCGGGTTCCAGTCGCCGCAGTACCGCCAGGTCGAGTTCATCCTCGGCAACAAGGATGCCCGCATGCTCGAGGTCCATCGCCAGACGCCCGCGGCGTACGAGGAGCTGGGCAAGGCGCTGCGCGCGCCTTCGCTGTACGACGAGTTCTTGCGCCATCTGGCGCGGCGGGGACTACCCGTTCCCAAGGAGGTGCTGGAGCGCGATGTCACCCAACCGCCCCCGCACGACGCGGGACTACGCGCCGTCTTCCGCCGCATCTACGAGGAGCCGACCCGCTACTGGGACGCGTACGAGATGGCCGAGAAGCTGGTGGACGTGGACGAGCAGTTCGCGCTCTGGCGCTTCCGCCACCTGAAGGTGGTACAGCGGATCATCGGACAGAAGCGGGGGACGGGCGGGACCGCCGGATCCGAGTACCTCAAGCACTTGATTGATCTGACTTTCTTTCCTGACCTCTGGGACGTGCGAACGGACTTACGTGGCTGAAGTGTGTGTGTATTTATTCACCATTGACCAAACCTGCCTCCTCGGATTACGAAAATGTACATGAGGGGGCGCAATCCGTACCTGCGGTTTCTCGGCTGGCTCGCGGCCCTCGCGCTCGCGCTGCAAGTGGCCGCTCCGAACGCCGCTGCCGCAAAGCTCGCCGCGTGCTGCTGCAAGCACAAGGACGATGAAGGCCGCAAGTGCCGATGCCCGGTCTGCGAGCACCAGCGCCAGATCGCATCCGACGTGCCCTCGATGAAGACGTGCGGCGGGGCGAGCGAGATGGCCGCGCCCGCTCCGATCCCCGCCTTCGTGCCGCCGTTCGCGGAACGCGCGGCGCCCCTGCCCTTGCCCGATCCGGTGGCGACACCGGCTCCAGGCCGACCGGATTCACCAGTGATCGAAGTGGAGACCCCTCCACCACTCGCCTGACGACAGCAGGTCCGTTCTTCCCGTCGTGAAGCGAAGTGGCCGTTCCATCTTCTTTTCCAAATTGGGGGCTTTTCCATGCGCTCGTTGCTCGTAGGTCTCGTCTCGTTACTCGCTGTCGCACTCCTGTCCATCCATCCCGCTCTTGCTTGTTCCGTCTGCGGCTGCGATCCGGCCGCCTATACCCTCGGGCTCGATCGCCCGAGCAACGGCAGCTTCCGGTTCGCGCTGGAAGATCGCGTCCTGCAGAAGGAGTCCGGCACCGGTGACGATGCCGAGAGCGAGCGGGAGAATCGAATCCTCCTGCGCGCGCAGTACGCGCCGTTCCACAGCCTCGTCCTGCAGGCCGAGGTGCCCTACTTCACCTGGAAGCGCCACTTGAATGCCGAAGGCGTCAACGACGACACGGCGCAGGGCTTCGGCGACGCCACGCTCGGCGCCCGCTTCGAGCTGTTCCGCTCGGGCATCGAGGCGCGCCACGTCCTCTCGCTGCTCGGCTCGTTGAAGATGCCGACCGGCGCGAACTCCCGCGTGGTGAAGGGAGAGGACGCCCCTGACGAGCACATCCAGCTCGGCACGGGCAGCTGGGACCAGACCGTCGGCCTCTCCTACACGTACGGGCCGCGTCCGTGGACGCTCTTCGCCAACGTCCAGGGACGGCTCAACACCGCCAACTCGCGCGGGTTCCGCTACGGCCACGCGCTCTTCGCCACCGCCGGCGCGCGCCGCTCCTTCCTCGAGAGCGGCCGCCTCATCGGTTCGCTCGAGGCGCAGCTGCGCACCGCCGGGTTCGATCGGCTCTCCGACGGCAGCGTCGATCCGGATAGCGGCGGCTCGGTCCTGTACTCGACCGCCAGCGTCGCCTACGCACTGACGCCGGATCTGATGATGCGCGGCATCTTCCAGGTGCCGACCGCGACCTGGCTGCACGGGACGCAGAGCGAGCACCCGGTGGCGTACGTCGCGCTGTCGTACGATTTCGAGATGTAACGGATAAGGCGCGCGCCCGGGGCGCGGTCCTCGTCGTTCCGCCAGACGAGAGTACTGCCCCCCGGGCGCGTGCCGATAGGATCAGTTGTAGCATCGCGCCGTGGATCCAGCGCCCGCCATCCGGCGTTGCACCGTCGCCGATGTGCCGGCGATCTTCGCCATCGTCAACGATGCTGCCGCGGCGTACCGCGACGTCATCCCCGACGATCGCTGGCACGAGCCTTACATGCAGGTCGTCGAGATCGAGCAGGAGATCCGCGACGGCGTGGTCTTCTGGGGTTACCAGAGCGGCAGAGAGCTGCTCGGCGTGATGGGCATCCAGGATCGCGGCGACGTGCATCTCATCCGGCACGCGTACGTGCGCAGCGCGCACCGGCGGCGCGGGATTGGCGAGAAGCTGCTCGCACATCTCGAAGGGATGGCGTCGAAGCCCATCCTCATCGGCACCTGGGCCGCCGCCATCTGGGCGATCCGGTTCTACGAGAAGAACGGCTACCGGCTGCTGCCGCGCCCGGAGATCGACCGGCTCCTGCGCAAGTACTGGAGGATCCCCGAGCGGCAGATCGAGACGTCGGTCGTGCTCGCGAGCTCCGCCTGGAAATCGTGAGCGCGTCGCCAGGCGGCGCCGGCGCATACTGAAGGATAGCGGAGCCCAGGCGGGCGTTCCTCCCGTACATCGCCTCACGCGCCCCGATATTGGTTGGAGCGGTATCGCCGTGCGACCGTTCGCGCCCGATGCGATACCAGATTCTACTCCTCGCCCTGCTGTGCGGTTGCCGGCGCGAAGCTCGCGCGCCAGTCCTCGTGGAGGTGCCGGCCGTCGCGGTGCCGCCGGCGCCGCCGCAATTCGCGCCCCAATCCTGGTCGACCATCTCGGTGGGCGCCGGCGTCGTCGCGGAAGTGCGTCAGACCGCCACCGCGCGGGACCGTTGCCATGTTTCCGGCGCGCTGGCCGGCACGAAGGTGTGGTCCCTTGATGCCTGCCTCGCCAGTTTCGAGGATCTGCGATTCGTGTCGCCGGACGGCGTGGCGCTGGTCGTGCTCCAGACCGCGCCGGACGCCGAGCAGGCCACGGTCGGGGCCGTGTTCCGGAAGGGAGCGCGGATCGCCACGTTGACGCCGGCGTCGTTGCACCTCCGCGCCTACGCGATGCACATCGAAGGCGGCAAGCTCCATTGGCTCGCGTCGGGCGAGCAGCGCGAGACGCCGGACGGGGTCGAGGTCCAGCTTCTCGATGGCTCCTCGACGCTGATCCGATTCGATGCCCGCTCGAGCGAGCCGGAAGGAGGAGTGCCGGACGCGCCCGCCGTCGCTGCCGCCGTCGAGGAATGCTCGCCGTGCTCTTACACGGACGCCGACGGCACCTACCACCTGGTCGAGAGCGCCGAGGAGATCCCGGCGCAGTTCCGGAAAAAGGCCGGCCGCATTCGGGGCGCAGTGCAACGAGCCGATGCGGTTCCCGTGCGGCGCGCGACGACGCCCGCCATCGCGCGGACTGAATGGACTCCGCCGGCGGAAAATTGGTCGAAGAGCCCCACGCTCACCGTGCCCTCACGCACCGTGCCAGCGCCCCCCACGACGCCGGACCCCGCGCGGAACGAGCTGGGCGAGAACTTCATCCAGTACACGGCCCGGATCGGCGCGCAGGCCGCGATGGGAGGCCCGCCGGTCGATCCGAACATCAAGTGCATCGACAATTCGGGCAATAAGGTGTCGTGCCGGGACTTGGGCTTGCGCCGCTGAGAGCCTCTGCTACGAGGTCTCGAGGACCGTTCCAAGCCGTTCGCGGACGAGCCGCTCGGCGCGCTCGTAGTCGACTTCTCGCGCGCTCGCCGCGCCGGCGCACACCTCGCGCAAGATCTCCTGCTGCACGAGGCCGGCCTCGAAAGCGACGCGATAGGGAACGCGAGTGAAGGTCACGAGCTGGTAGCGGTTCCGGTACGCGCCCTTCATCCGGCGCGACAGCTCCGCCTCGACTTCCCTCCAGAGGACGAACTCCGGGTCGGCCACCTTGTCCCGCATCTCGACGAAATTCTCGAGGGCGAGATCGGCGATTGCGTCCGCGTCGGGTTTGCGCGTCTCGGAGAGCCCGGCGAAGGCGCGGTCCCAGCGCGGCTCGCGCGCGAGGATCGCGTCGAGCACCGTGCAGTCCTCGAATCCCGCGTTCATGCCCTGGCCGAAGAACGGCACGATGGCATGGGCGGCGTCGCCGACGAGGAGCGAAGTGCCGCGCGCCCAGGGCCTGCATTTCACCGTGGTCATGCGCCCGAGCGGCGCCTCGGCGAGTCGCGCACCGAGATCGGGGACGAGCGGAAGCACGTCGGCAAAATGCCTTGCGAAGAAGGCTTCCGCCGCGGCGGGCGCGGCGATCTCCTCGAACGTTTCGAAGGAGAGGAAGAGCGTGCAGGTGAGGCTCCCGTCGAGGTTGGGGAGCGCGATGAGCATGAAGCTCTTGCGCGGCCAGATGTGGAGCGCGTTCTTCTCCAGCAGAAAAGTGCCGCCCGGCCCCGCCGGAAGCGTCAGCTCCTTGTAGCCGAACTCGAGGACGTCCTCGGTCGCGTCCGGTGCGATCGCCCTGCGCATCGCCGAGGCGCTGCCGTCGGCGCCGAACGCGACGGCGGCGTGGATCTCCTGCTCGGCGCCGTCGCGCTCGCTGCGCAGGCGCGCGGTCCGGGTTGCCGCGTCGAAGGAGACGAGCCGCTCCTCGAACTCGATGCGCACCCTGCCCGTCTTCTCTGCCTCGGTGACGAGGAGGCGGTTCAGCTCGCCACGCGACATGGAGTTGATGAACTCGCGATCGTCGCGTCCGTAGCGGTGGAAATGCGCCCCGCCGTCGGCATGGACCATGCGCCCGAGCATGGGGATGGCCCGCTCGAGGACCTTCTCGTCGAGGCCCATCTGGTGGAGCGCGTAGAGGCCGCGCGTGGACACTGCCAGGTTGATCGAGCGGCCGGCTCCGGCGCGCGCGCCGCGCAGATCGGGACGGCGCTCGTAGACCACCACCTCGTGCCCGCGGCGCGCGAGGAAGAGCGCAAGGAGCGAACCCACCGGGCCCGCTCCGAAGATCGTCGCCGGCTCCGTCACCGGAGCTCCTCGCGGATGAGCGAGGCG
>VBKL01000248.1 GCA_005879805.1 Deltaproteobacteria bacterium | reverse complement strand
TCTTCGCGCTCTTGATGGTGGTGACGTGCCCGCGCTCCTCGAGCTTGTTGTAGATGAAGGGCTTGAACAGCTCGAGCGCCATGATCTTCGGCAGGCCGCACTGGTGCAGCTTGAGCTCGGGGCCGACCACGATGACCGAGCGGCCCGAGTAGTCGACGCGCTTGCCGAGCAGGTTCTGGCGGAACCGTCCCTGCTTGCCCTTGAGCATGTCGCTGAGCGACTTCAAAGGTCGCTTGTTGGGACCGGTAATGGTTTTGCCGCGCCTTCCGTTATCGAAAAGCGCGTCCACCGCTTCCTGCAGCATCCGCTTCTCGTTGCGGATGATGATGTCGGGGGCGTTCAGCTCCTGGAGCCTCTTCAGGCGGTTGTTGCGGTTGATGACGCGCCGGTAGAGGTCGTTCAGGTCGCTGGTCGCGAAGCGGCCGCCGTCGAGGGGGACGAGGGGACGCAGATCCGGCGGGATGACCGGGATCACGTCGAGCATCATCCACTCGGGCTTGTTGCCGCTCTCGCGGAACGACTCCACCACCTTGAGGCGCTTGGCCAGCTTCTTTCGCTTCGCGTCGCTCGTCGCCTCCCGCATGTCCTTGCGCAATTCGACCGAGAGCGACTCGATGTCGATCTTGCGGAGCAGCTCGCGCACGGCCTCGCCGCCCATGCCGGCGATGAACGCCTCCTCGCCGAGCTCCTCGACCGCCTTGTAGTACTTGTCCTCGCTGAGCAGCTCTCCCGCCTGGAAGGGCGACTCCTTGGCGTCGATGACGACGAACGATTCGCAGTAGAGGACCTTCTCCAGGTCCTTGAGCGTGATGTCGAGCAGGTTTCCGATTCGCGACGGCAGCGACTTCAGGAACCAGATGTGCGCGACCGGCGTGGCGAGGTTGATGTGCCCGAGGCGCTCACGGCGCACCTTGGACTGGATGACCTCGACGCCGCACTTCTCGCAAACCACCCCGCGGTGCTTCATGCGCTTGTACTTGCCGCAGTTGCACTCGTAGTCCTTCACCGGCCCGAAGATCTTGGCGCAGAAGAGCCCGTCCCGCTCCGGCTTGAAGGTGCGGTAGTTGATCGTCTCGGGCTTCTTCACCTCTCCGTGCGACCACTGCCGGATCTTCTCCGGGCTGGCGAGCGAGATGCGGATCGCGCTGAACGAAAGCGGGTCCTTGGGCTTCTCGAAGAAATTGAAGATGTCCTTCACCGCGACCTCCTGAATCTTTCGTTGAAGTCGATCAAGCTGCCGCTCCTCCCACCTTCTTCGGAGCTGGTGCGGGGACCACCTCTTCCGGCGGCCGCTCCATCAGCTCGACGTCCAGGCCGAGGGACTGCAGCTCCTTGATGAGCACGTTGAACGACTCGGGAAGTCCCGACTCGAGCGCGTACTCTCCCTTGACGATCGACTCGTACATGCGGGTCCGGCCGACGACGTCGTCGGACTTCACCGTGAGGAACTCCTGCAGCGAGTAGGCCGCTCCGTAGGCCTCCATCGCCCACACTTCCATCTCTCCCAGGCGCTGGCCGCCGAACTGTGCCTTGCCGCCGAGCGGCTGCTGGGTGACTAGGGAATATGGCCCGATGCTGCGGGCGTGGATCTTCTCGTCGACCAGGTGATGCAGTTTCAGCATGTACATGATGCCCACCGTCACGTCCTGGTCGAACGCCTCGCCCGTGCGGCCGTCGAAGAGGATCATCTGTCCCGTCTTGGGCAGGCCGGCGTGCTCGAGCTGCGCGAGGATCTCCGGCTCGCGCGCTCCGTCGAAGACCGGCGAGGCGAAGTGCACGCCCTTCACCAGCTTCTGCGCCAGCCGCTGCACTTCCTTGTCGGGCAGCTGGTCGAGGAAGTCGTGCATCTCCTTGCCGTCGTAGATCCGCTTCAGGTCCTTGCGGATCGCGTCGGGGCCCCACTTGTCGTCGATCATCTTCTGGATCTGCTCGCCCAGGCCGCGCGCTGCCCAGCCGAGGTGGGTCTCCAGGATCTGGCCGATGTTCATGCGGCTCGGAACGCCGAGCGGATTCAGCACCAGGTCCACCGCGCGGCCGTCCTCGAGGTACGGCATGTCCTCTTCCGAGAGCACGCGGGAGACGACGCCCTTGTTGCCGTGGCGTCCGGCCATCTTGTCGCCGACCGAGAGCTTGCGCTTGATGGCGACGTAGACCTTCACCATCTTGATGACGCCCGGCGGCAGCTCGTCGCCCTTCTTCAGGCGCGAGATCTTCTCCCCGAAGACGAGCTTCACGAGCTCCTTCTGCTCGTTGAAGTTCTCCAGGATCTTGGCGACCTTCTCCTCCGCGCCGCCGACGGCGATCTCGGGCCAGTACTTCTCCGGGATCTCGTCGAGCTGCGCGTCGGCGATGGCCTGCCCCTTGTTGAGCAGGACGTGGCCCTTGTCGTCGACGAGCTTGGCCGTCGTCTCCTTGCCGTGCAGGAGCCGCTTGATGCGCTTGTAGGCCGAGTCCTTGAGGATCTTGATCTCGTCGTTCTGATCCTTGAGGAGCTTCGCCTCTTCTTGGTTCTCGATGTCCTTGGCGCGCTCGTCCTTGTCGACGCCCTTGCGCGAGAACACCTTGGCGTTGATCACCGTGCCGGTCACGCCCGGCGGAACGCGCAGCGAGCTGTCGCGCACGTCGCCGGCCTTCTCGCCGAAGATGGCGCGGAGGAGCTTCTCCTCGGGTGAGAGCTGGGTCTCGCCCTTGGGCGTGATCTTCCCGACCAGGATGGAGCCGGGCTGCACCTCGGCGCCGATGCGGATGATGCCGGAGTCGTCGAGGTCCTTGAGGGCCTCCTCACCGACGTTGGGGATGTCGCGAGTGATCTCTTCCTTGCCGAGCTTGGTGTCCCGGGCGATGCACTCGAACTCCTCGATGTGGATCGAGGTGAACACGTCCTCGCGGGTGATGCGCTCGGAGACGAGGATCGAGTCCTCGAAGTTGTAGCCCTGCCAGGGCATGAAGGCGACCACCACGTTCTGGCCGAGCGCCAGCTCCCCGGTCTCCGTCGCGGGACCGTCGCTGATCACGTCGCCCTTCCTGACGCGGTCGCCGGCCTTCACGATCGGCTTCTGGTTGATGCAGGTGTTCTGGTTCGAGCGCTGGTATTTGATGAGGTTGTAGATGTCGACTTCGCTCGCCACGTCGATGGTCTCGCCCTTCCCCTCGGCGCGAACCACGATGCGGCCGGCGTCGACCTGGTCGATGACGCCGTCGCGGCGGGCGACGACGCAGACGCCGGAGTCGCGGGCCACGGTGCCCTCGATGCCAGTGCCGACGAGCGGAGCGGCGGTGCGGAGCAGAGGCACCGCCTGCCGCTGCATGTTGGAGCCCATCAGCGCGCGGTTCGCGTCGTCGTTCTCGAGGAAGGGGATGAGCGAGGCCGCTACCGAGACGAGCTGGTTCGGCGACACGTCCATCAGCGAGATGTCCTCCGGACGCGCCATGGGGAATTCGCCCGCCTTGCGGCAGGAGACGAGCGCCGTCTCGAAGTGGCCCTTCTTGTCGAAGACCGCGTTCGCCTGCGCGATGACGTGCTTCTCCTCCTCGAGCGCCGAGTAGAACTTCACCTCGTCGGTGACCTTGCCTTCCTTCACCGAGCGGTACGGGGTCTCGACGAAGCCGTACTCGTTGACCCGGGCGAAGGTGCTCAAGGACGCGATGAGGCCGATGTTCGGACCTTCCGGCGTCTCGATGGGGCAGATGCGCCCGTAGTGGGTCGGGTGCACGTCGCGCACTTCGAAGCCCGCGCGCTCCCGGGTGAGACCGCCGGGCCCGAGCGCCGAGAGGCGCCGCTTGTGCGTCACCTCGGAGAGCGGGTTGGTCTGGTCCATGAACTGCGAGAGCTGCGAGGACCCGAAGAACTCCTTGATCACCGCCGTGACGGGCTTGGCGTTGATCAAGTCGTGCGGCATGAGCGTCTCGATCTCCTGGAGGCTCATGCGCTCCTTGATGGCGCGCTCCATGCGGACGAGACCGATGCGGTACTGGTTCTCGAGCAACTCGCCCACCGCGCGCACACGGCGGTTGCCGAGGTGGTCGATGTCGTCGATCGCTCCCTTTCCGTTCTTCAGATCGATGAGGTAGCGGACCACCTCGAGGATGTCCTTCTTGGTGAGGACCGCCTGCTCGAGGGGCTCGTCGATGCCGAACTTGTAGTTGAGCTTGAGCCGGCCGACCTTGGAGAGGTCGTAGCGCTCCGGATTGAAGAACAGGTTGATGAAGAGGTTCGTCGCCGTCTCGATGGTCGGCGGATCTCCGGGCCGCAGGCGCCGGTAGATCTCCATGATCGCCTCTTCAGGCGTCGGCGTCTTGTCGGCCATCAGCGTGTCGCGCAGGAAGGGGCCGACGTTCAGGTTGTCGATGAAGAGCACCTGGAACTCGTTGATGCCCCTCTCGTTCAGCTTGTCGACCTTCTCCTCGGTGACCTCCTCATTGCACTCGAGGAGCACCTCGCCCGTCTTCTCGTCGACGACGTCCTTGGCGCTGATCTTGGTGACCAGCTCTTCGACGTCGATGGGCAGCGTCTTGATCTTGGCCTGCTCGAGCTTCTTGATCGCGCCGCGGGTGAATTTGCGGTTCTTCTTGACGATCACTTCCCCGGTCTTCGGGTTCTTGATGTCGCGGGTCGCGCGCTGGCCGGGGAGGAGTTCCAGCTCGACCGACTTCTCGTACTTGGTCTTCTCGCCGATGTAGATGGTCTCGGTGGCGTAGAAGTAATTGAGCATCTCCTCGGGCGAGCCCTTGAACTCGATCGGGCTCTTCTTCGCGGTGTCGGGGACCGCCCCGAGCGCGCGCAGAAGGACCGTGGCCGGCAGCTTCCGGCGCCGATCGATGCGCACGTAGAGGATGTCCTTGTGGTCGAACTCGAAATCGATCCACGAGCCGCGGTACGGGATGATGCGGGCGTTGTAGAGCAGCTTGCCCGACGAGTGGCTCTTGCCCTTGTCGTGATCGAAGAACGCGCCCGGCGAGCGGTGGAGTTGGGAGACGACGACGCGCTCGGTGCCGTTGATGATGAAGGTCCCGTTCGAGGTCATGAGCGGGATCTCGCCGAAATAGACCTCCTGCTCCTTGACGTCGCGGATCGACTGGGCGCCGGTCTCCTCGTCCTTGTCCCAGACGACGAGACGGACCACCACCTTGATGGGCGCGGAGTAGGTCATGCCGCGCTGGTGGCACTCGTCGACGTCGTACTTGGGCTTCTCGAGGTGGTAGCTGACGAACTCGAGGCTACTCGTCTCGTTGAAGTCCTTGATGGGGAAGACGCTCTTGAACACGCCCTGCAGGCCGGTGTCCTCGCGCCGTTCGGGCGCGATCTCGGCCTGGAGGAACTTGTCGTAGCTGTTCTTCTGGATGTCGATCAGGTTCGGGATGTCGATGATCTTCTGGATCTTCGCGAAATTCTTGCGCGTGCGGAAATTGTTCTGGATCGTCGCCGCCATGTGAAGGGTTGCTCCCCTTTTTTCGATCGAGACACGGAGGGCCCGCCCTAGTCCCTCCGTCGAAGCGAAAACTCCGGCCGCGGCAGGGATCCTTCAGAATCCCTGCCGAAGCCGGCCTCGTTCCCGGCGCGTGGCCGGGCATGCTGTGTTCGAGCTACTTCAGCTCTACCGTCGCCCCAGCAGCTTTGAGCTGCTCCGAGAACTTGTTCGCGTCCTCCTTCGACAGGCCCTCCTTCACGGTCTTGGGAGCACCTTCGACGAGGTCCTTGGCCTCCTTGAGACCAAGGCCGGTGATCGCGCGCACTTCCTTGATGACGTTGATTTTCTTCTCTCCAGCGGCCTGGAGGACGAGCGTGAACTCGGTCTTCTCCTCGGCAGGCTTGGCAGCCGCCGCCCCGCCTCCCGCTGCCGGAGCGGCCGCCATCGCGACCGGAGCCGCGGCGGAAACGCCCCATTTCGTCTCGAGCATCTTCACCAGCTCCGCCGCCTGCATCACGGTGAGCTGCGAAAGGGACTCTGCGATCTGGTTGAGATCAGCCATTTGCCAACTTCCTTTGCGCGCCGCGTAAGGCGCATAGATGTTCAACTGCCGCTTCGGATTCGCGCCGCGTCACGCGGCCTTTTCGCTTTTCGCCTTCAGCACCTGGGCAACCTGGCTGCCCGGGGTGTTGAGGAGCCGGACGAGCTTCTGGGCCGGGGACGTGAGCATCCCGAGCAACATCGCCCGGAGCTCGGGTAGCCCGGGCATGTCGGCCAGGGCGGTGAGTCCCTTGGCGTCGACCAGGTTTCCCTGCACGACGCCGGCCTTCACCTTCATCTTCTCGCCCTGCTCCTTGAGCACGTCCCGGAGCAGCCGGGCGGGCGCCACCACGTCGTCGTAGGCGAGGACGATGGCGTTCGGTCCCTCGAGCTGTTCGGCGAACTTCTCCAGCGAAGTTCCCTTCGCGGCGAGCCTGGCCAGGGTGTTCTTGACGACCTTGTAGTCCACCTTGGAGTCGCGGAAGGTCTTCCGCAGCTTCACGGTGGCGGCGGCGTCGATGGCTCCGTAGCCGACCGCCGCGGCGAACTGCGCCTTGGCCATCTTCTCGCTCCCTCCCTATTTATGCAAAGCGGAAATGGCCGCCGTATCGAGGCGGATTCCGGGTCCCATGGTGGTGCTGACGGAGACGCCCTTGAGGTACGTCCCCTTCGCGGTGGCGGGCTTCGCCCGCATGACCGTATCGAGGATGGCGTTCACGTTGTCGGTGAGCCGCTTCACATCGAACGAAGCCTTTCCCACCGGAACGTGGACGATGCCCGCCTTCTCGACGCGGAACTCGACCTTGCCGGCCTTCGCCTCGCGTACCGCGCGGGTCACGTCCGCGGTGACCGTTCCGACCTTGGGGTTCGGCATCAAGCCACGCGGACCGAGCACTTTACCGAGGCGGCCGACGACGCCCATCATGTCCGGCGTGGCGATGGCGACGTCGAAGTCGAGCCATCCCTCCTGCACCTTGGCGGCGAGATCCTCGGCGCCGACCGTATCCGCGCCCGCTTCCTGCGCCTCGCGCGCCTTGTCTCCCTTGGCGAAGACCGCGATCCGCACCGTCTTGCCGATGCCGTGGGGCAGGACCACCGCGCCGCGCACCATCTGATCGGCGTGCTTGGGATCGACGCCCAGCCGGATGGCGACGTCCACGGTCTCGTCGAACTTCTTCTTCGCCGTCTTGCCCACCAGAGCGCACGCCTCGTCCACCGAGTAGCGCTTCTCGCGATCGATGAGCTTCAGGGCTTCCAGATACTTCTTTCCAGGCTTGGCCATGTCCGTTCTCCTAGCCGACCACGTCGACGCCCATCGAGCGCGCCGTCCCGGCGATGCTGTTCATGGCTGCCTCGACCGAGCCGGCGGTCATGTCCGCCATCTTGGTCTTCGCGATCTGCTCGAGCTGCTTGCGGGTGAGCTGGCCCACCTTCTCCTTGCCCGGCTTGTGCGCGCCCGATCCCTTCTTCTTCTCCGTGTGCAACCCGAGCGCCTTCTTGATGAGGATGGCCGCGGGCGGCGTCTTGACGATGAAGGTGAACGAGCGGTCCGAGTAGATGGTGATGAGGACCGGAACGATCAGCCCCTCCTTCGCCTGCGCCTGGGTCGCGGCGTTGAACTCCTTGCAGAACCCCATGATGTTGACGCCGTGCTGGCCGAGGGCAGGCCCGACGGGCGGCGACGGATTCGCCTTCCCCGCGGGGAGCTGCAGCTTGACCAATCCGGTTACTTTCTTTGCCATCTTTTCCTCTCTCCGTGGTCCCAGCGGCAGCCGAGCTGCCTCCCACGCTTTCTAGGTCTTCTCCACCTGCATGAAATCGAGCTCCACCGGCGTCGCGCGACCGAAGATGGAGACGAGCACCCGCACGCGCCCCTTGTCCGGATTCACTTCCTCGACGGTGCCGTTGAAGTTGGAGAACGGTCCGTCGACCACCCGCACGTTGTCCCCTTCTTCGAATTCCACCTTCGGCTTGGGCTTGAGTGCTCCCTCGGAAAGCTGGGTGGTAAGCCGGGCGATCTCGTGCTCGCTCACCGCCGGCGGCCTCGTGGCGTTGCCCACGAACCCCGTGATCTTGGGCGTGTTCTTGACGAGGTGCCAGGTACGGTCGTTGAGCTCCATCTGCACGAGGATGTAGCCGGGGAAGAACTTCCTCTTCGACGCCCGCTTCTCCCCCTTCACCATCTCCACCACGTTCTCCATGGGGATGAGGATGTCGCCGAAGAATTCGTCGAGCGCGTTCTGCTTGATCTTCTCCTCGAGGGACTTCTTCGCCTTGTTCTCGAAGCCCGAGTACGTGTGGACCACGTACCATTTCTTGTCGATCTTCTCCGTCTCCTTCGCGGCCATCTTCAGGGTATCCCTCACACCGTCGGGTTCTGGATCTTGTCGGTGAGGTACTGCCAGATCACGTCGAACAGCCCGAGCAGCGCGGCGGCGATGAGGCTCGCCACGATCACCGCGATGGTGGCGGCGCGCGTCTCCGCCAAGCCTGGCCAGCTCACCTTGCGCAACTCGGCGACGATTTCGAACGACACCTCGCGGCTCTTGGGATTGCTCCACAGATAGAAGGCGGTCGCGAAGGCGACGAGTAGGCCGATGATCGACGACCAGGTCCAGTCGTTGTAGAGCGGGCGCGTGAGCGGCTGGGTGACGCTGAACGTGCCGAAGCCCGCGAGCAGGACGTGCTCGAGGAAGAACCCCGCCAGGAGCGCGAGGACGATGTACCCGATGGACACGATCCTTTGATTCGTCATCGCTCAGCTTCCGGCCGCGGGGTCTGCCGGCCCGACGGCTCTCCATTCGTTCCTGGACGCGAACTGGCAGGCCAGGAGGGACTCGAACCCCCAACATGCGGTTTTGGAGACCGCCGCTCTACCATTGGAGCTACTGGCCTTCACCTTTGCTCCGCGTGTGGCGGGGCGCCTATTTGGTCTCCTTGTGATCGGTGTGCTTGCGGCACCGGGAGCAGAACTTCGGCAGGACGAGCTTGTCGGTCATCGTCCGCTTGTTCTTGGTCGTGGTGTAGTTCCGCTCCTTGCACACGCTGCACTCGAGCGTGATGATCGTGCGGTTCATGGTTTGGCCCTTCGCTCCCGATGGTTCCGTGCTTCGAAAGTCTGGAGCCCACAACCCGGATTGAACGGGTGACCTCGTCCTTACCAAGGACGTGCTCTGCCAACTGAGCTATGTGGGCCGAATCGTCCTGGCCCTGCGCGGTGGAGCGGGAAACGGGATTCGAACCCGTGACATTCAGCTTGGAAGGCTGACGCTCTACCAACTGAGCTATTCCCGCGTAATCCTCCTTCGATCGCCGAGCTGCGGAGTTGGTGGAGGGGGAAGGATTCGAACCTTCGAAGGCATGAGCCGGCAGATTTACAGTCTGCTCCCTTTGGCCGCTCGGGCACCCCTCCCGACCGTCGTCCTTCCTCCGCAGTCGCGTCTGTTCCTCCGGGTTCCGAGACTTGAAAACGGCTCGCCGTGGGGTGCCCTCGCGGCGAACACCTTTCGCTCCTCCGGCAGAGCTGGCGGCGGGAATCGAACCCGCGACCTCCTGCTTACAAGGCAGGTGCTCTTCCGGCTGAGCTACGCCAGCCTAAGTTCCCGATTTCTCTAATGTTCACTGCGCGCGCGCTACCCTCATAGGGCAAGGGACGGCAGGTTCTAGGAGAAGTATCGCACCTTGTCAAGCGAGCGGGCCGGGAGCGCCCGGCAGGATGTCCCTCAGCGGGCGGCTCGCTGCCGCGCCACTTCATAGAAGGCGATCGCTCCGGCTGCTCCCACGTTGAGCGAGCCGACGCCGCCGTGCATCGGGATGCGAGCCTCGTGATCGCACGAACGGCGGACGAGGGGCCGAACGCCCTTCCCCTCGCCTCCAAGGACGAGGGCGATGCCGCTGGTGAGATCGATCTGCGAGAGATCCCGCTCGGCGTCGGCGGCCAACGCCACCGTCCAGACGCTCCTTTCCTTCAGCTCTTCCAGGGCGCGGGAGAGGTTCGTCACCCGCGCCACCGGAAACCGCTCGAGGGCGCCGGCAGCGGCCTTGAACGCCGCCGGAGTCACGCCCGCCGCGCGGTCCTTGGGCAGCACGAGGCCATGCGCTCCGAGCGCCTGGGCGCTCCGCGCCAGCGCGCCGAGGTTTTGCGGGTCCGTCACGCCGTCGAGGACCACGAGGAACGGCTTCTGGGCAGAGGGCAGCAGCAGGTCGTCGAGCTCGGCGTAGTGGAACTCGGAAAGCTCGGCCCCGATCCCTTGATGAGCGCCGCCCGACGCACGCCGCTGCAGCTCTCCTCGCGGCGCATCCTCCACGCGAACGCCGGCTTCGTGCGCCGCCTGGACGACGCGCTCGGCCCCATGGGAAGGGCGGCCGTCGTGACCTCGCTCGACGAGGATCCGGACGATTTCCTGCGGGTGCGCGCGGATCGCTTCGAGGACGGGGTTCGCGCCGTAGATGAACCGACTCACTCCACCGTGACCGGTACCGTCACATCGCGCTTCTGCCGCTCGCAGAGCTTCTCGGTGCAGATGAAGAAGCTGAGCTGGCCCTTCACTTCGTCCTTGCCCGCCGCGGTCGCAGTGACGGGGATGCTGAACGCGACGCCCTTCTGCGGCGTCGCGGTGCCGTCGGCGCGGCCGAACTTCGTCTTGGCGAGCTGGACCGACGGACCCGAGGAGAGTGCCAGGGAGAGCGGCGCGTCCGGAGAGACGTGCGCGTCGGAGCGCGGGACCACGGTGACGCGCGCCTCGCCCTTCTCGCCCTTCTTGAGCTGCAACGACGAGGTCGTCTCGATCTTGTAGGCCTTCGCCGCGTCCTCACCGGCATCGCCGGCGATGGCGGGCAGGGCTACCAGGGACAGGGCAGCAAGGACGAGGAAGCGCTTCATGCTGCTTAGACGCCACAGACCCCGTCGGGATGCAAGGGTCAGCCTTGCGGTCAGCCCTGTCCCTGCCCACGGCGGCCTACATTGGCTCCTTCCGCCTCGCGGACGAGCTCCTGGGCCCGGCCGAGGATCGGAAGCGCCAGGTCCTTTCCGGTGGCGCGTTCGAGACCTTTGAGACCCGGGCTGGAATTGACGTCGAAGACGAGGGGGCCGACCTC
This sequence comes from Deltaproteobacteria bacterium, assembly GCA_005879805.1. Lineage (GTDB taxonomy): Bacteria > Myxococcota > Myxococcia > Myxococcales > 40CM-4-68-19 > VBKO01. Next base: position 1,009 of record VBKL01000248.1, on the reverse strand, counting down.
CGTCTCGATGAGGTCGACGGCCGCGATCTCCAGGCCCACGACGCGGGCGGCGTGCACCGCGATTCCATCCAGGGCGGAAGGCACTCTCACCGCTTTGAGCTGCGCGCCGCGAGCGAGGGTGTGGAGGAGACGGCCGGGGCGGGGCCGGCGCTCGACCCAGGCGACCACCTTGTCGCCCACGACCAGGGCGCGCAGGTCGCGCTCCAGCTTCCGCCGCACGTAGCGTTGCACGAGGAGGTTGTGGCCCATCGAAAGCACCGCCTCGAGGGCCGCCTCCATCGACTGCAGCGACTCGGCCACCATCACGCCGGGGCGCTCGCTCGGCGTGAGGATCTTGATGAGCACCGGAAGCCCGCCGACCAGCTCCACCATGGCGCGCAGATCGGCGGCGCTCGCCGCCATGACGGTGGGAGGGACGGCGACGCCGCGCGCGGCGAGGAGCTGCAGCGCGCGCATCTTGTTGCGGCTCGCCGCGATGCCGGCTGCGTCGTTCAGCGTGGCGACTCCCATCATGGCGAAGTGGTTGACCACCGCCAGCCCGTACGCCTGCACCGACGGAGCGATGCGCGGCACGACGACGTCCGTGCGCGGGAGCTTCTTGCGCCGGTAGAACGCGCTCGGCTGCTCGTCGAGGTGCATCTCGACGCCGAGCGGATCGAGGACGCGTACGCGAGCTCCGCGCAGCCTCGCTGCCTGTGCGAGCCGGCGGGTGGTGTAGATGGCGAGCTTCCGGCTCAGGATGGTGACGTGCACCGCGCGGAACTGTGGACATCGGGCGCCGCGGTGGTCAAGCATCGGTTCCCGGAGGTCCCAAGCCGATGGGAATTCCCGCTCTCGCGCTCGCTCTCTCGGTCCTCGTCGCGGCCCCGGCGGAGCCGCGGGTGCTGCCGCTTTCCGAGGCCTCGTCGCTCGTGCGCATCGCCGGATCGGGAAAGCCAGTCGTGCTCCACTTCTGGGCCACCTGGTGCGGGGCATGCCGCGACGAGTTCCCCCGCATCCGGAAGACGCT
>VBKL01000247.1 GCA_005879805.1 Deltaproteobacteria bacterium | reverse complement strand
AGCACATCGCGCCGCTGGTCGACTTCTCCTACGCCGATTGGCGGCGGGTCGTGGCCATCCATCTCGACGGCGGCTTCCTGCTCACCCGCGCTTGCCTGCGGGAGATGAAGCAGCGCGGGCGAGGCGGAACGCTCCTCTACATGGGCTCCGTCCATTCGCTGGAGGCGAGCCCGCTGAAAGCGGCCTATGTGGCCGCCAAGCACGGCCTGCTCGGCCTCTGCCGCGCCGCCGCCAAGGAGGGCGCGGCGTTCGGTGTCCGCTCCAACATCATCTGCCCCGGCTTCGTGCGCACGCCCTTGGTGGAGAAGCAGATTCCCGAGCAGGCGCGGGACCTCGGGATCAGCGAGGAGCGCGTCATCAAGGAGGTCATGCTGCGCAACACGGTCGACGGCGAGTTCACCACCGTGGACGACGTGGCCCAGGTGGCCGTCTTCCTCGCTTCCTTCCCGACCAACGCGCTCACGGGGCAGCCGCTCACCGTCAGTCACGGCTGGCACATGGCATGAGCGGGTGATCGCGCCCGCGATCAGAAGCGAGGCATCGCCGGCGTCGTGCGGGCCGAGCCGCGCGTCAGGGCAAGGTCGATCGACGCCGCGCCGCCGCCGCGGATCATGAGCGCAACGGCGATGGCGAGCGCGATGAGGTGGTACTCGAATCCCTCGCCCGGCTGTTTCCCCGCCCAGTTCATGAAGAAGCCGAACTTGCCGTGGACGGTGAGGACGGCGCCGACCATCACGCAGCCGATGCCGAAGGCTGCGATGCGGGTCAAGAAGCCGAGGATGAGACCGAGGGATCCGGCGAATTCCGCCAGCATCACGATCACGACGAGCCACGCGGGCAACATCTTCGACATTCCCTGCAACGTCGCATGGAAGCCATAGCCGCCGAACCAGCCGAGCACCTTCTGCGCGCCGTGCGGGAAGAACACGACCCCGAGCACCAGCCGCAGGAGCGTGGCCACGCCGTCGTCCGTCGTGCGCATCAACCGAGCGAACATGTGGAGTCCTCCGCGGGGGCCATGATGCGCCCCGCGGAGAAAGGCGCAAGTTTGCGGAGGCGTTCGCTCGCTAGTATTGCCAGCCGATGCGGAGGTGCAACGACGGCAGCGGGTAGCTCGTCCCGGCGTCGACGATGTTGTTGATGTTCTTGCGCAGGTTCGGATCCGCGGCATCGGCATCGGGCGGGATGACTACCGTCTGGGTGGAGGAGAGCTTGAACTGTACGGGTACACGCGCACGTTGCCTTCGTACGCGGAGAAGTCGTCGAGCCGGGTCTGGTTCGATCCGTTCTTCGCGCCAACTGCGCTGAGCAGCGGGTCGGCGAGGAAGTTGGGGAAATCGCTGTAGGAGAACCCGACCTGCACGAGATCCATGAGCTTGACGAAGACCTCGCCGTCGAACGGGCGGGGAAGGCTGACGAGCCCCACCATGGCGCCGGCGTGGATGAGCTGGTGCTCGTCCCGTGAGACGGGCTCCTGCGCGCGGGCGGCGGGGCTGGCGAAGGCGACGAGCAGCGAAAGGGCAGTGAGAATCCGGGTCATTGATTCATGGACACCACGGAGCGGCGCGGAGAGACAAGGGCTGGCCCGTGGAAAGGTGTACTAGTTCCACATCATGGGATGGCACCTGTGAGCGAGGAGCTGCGAAAGTCGCTGGAAGCGAGGCTCCCCGCGCTGCTCGGCGGGCCCGTGCAGATCGCGAAGCTCTCGCTTCTTGCCGGCGGCGCCTCGATGGAGGCGTGGGCGGTGGAGCTCCGCGCGCCTTCGGGACCGCTCTCGCTCGTGCTCCGCCGCGCCGCGGGCGGCCGCATCTACCAGGACGCGCTTTCCCTCGAACACGAGCACGCGCTCGTCGCAGAGGCGCATCGGTCGGGCGTCAAGGCTCCGCGGCCGTACGGGTTCCTGCCCGATCTGTCGGGGCACGACGCGTTCCTCATGGATCGCCTGCACGGCGAGACCGTCGGGCGGCGCATCGTGCGGCTGCCGGAGCTCGCCAAAGCTCGCGCCGCGCTTCCCGTGCAGATGGCAGAAGAGCTGGCGCGGATCCACGCGCTCGATCCCGCGCGGCTGCCCTTCCTTCCCGGCACTGGCGCCGCTTCGCCCGCGCGCCGCGCCATCGACGGGCTCGTCGCGCAGCTCGATTCCGTCGGTGAGCCGCATCCTGCCATCGAGCTCGGCATCGCCTGGCTGCGCGAGAACCTGCGCGATACCGGGCCCGCGGTGGTGGTGCACGGCGACTTCCGCATCGGGAACCTCATGGTCGCGCCAGACGGACTGGCCGGCGTCCTCGATTGGGAGTTCGCCCGGATCGGTGACGTACTCGAGGACGTCGCCTGGCCGCTGGTGAAGGCATGGCGCTTCGGGGTCGATCACTTGCGCCTCGGAGGAATCTCGGATGAGCGGGCGATGATCGCCCGCTATGCGGAGATCACCGGCCGCAAGATCGAACCCGCGGACCTCCACGCCTACGAGCTGCTCGGCAACGTGCGCTGGGCGGTGGGTTCCTTGCAGCAAGCGCAGCGGCACCTGCGCGGAGACGAGAAGAGCGTCGAGCTCGCCATCCTCGGCCGGCTCGCCTGCGAGGTGGAGCACGAGATCCTGCACATGCTGGAGGAGCCGGCTTCGCCGGCGTCGCCAGTCGCGGAGCGGCGCAGCGCGCAGCATAGGGAGACGCGCTGATGCCGGACCGGCCGGATGCCCTGGAGCTCCTCGAAGCGGTGCGCGGCTTCCTCGAGACGGAGGTGGCGAAGGGAGCGACCGATCCGCGCCTGCGCTTCCGCGCGCTGGTCGCTGCCAACGCGCTCTCCATCGCCGGGCGCGAGTTGGTGCTCGACGAGACATCGCCTTCGGCCGAAGCCCGCATCCTGCGCGAGCTTCTCCGCGAGGCGCCGTCGGGCGCGCCGCCCGCCGAGGAGGCGCTGGCGCTGTCGTGGGAACTCTGCCGCCGCATCCGCGCCGGGACTTCGCCCAGCGAGACTGCGGGCGCGGTGCGCCGCATCGTGGAAGGCAAGCTCGCCGCCGCGAGCCCGCGCTATCTACAAAAGAAGCGCTAGCGCGAGGTCGCCACCAACGCCGATGGCTCGCGCGGCTCTTCCAGGAACGTCTGCACCTCGCGGAAGAGCTGCATCCGGTTCTTCTCCATGATGATGGTGTGCGTTCCCTCGCCGATCTCGACGAAGCGCTTGTAGGGCGCGGCGGTCAGCTTCTCGAATACCGCGCGGGCCATCGGCGTCGGTAGATCCTGATCCCACTCGGCGTGGACGATGAGCGTCGGGACCGTGATCTTGCCCGGATCGTAGACGGGCTTTCCGCTCGACCAGAATTCCTTGGTGTCGACGAGGGTCCCGTTCGGCGCGCGAAGCGTCTTCGGGGTCTCTTTCGATCCCACCGGATCGGTCGCGAAGGTTGCCTCGGCCCACTGCTCGAACCAGCCCTGGGGAATGAGCGTGGCCTTCTTGTCCTCGGGAACGCCCTTCAGCCAGCGGCCCTTGGCCGAATCCATCGTCACCGTCCGGTACGCTCCCTCGCCGGAGATGAGCGGCGGCGTCGAGCGCAGCCACTGCGGCGCGTAGAGCACGAGGCGCTCGACCTTGTCGAGGTTCTGCACCGTGTACGACGCCATGATGGTGGTGCCCCACGACCAGCCCATCACCACCAGTCGCTTCGATCCGCGCTTCTGCAAGATGAAGTCGGCGGCCGCGGCGACGTCCTTCACTGCCGTCTCGGTGCGGGAGAGGGCGGGATTGTTCTGCGGCGGCTCGTCCATCTCCTTCGGGCGCGTCGAGCGGCCGTAGCCGCGCACGTCGACGAGCCACACGTCGAATCCGCGCTGGGCGATGTAGTCCATCCAGGAAGTTCCGCCGAGCGGCAGATCGAAGGACGTCTCGGCTGGATAGGTGGACCCGTGCACGAAGAGCAGGATCCGCTCGGGGCCGAACTTCTCCTGCCCGGCGGGATGCTTGTTGCGGAGGTAGAGCTGGATTCCCGGATCCTTCGCGGGAACCATGTGCTCTTCCATTCGCAGGCCGCCGGGCGCATCCGAGCCGCTTCCTCGGGAAGAGGCGGTCTGGGAAGCGCAGGCGAAGAGGGTAGCAGCGGCGCAAGACAGGGTCGCAGCGCGCATGGGATCCTCCGTCACGGAGACGGGGACACTACCACGCCCTAGATCCGCTGCGGCGCCTCGACAGTGCGCTCGTTCACCAGGTTTCCCGTGTTGAGCGTCGTGCGCGGCTCGAAGAGGAGCACGTGCGTCTCCGTCTCCGCCACCGGGAGATGCTCGACCCCGTGCGGGACGATGACGAACTCGCCGGGACCGATGGAGAGGTCGCCCTCCGGCGTCCGCATCCGCAACCGCCCCTTGAGGACGAGGAACATCTCGTCCTCCGCGTCGTGGTGGTGCCAGACGAACTCGCCGGTGAGCTTCACCAGCTTGACGTGGGAGTCGTTCACCTCGCCCACGATCTTCGGGCTCCAGCATTCGCTGAACTGGGCGAGCTTCGATTCAAGGTTCACGACTTCCATCGCGGCCTCCCGATACGCTTAGGCACTAGCCTTAGTGCCTGAGCGTGTCAACCGGCCCCGGCGTGGGCCCGATCGCGAGCCCCGTGCCCAGACCGGCGTAGAGGTACCGGCGGGCGAAGGCCTTCTCCAGCGCCGCGAAGGCCGGCTCCCCCGTGCAGTGGCCCGGCGCGATGTACGCCACCTTGTACTTGTCGCGCAGCGCCGTGACGATGCCGTCGATGTCGGCGTCCTTCGCCACCACCAGGTGCAGCCCGCCGGCGATGAGATGGATGCGGGGGTCGATGGCCGTCGCCGCTTCCACGATCTTGTCGATCCCCGGATGGGAGCAGCCGACGACGAGGACGATGCCGTCGGGGGTGTCGATGGCGAGGGACAGCTCGCGAAGCTCGAGCGTCGTCGGCTTGTCGGAGACGGTGGCGATGAGGCGGATGCCCGGGGCGATTTCGGTCGTCTTCTCGATCAACTCGAAGTTCGCCTTCGGCCAGGCGCTGCCGAACTTCAATATCTGTGGGGGCGCGCCGTCGTAGTACCGCTGCTCGGGTGGCAGTGCCTCGTCCTTCCGGTAGAAGCTGCCCGGCAGGGAGAAGCCGTACACGCCGAAGTTCTCCTTCGGCGCGTAGATCTTCACGCGCGGATTGACCGAGAGCAGGTAGTCGAGCCCGCCCATGTGGTCGCCGTGGCGATGGGACAGGACGGCAAAGTCGAGGTTCGAGAGGTCCACGCCTTTGGCCTTCGCGTTCTTCGCCAGGATGTCGGGGTTGTCGCCGGTATCGAAGAGGATTCGCTTGCCGCCGTACTCGATGAGCGCCGCGAAGCCCCAGTCCTTCTCCATCTGCGAAGGCTTGCCGAACGCGTCGTAGAGGATGGTGATCTGCTGTCTCGTCGCGTCCTTCGCGGGGGAAGGCGCCGGCGACGCCGCCGCACAGCCCACGACGAGCAGAAGCATTGCGAGGTTGGGACGCATCAGTGGCTCCTTTCAATGTACGCGCAGGAACGCGAGCGCTCGCCTCCACGCGTCGGCGCCGGCGCTCCCCGGGGCGCGCTTCGCGTCGAACACGTGCTCCGCTTCCGGATAGAGGTGCATCTCGTGCGCGACGTGCCGCTCCTCGAGCACCGCCGCGAGGCGCCGCGCTTCGCTGACGGGAACCGTCGAGTCGGCCTCGCCGTGGACGATGAGCGTGGGCGGCAGTTTCGCTGGGAGCGGGGCAAGCTCTGAAATGCCGCCGTAGTAGTCGACGATGGCGTCCACCTCCGCGCCGAGCGAGACGGCCAGGAACGCGCCAAGCGAAAAGCCGAGCAGCGACACCTTGGTCACGCCGGGTCGCGCCCGGAGCCAGACGATCGAATCCCGCACCGCCCGCTGCCAGAGCGCGAAGCGCTCGCTCGCCTTCGGACCCATCGTCTCGGAGTGCGTCGCGTCGAAGTAATGCGGCAGGAGCACGACGAATCCATTCCGCGCGAGATCCCGGGCGTAGGCGCGGAAATCAGAACCGCGTCTCGTCAGGCCGGCCCCGCCGTGCAGGAGAACCACGGCGGCATGCCTCCCGCCCCCGTCCGGCGCGAACAGTTCGCCGTGGATTCCGCCCGGCAGCGCGACGATCGCGAGCGCGATCAAAGGGCCCATCGCTCGGTTGATAGTCCCTCCCGCGCTACCGGTCCAATGGCTACCCTCGGGCCATGGACGGCCAACTGTCCGAGCTGCGCGAGATGCTGGCGGAGATGGAGATCGCCTTCCTCACCACCATTGGAAGCGACGGCCACCTGCGCTCGAGGCCGATGCAACTGCAGCGGCACGATCCCGACGGCACGCTGTGGTTCGCCACCTCGCTCGATTCCCACAAGATCGACGACGTGCGGCACGACGGCCGCTGCTGCGTCGCCTTCCTCAAGGACTCCGCGTACGTCTCGATTTCGGGCAGGGCCGAGCTGGTGAAGGACCGGTCCCTCATCGAAAAAATGTGGAAGCCCACCTGGCGCGGCTGGTTCCCGGAGGGGCCGGGCGAGCCGGAGCTTGTGCTGCTCAAGGTCGCGCCCCAGCACGTCGAGTACGTCCATCCGTCGGGCGGCACGGTGAAGTCGCTCTTCACGCAGATCAAGAACGCCATCACGCATTCCCATGAGGAGCCGGCGCCGAAAAAGGAGCTGGATCTCGGCCGTTCGCGCTAATCGATCCGCACCACGCCCTCGGCCACCTTGGGGAACCGTCGCAATTGCGCCGGATCGTGTCCCGGCACGATCAACTCGGGCTTCGCGGCGAGCTCTTTCATCCGGTCTTGCGCGCGCAGATTCGCGGCGGCGTCGAGGGTCTGCGCGATCGGCGCGTGCTTCTCGAGGTTTTCGTACAGGTACATGTTGTCCGAGGCGAGCACGACGGTGCCGGAGCGCGTCTGCACCGCGCAGTACTGCGACTGCCAGGTGTGCCTGGCGCCCGAGTAGCAGCGGAGGCCCGGGAGTACCTCCTGGTCGTCGCCGTTGACGAACTTCAGCCGCCCGGCGGTGTTCGCCTTCAGGAGCGCTTGCATGTCGTCGGCGTCGATCCCTCCGTGGGTCGAGTCCGACTGCCACGCCTCGCCCGTGTAGTACTGGTACTCGTCCTTCTGGATGTAGACCGTCGCCTTGGGGAACAGGTCGGCGCCGTCCAGGTGATCCCAGTGCGCGTGCGAGATGATCACCTCGGTAACGTCCTGCGGCTTGATGCCCAGCCGGCCCACCGCCTCGGAAGGCTTCGCGAAATTCCGCGGCTTCCACTCCACGAGGAACTTCTTCCGATAGAACCCGGTATCGAAGAGCACGACGTGCCCGCCGCCGCGCACCACCCAGACCAGCATGGCGATGTCGATCTTGCGGTCCTTGTCCGCGCCGCTCACCAACGCAGAGACGGGGAACTGCGGCAGGACGGCGTATTGCACCGCGTAGACTTCGTACTTCGGCGCGGGCTGGGCGCTCGCCGGAATCCCGGCGAGGAACACCGCCACCGCGAAGAGCAACCCCGGCCTCTGCATCGGTCCCCCTACTTGATCAAGTAGTACTCCGTTTGCCGCGGCCGGAAGAACCGATAACCATCGCTCGTCAATTCCGCCGGGTCCTCCTCCATCGCGAACGCTTCCTGCCCGCCCCACTCCGGCACCGCCGCCTTGGTGTTCAGCTCAACGGCGACGTACGACCCGAGGCGCAGCGGGCGCGGCGGATCGTTGCGCGAAGCCGCGCGGAAATCGATCGAGGGTCCGAGCCCGTGCCCCTGGTTCCCGAGCGGATGCGAGTAGATCTGCGCCGCGAACGGCACCCTGCCCTGCGCCACGCTCTCGGCGCTGCGGGCTTTCATCGCGTTCATCAACCCTCGCGAGAGCTGCCCCGCGCTGCCCTTGCGCTGCACGCGCATGTCGGGCTGGAACCAGGTCCCGTAGCCCAGCTCGGCCAGGCGATCGTAGAGAAAGCGTCGCACCTCGCCGACCGTGGTCCGGCCCGGCACGATCACCTGGTTGGAAAGCGCGCGCCGGGTCAGCTCTTCCGTCGCCGCGCAAAGCTCCGCATACGCTTCGCGCTCCTCGGGAAGCCGGGTATCGAGATACTCCTCGATGAGCGGCCCCGCCGGGACGAAGCGCGCCTCCATCCGTGGCCCCAGGGCGTCGGCGAGGAATTCGTAGGAGGCTTTCGTCAAGCTGCGCGTGACGCCGCGGCTCGGCCGGTAGTCCTTTGGCTCGATCGACAATCCGATGGTGCTCGGATCGTGTCTCGCGACTACCGCCTGGATGCCCTCCTTCACCTTGCGGAACTCCTCCGGCGACTGGAAGAAGCGCACGAGGTTGTCCTCGGCGTATCCGGTGATGGCGTACCGCTCGAGGCCCCGGGCGCCCGCGTCGGCGAAGACGAAGAAGTCGCGCCCACCCGCGTACGGCCTCGGCGGAGCGACGTATTGCGTGACGGGGTCGTCGTGGAATTCCTCGTTCACCACGATCCACATCGCGATCCGGTGCCGCCGCATCATCTCCAAGAGGAGGGCGTGGCGCTTCTCGAGCCAGCCTTCGCGCATCGCGATCTGGCGCGAGAGCGGTAGGGCGCGCGGTCCGGGCGGGGTCGCCGACGCGTGCGCGCAGGCAAGGAGCACCGCGAGCGGCGCTGCCGCCGCGACTCGGAAGATGGGTAGGGTCACTCTCGCGTTCTAGCGCAAGATCGGGACGGACGATCCCCGCTAATGCGTCTGCGGGGTTTCTTCCTTCCAGACCGGCGCGGTCTCGAGGAGCGCCCGCAGCGCCAGGCGATCGATCGGCGGCGTGAAGAAGTAGCCCTGCGCCGAGCCGCAGCCGATCTCCTTGATGAAGCGGAGCTGCTCGGCCGTCTCCACGCCTTCCGCCACCACCTGCTTCCCGAGGTCCTTGGCGAAGGCGACGATGGTCTTCACCAGCTCCGGCGCCTGGCCCTTGGGAGAGCCGCCGCGGAAGAGCGAACGATCGATCTTCAGCGAATCGAGCTGGAACCGGTAGAGCGAGTTGAGCGACGAGTACCCCGTCCCGAAATCGTCCATGTAGAGGCGGAAGCCGCGGGCCTTGAGCTGCCCGAGCCGCTGGGCGGCCTGCTCGCTGTGCTGGAACGCGGTCTCGGTGATCTCGAGCACCATGTCCTGCGGGGCGAGGTGCGCTTCGCGGAGCACTTCCTCGAGCTGCTGCACCAGATCGGACTGCAAGAGCTGCTTGGAGGAGAGGTTGACGTTGAGCGACATTCCCTCGGCGCGGCCGGCGTGGCGCAGGCTCTGGAACTCGCGGCTCGCGGTGCCGAGCACCCATTGCCCGATGGGGACGATGAGCCCCGTCTCCTCGGCGAAGGGAAGGAATTCGTCGGGCGGCACCAGGCCCCGCTCCGGATGGGCCCAGCGCAAAAGCGCCTCGAGCCCCTCGATGCGGCCCGTCTCCACTTCGACGATGGGCAGGTAGAGAAGGCGGAACTCCTCGCGCAAGAGCGCGCGGCGCAAGTCCGACTCGAGCTGCATGAGCTCGGGCTCGCGCTCGCGCATCGCGGCGTCGAACACCACCGAGCGCGCCCTGCCCTGCGCCTTGGCGCGGTACATGGCGGTGTCGGCATCCCGGAGCAGCTCCTCCGGCTTCTGGTAGGCCGCGGAGCTGAGCGCGATGCCGATGCTCACCGTGCAGAAGATCTGGTGACCGCCGATCTCGAACGCCTCGCTGGTCACCTGGTGGATGCGATCGGCCACCACCGCGGCGTCCTTCGGCGTCTTCACGTCGTCGAGCAGGATGGTGAGCTCGTCGCCGCCGTGGCGGGCGAGGGTGTCGCCCTCGCGCAGGCAGGTCTGGAGGCGCTGGCACATCTGGATGAGAAGCTCGTCGCCGATCTGGTGCCCGAGGCCGTCGTTGACCGCCTTGAAGCGATCGAGGTCCACGAAGAGGACGGCGAAGCGGTACCCCTCGCGCCTTCGCGACCGCGCGAACGAGCGCTTGACGAGATCGTGGAAGAGCGACCGGTTGGGCAGCTTGGTGAGCGGATCGTGGAGCGCGTCGTGCAGCATGCGCTCCTGCTGCTGCCGCTGCTCCGTGATGTCTGCGAAGACGCCGCCCACCCGCATCGCCCGCCCCTGCGGATCGCGCTGGGCCTGGCCCCGGACCAGCACCCAGCGCCAGCTGCCGTCCGACTGACGCAGCCGGTGCTCGTTGTCGAGGCGCTGCGCCTGACCCGCGAGGTGAGCATCGAGCGCGGTCTGCAGCGGCTCGCGATCGTCGGGGTGCACGCGATCGAGCCATGCCGCCGGAGTGCTTCCCGGTGCCTCG
>VBKL01000094.1 GCA_005879805.1 Deltaproteobacteria bacterium | reverse complement strand
ACCTGGTCAAGAAGCGCATCGCGAACACGCTCCTCGTCGGCGAGGTGAAGATCGCCACCGACCTGGTCGAGATCGCCGACGCGCGGCTCACGCGCAGGAAGCTGGAGGACGATCCGCAGAAGGGCGCGAGCGGCCCGCGCTGGTCGCTCCTCGGAACCGGCGGCTACCAGATCTTCTTCGACTCCGCCGCCCGCAACGGGCTCTTCCCGCCGGCCGCGCTCGCCGGCGTGGAGCTTTCGTCCCGCGACGATCTCGGGCACCAGCTCGCCTGGGGCGTCGACTTCGCCGTGGGCGGCGGAGCATCGACGCTGCGGCTGCCCGAGGTCGATTCCATTCCGGTGCGGTTCGGCGAGCTGTCCGGCGGCGCCTCGCTCTTCCGCGACTTCGACCTCACCGATTCGCTCACGGCGAGCGCCGGCGCTCGCCTCGCCTTCCTCTACCTGTCGCGCACCTTTCCCGGCCGGAGCGATCTCCCCGGCCAGAACTTCTTCACCTTCACGCCCGGCCTCACCCTCGGCCTTTCCTGGCGGTTCACCGCGCGCTTCTCGGCGGTGGCGCGAGGCCGGGTGAATTACCTCCTCTACAACATCGACAAGAACCAATCGCTCGGATACGCCGAGTTTTCCGCGGGAGTGGATTATGCGTTCGGTCTGTAGCGCCGCCGCGCTGGTCTTCCTCGCCAGCGCCGCCTGCGGGACCCTTTCCAACGAGGACATCGCCTTCCTCTCGGCGCTGCCGCGCAAGAGCGATCTCCACGTCCAGGTCCCGGTGCAGTCGTCGTCGACCCAGCCGGCCTGCGCCATCGGCGACGCCGCCGACTGGCGCAAGGCGAAGGACAGGGGCGATCAGATCAATTCCGCGGTGGACGGCGTCCTCGCCCTCGTCGACGTCGTGCGCGCAATCCCGCCCACGCAGCGCAAGACCGATCTTCGCGTGTGGGGACCGTTTGCCGACCAGCAGCACCCTGGAGTCGAGTACCAGGTGAACATTTTGCGGTTCCCGCCGCCGCCCGACGCGAAGGAATCGCTCGCGTACCTGTATTCGTTCGAAGGTCGCCGCACCGGTGGGCCCTTCCAGACGGTCATCGACGGGTTCTTCCTCGGGGGACAGGCCAAGGGCGGGCAGGGCGAGATCGATCTCCATTTCGACTCCGCATATGCGCTCGGCACCAACAAACCGGACGATCCGCACGGCGACATGGTCATCCGCTACGACGAGACCAGCGATCCGCGCACGGTGCAGCTCAACCTCGGACAAGGCGGCCTCGCGCTCGATCCGTTCGACTATTTCTACGCGGGGTACTCGAACGGAAGCGGCCGCTTCGACTACGTCCTCAACGACGCCACCCGGGGGACGCACGAAGTGATCAGCGCCTTTTTCAAGGCGAACGGCTCCGGCACCGCCAACATCACCTTCCGCACTCCGCTCCTGACTACCCAGGTCGACGAGTGCTGGGACGAGCTTGCCTGCCTCACCTTCGTGAGGGACCCGCTTTCGGTGACGAAGCTGTGCGGCGCCGATCTCGTTCGCCCAGCCGGTGAGCAGGTAGATCGGTAGCTCCGGATCGTGCTGTTGCAATTCGCGCACGACCTGCCACCCGCTCATCTCGGGCATGCCGATGTCGCAGAGGACCACGTCGTACTGCCTGCCCGAGGCCACCATCTCGAGGGCCGCGCGCCCGCTCGAGGCCGTCTCCGCCTCGTGGCCCTCGACCCCGAGCAGCTCCTGGAGGACTTCGAGGTTGTCGGGCTCGTCGTCGACGAGGAGCACGCGCAGCCTCCGTCCGCTCTCCGATCGCTGTTCCGCCGCTCTGCGCGCCGAGCGCGAGGCAGGGGGAAATTCGAGCGTGAAGACGGACCCGCCGCCGGCGCGGTTGGCCGCGGAGATGCTCCCGCCCAGGCGCTGCATGAGGCCGTAGGCGATGGAGAGGCCGAGGCCGGTCTCGCGGGTTTCGCTGGTAGAGAAGAAGGGATCGAAGACGCGCGGCAACTGCTCTTCGGGGATTCCCCGGCCCTCGTCCTTGACGGTGACCACGATGCCCGATCGGCCCTCGCGGGCGCGCACCTCGATGGAGCCTCCCTTCGGCATGGCGTCGCGCGCGTTGAGGAGCAGATCGCTGAAGAGGTGGGAAAGCTCGGCTGCCGTGCCCCGCGCGAGCGGCAGGGGCGGGACGTCGGCGTGGATCTCGATGCGCGGGCCGGGACGATCGAAATCGCTGCGCGCCATCTCCACCGCGCCGAGAAGGACCGCGCTGAGATCGACGGACTCGCTCGGGCGATCCCGGCGGCGGCGGGCGAGATCCTGCAGGCGGGCCACCGTTCCCGCGGCTTCCTCTACCCGGCGAGCGATGGACTCGAGCGAATCGATCTGGGAGCGAAGGCCCGGATCGGCGCGAAGCCGCGCGATGCGCAGCGCGATGACGTTCAAGGCGTGGTTGAGATCGTGGGCGACGCCCGAGGCGACGACGCCCATGGCGTGCATGCGCTGCTCGTGCAGGCGGGTCTCGCGATCGCGCAGGCGTTCCAGCTCTTCGCGCACCTGGCCGGTGACGTCGTGGGCGACGACGACCACCGCTTCGCCGCGCGCGGTGCGGAGCCGCTCGAGGCGCAGCTCGAGCGCGCACTTGCCGGTGTCGAAGCGGATGGTCCGGGTGGCGAATCTGGTGGCGAGCAGAGCGGATCCTTCGTCCGTGATGAGCGTCTTGAGATTGGCGTAACGGGTGTGGGCGTGAGGACCGGCGATCCACCTCCATTCGCCCGGCTGCTTGCAGAGGGTGCGGATACGCCCTGTCGTACACGACAGGCGGCCGTCGCGAAGCACGGCGGCGCCCGTCTCGACGCTGCGCGCGAGCCAGCGGAGCAAAGCGATGTTGTCGCCGGTCATGCCGCGCCGCAGGGACACCGCGCTTCCGCCTCCTCGGTCGGATTGCTGGCTCTCCGGATACGGTTCAAGACGTAGAGAAAAGAGTGCGCACGGCGCACGCTGCGCGCCGGGCCGCTGGAAGGGTTTTTCAGGCGGGAAACCGGACGCCGAGATCGTCGAGCACGCGAGCGGCCGCGTTGTGGCCCGCGGCTCCGATGACCGAGCCGGCCGGATGGCAGCCTGCGCCCCCGGCGTAGAGGCCCTGGACCGGCGTGGTATAGGGCAACCGGTCCGCGAAGCCGTACGAGTTATCGACGTGGTGGATGTGGCCGCGCGTGATGCCGAAGTGCGACTCGATCTTCGGCGGGGGGAGCGCGAACGCGTCCACCACCTGGTCGCTCGTCCCCGGCGCGAATCGGTCGCAGAGGGAGAGCAGGTGTCGCACGTACGTCTGCTCCTCGCCCTCCCAGGTGCTGCGCGCGAGCTTGTAGGGGACCCACTGCACGAACAATGCGGAGTTGTGATGGCCCTCCGGATCGCGGAGCGATGGATCGACCGTGGTGTGGACGTACCATTCGATGGTGGGGAACTCGGGCAGCACTCCAGCCTGCGCCTCGGCGAATGCGCGCTTCAGTCGCGGGAGCACCTCCGCCTCGTCGGGAAGGAGGTGCATGGTCGATCCGAACTGCCCGCGATCCTCGGGAAGGCAGGTGAAGCGCGGCAGGCCGCGGAGCGCGAGATTGACCTTCATCGTCGTTCCGTCGCGCCGGTATCCCGCGAGCCGCTTCTCGTACCACTCGGGGAAGCGACCCGGCCCCACCAGATCGCGCATGCGGAACGGATCGCAGGCGGTCAGCACGACACGCGCTCGGGCCACCTCCCCGTCCTCGAGCACCACTCCCCGCGCCGTTCCCCCGGCGACCTCGATCTCGCGGACGTTCCGGCCCGTCTCGATGGAGGCGCCGGCGCTGCGCGCCTGCTCGCAGATGAGGCGCGTCACCGTTCCCATCCCGCCGCGCACGATCATCCAGGTCCCGTCGGACCCTCGTAGCCGGCACATGTTGTGGACGAGGAAGTTCATGCCGGTGCCGGGCGTGTCCCAGCCTCCGGTGACGCCCGCGAAACCGTCCGTCACCGCGTACATCGCCTTGAGCAGATCGCTCTTGAAGCCGAATCGCTCGAGGTACTCGCCCACCGGTCTGCGGCAGAGATCGACGAAGGTGGCCCGATGCGCAGCGCGCACATAGCGGTCGGCGGTGTCCTCGATGGAGAGGGGCTCTTCGAGCCAGGTCGAATGCACGTCCTCGCGGAGGTGCCCGATCTCTTTTTGCAGCGCCTCGTGCGCCGCGAAGTCCTGGGCGCTGAAGAACGAGAGCATCTGTTCGCGTGTCGCCGCCGCGTTGGAGCCGAAGAGCAGGTACCGCTTGCCGGTCGTGGGCAGGAAGTAGTGCGGGTCGCGGCGGAGGAGCGGAAGGTTGATCCTGAGCTTGGCGACGAGCTCGGGCGGCATCAGGCCAAGCAGGTAGGCCCCCGTCGAAGTGCCGAGCCGGGGAGCGTGCGCGAAGGGATGCTCGGTCTTGGCGGCGCCCCCGACGGCGGCTTTTCCCTCCAGGACGCGCACTGAGAGCCCCGCGCGCGCCAGGAACGTGGCCGCCACGAGCCCGTTGTGTCCTGCTCCTACGACGATGACGTCGCTTCCGACGGCCAATCTACCTCCGAGGATACCGCGCGGTGCTTGCGTGCCTACCGTTCCAGTAACAGGAGAGAGACGCCATGGCGAGCAAGCCCAAGGACAACCGCCCTGCAATGGAGCACGGAGAGGTGAAGGTCATCAAGAACGAGAAGCCGGTCGATCCGGGCAAGACGCCGGGCTCTGCCGAAGCCGGCGTAGAGCGCGGGGAACCGACCACCGACGCGGCGGGCAAGACGCCGGGCAGCGCGGAAGCCGGCAACCAGTAGACACCGGGATCTAGTCGGATCCAGAGGCGGCTAGCGCACCGCGGGCTCGCGCAACCAGGGCTCGATGAGCTGGCCCCGGTCGCGACGACCGGACGTTCCATGATGACCCTCCCCTTGCGGTCGCTCGCACAATCGCGCGATGGTTCAGCCCCGCCAATCGCAAGAGGGAGGACCGTTCGCGATGTCGCAGTCCGTCGTCCACGTCGCCATCGAGACGCATCCCGAAGCTGCCCCGGCGCCCGGGCCGCTGCGGCTGTCGCCTTTCTGGCTCCTCTTCGCCGCGCTGGCTCTGGCCATTCCGGTCCTTCCCATGCTGCTCGCCGGGCGCACCGTGGATCTGCCCGACCTCGGGCAACTGCCCTCCTTTGCCCTCGTCGATCAGTACGGGAGGCCGTTCGGCGCGCCGGAGATGCGGGGCAAGGTCTGGGTGGCAGACTTCATCTTCACGAGCTGCTCCGACGCGTGCCCCAGGCTGACCGCCCGCATGCGAAGCCTGCAGGACCGGCTCGACCCGGCGGAGCGCATCGGGCTCCTTTCCATCACCGTGGACCCCGAGCGCGACACGCCCGAAAAGCTGGCGCAGTACGCCCGGCTTTCGGGAGCGCACGGGGCCCTGTGGAAGTTCGTGACGGGGCCGCACCGGGAAGTGGAGCGGACGGTGGTGAACGGCTTCCACATCGCGATGGGAAGGGTGCCGGTGGAATCGACCGACGGCGCCCTGCGCGCGGAGGCGTTCGAGATCATGCACGGCGATCGCCTGGTGCTCGTCGACGCGAAGGGACGTCTGCGCGGCTACTACGTCGCCGACGACGAAGGAATGCGCCGGATCCTGCGCGACGCGCGCTCGCTGGCAGGGCAGGGATGAGCGCTGGAGATCGGCTCGCCTCGGTGAACGCGGTGATGAACGGGCTCTCGGCGTGCGCCCTGTTCGCCGGTTACGTGTTCATCCGCCGCCGCGACATCCCGAGGCACCGCGCCTGCATGCTCGCGGCGCTCACCGCGTCGGCGCTCTTCCTCGCGGGCTATCTGACCCGGGTCGCCCTGACAGGCGTCCATCGGTTCCCGCTCGGCGGTGGAATCCGCATCGCCTACCTCACCCTGCTCGGATCGCACACCATCCTCGCGGTGCTCGCCCTTCCGCTCGTCCTGCGGACGGTGTGGCTTTCGCTCGTCCGAGAGCGCTTCCCGCAGCATCGGCGCATCGCCCTCTGGACTTTCCCGGTCTGGGCGTATGTCTCGGTGACTGGAGTGCTCGTGTACGTCATGCTGTACCACCTCCCCCACTGGGTGGCCGGAGGAGCCAGCTAGGGCGCAGCATCGGTGCGCGGCCGAACGCCGCATGTGCGCAGCGGCGGGGCGCCGTGTACCATGATGACGGGAGGAGAACTCCACACCGATGGCCTACCGCATCATCGAAACCTGCATCGGCTGCACCGCTTGCGTGAAGCGGTGTCCGACCGACGCCATCACCGGCGAGCGCAAGGCGCTGCATCTCATCTCCCCGGACCTGTGCATCGACTGCGGGGCGTGCGGGCCGGTGTGCCCGGTGGACGCCATCCTCGATCAGTACGGCAACGTGCAGCGGATGCTGAAGAAGAACGAGCGTCCCATCGCCTTCGTCTACGAGCAGAGCTGCACGGGCTGCGAGAAGTGCGTCGAGCGCTGCCCCTTCGAGGCCCTGGAGATGATCCCGGTCGCCGATCCGGCGAGCTTCGCCGGCATCGTCCAGGTCATCGAGAAGAACTGCACCGGCTGCCGCGAGTGCGAGAAGGCGTGCCCCTACGACGCCATCTTCATCTATCGCAAGGACCAGGTCCCGGACTGGCTGAAGAACAGCCGGGTAGATCGCGCCGCCTAGGTCGTCGGCTCTTCCTCGGCCTCGTCTTCGTCTTCCTCCTCGGCCTCGAGCTCCTCTTCCTCGGCCGCTACTTCGGATTCCTCCCGGGCCGCGGCGGCGGCGCGCGCCTGTCGCGCCGTCACCACCTTGGGCACCGGCGCCTCGCGCTGGTCCGTCCCGCACTTCGGGCAGGTGGGCGCGGGCTTCTTCAGATCGTAGAACTTCGTGCCGCACTTGAAGCACGTGTATTTGGTCCCGAGGTCTCGCGCCATTCGCTCCTCGTTTTGAAGCCGGGCGCACATAGAACAGGGTGGCGGGGAAGTCAACGAACCCTTTGATGCTACCTTCGCCGCCATGCTCTCAACCCTCCTCTTGCCTCTCGTGGCCGCTTCCGCGTTTCCCCATCCCAATCCGCAGCCACCGCCCGCGTTGCCGCCGGCGATCTACCGCGAGCGCCAGGCCCGGGTCGTGAAAGAGCTCGAAGGCTGCGCGGCCACGCTCGCCTCCCAAGGGGATGCGGCTGGCGTCACCGAGGACTTCAGGCAGGACTCGGACTTCCTCTGGCTGACCGGGGTGAACGAGAAGGGCGGATGGCTGGTGCTCCATCCCAAGGGCAAGTTCATCAAGACCGCGCTCTACCTCCGCTCGCGAGATCCGGAAGCGGAACGCTGGACGGGCCCGCGCGATCCGCTCAGCCCCGCCTTGAAGGACAAGTTCGGCGTCGACGCCGTCCGTCGCGGCAAAGGGGACCGGGTGCTGCTCCAGCTCGGCCAGGAGGCGGGCTGCCTCGCCATCCTCGCTCCGCCGACGCTCAAGGACGATCGAGACGACGTCGCGGCCCTGCGCCAGGCTGCCTCCGCGCTCGGCGTCAGGCTCGTCTACAAGCGGCAGCTTCTCGAGCGCCTCCGCGAGGCGCACGGCCCCGAGGAGCTCGCGCTCATGGAACAGGCCATCGCCATCACCCGCAAGGGCCACGAGGCGGCCGCCCGCGCCACCATTCCGGGGATCTCGGAGCGGGACGTCCAGACCCAGCTCGAGTACGCCTTCTTCGCGGCCGGCGCGACCGGGCTCTCCTACAGCAGCATCGTCGGGAGCGGAGAGAACGGGGCCGTCCTGCACTGGGACCAGAACTCGCGCATGCTCCGCGACGGCGACCTGGTGGTGGTGGACGCCGCCGCCGAGTACGGGCGCTATGCGGCAGACGTGACCCGCACCTTCCCGGTCTCGGGACGGTTCAGCGAGGAGCAGGCGAAAGCGTACCGGGCGGTGTACCAGGCGCAGGAGGACATCTTTGCGACCATTCGCGCCGGCGCGACCATGCCGGATCTGCAGCGCGCCGCGGAGAACTCGCTACGCAAGGCCGGGTACCTCGACAAGTTCATCCACGGCTTCGGCCACTTCGTCGGGCTCGACGTACACGATGCGGGGGACTATCTCGGGCCGTTGCCCGCGGGCGCGGTGATCACGGTGGAGCCGGGCGTGTATCTGCCGGAGCGCGGATTCGGGGTGCGCATCGAGGACGAGGTGCTGGTTACGGAGAGCGGGTACCGTCTGCTCACGAAGGGTTTTCCGCGCAAGCTCGAGGATGTGGAGCGGTGGGTGCAGGAGGCGCGGAGGTAAGTTCGCCCTTCAACCATTCGCCCGCGCGCCACCCGCTATCCGCGCCCGGACGATTACCGATCCATCGCCGCGTTTCACGCCGGGCACGAGCACGCGCTGGACCACCTCGCCGGCCTCGCGCGCATCGTGGATTCCGGCGCTGACTGGCTCGTTCGCCTTCGGCTCGATGAGCGTCCACCCGCAAAGCGTCGCCGCCCGCGAGAGCCATCCGGTCAGCTCCTCTTCCGGCGTAGGAGCCGCTGCGAGGGCCTGCGCGAGGGACTCGAGCGCCGGCTTCGGATCGAACGCCTTACCCTCCTGGAAACGGGAAAGGAGCCGTTCCGCGATGGGAAGATCCGCACCCGAGTAGAGGTCGACCTCTTCCTGCATCCGCCGCAGGCCCTCCTCGCGGGCCATCGCCTGCGCCGAGGCGGAGCGCAGCTCGTCGGACTGTGCGACGGCGGCCTCCCCGAGTGTCTTCTCGGCGTCCAGCGCGAGCCCCGCGGCGTAGTCGAGCAGGTGGGTGGCTTTCTCGCTCGCCTCGAGCACCGCGGAGACCTTTTCGTGCAGCTCGCGGCGCAAGCCGTCCGCATAGGCGTCCACCGCGGTAGCGCGGCGGAGCGATCCCCGGTGTCCTTCGACGTGGTCGTGAACGGCGGTGATGGGCCGCGACTCCAGCTCGGCGAGACGCCTTTCTCCCGAGGCGATCCGCTCCTCGAAGCGGGCGATGATCTCGGTCGTCGGCATCAGCCGCGCGATTCGCGCCTCCAGATCGGCGACCCGCTGCTCGATCGCGCTCGGGGGCGGAGGCGGAACCGCCGACAGCGAGGGAGGCTGCGAGCGTGGCCGCGCCGGAGCTTGCGGCATCGACTCGGCGATCTCGATGCGCCCCTGTTCGGTGGACTCGATGCGCAGGCTCGCCCCGTCTTGCCGCCGCTCGCGCACGGCGCGGAGGAAGGCCCGGGCGGCGGCTTGTACGCGCTCGAGGTCTTTCGGAGTCGCCTGCATCGCCGTCCGCGCGATGTCGGCGAGGAGCTGATCGGCCCGGTACGCCGTCGACAGCTTGAGCAGATCGCGCTGCGCCTTCAGGCGCACCTTGCGGGGAAGTCCCGTCGAGGCGAGCAGGGCGGACCCCTCGAATTCGCGGGGCAGCTCCGCTTCGAGGTCGAGGGGCACTTCGACCATGTGCGGATCGGGACGGGCGACGAGCCGGACGTTCGACACCGGGAGATTCTACGATCACCGGGGCCGCGACGGGTGACTCCCTCCTGCGGCGTGTGTTACCCGTACGCACCTTCATGTCGTTGCACATCGCGGAAGCGCCAGAGTCGAAACACGCCGGCACGGCCACCGTCGACCGCGCGCCGCTCGCGGAAGGCGAGGAGGAGGTCCACAAGCCGTTCGTACCGGCCGAGGTGGACATCCCCGAGCTGACGCCCGTCCCCTTGATCGTCGGGACGCTTCTCGGCCTGCTCTTCGGGGCGAGCTCGATGTACCTCGTGCTCAAGGTCGGCCTGACGGTGAGCGCGTCGATCCCGGTCGCGGTGCTCTCCATCACCATCTTCCGCGGCTTCTCCAAGGTCTTCGGCGTCCGACGCGCGACCATCCTGGAGAACAACATCACGCAGACGACCGGGAGCGCGGGCGAGAGCATCGCCTTCGGCGTCGGCGTCACCATGCCGGCGCTCCTCATCCTCGGCTACAACATGGAGGTAAGCCAGGTCATCCTGGTCTCCGTCCTCGGCGGCTTGCTCGGGATCCTGCTCATGATCCCGCTCCGCCGGGCGCTCATCGTCAAGGAAGCGAAGACCCTCGTCTATCCAGAAGGGACCGCCTGCGCCGAGGTGCTCATCTCGGGAGAGAAGGGCGGCACCACCGCCAAGACGGTCTTCGCCGGGCTCGGCATCGGTTCGGTCTTCGCTCTCTTCTACAAGGCGTTCGGCTTCTTCAAGGACATCCCCGAGAAGATCTTCGGGAAGACCTACGACGGCGGAAACATCTCGCTCGAGGTCGGTCCCGAGCTGCTCGGCGTCGGCTACATCATCGGAACGCGCATCGCCCTCACCATGGGCGCGGGGGGCATCCTCGCCTCGCTCGTGCTCATGCCTGCCATCAAGCTGTTCGGCAATTCCGCGACGCAGCCCATCTACCCGGCGACCAAGCTCATCGGTGAAATGTCGCCGGACGACATCTGGCACCAGTACATCCTCTACATCGGCGCGGGCGCGGTGGCCGCCGGTGGAATCATCTCGCTCTTCAAGTCGCTTCCCACCATCATCGGCGGCGCCCGCCGCGGAATGAAGAGCCTGAGCGCAGGCGTCGGCGGCACGCCGGTACGGATCCCGCGCACGGACAAGGATCTGCCCCTCTGGGTGGTCGGGGTGGGCTCCGCCGTCCTCGTCATCGCCTGCATGTTCGCGCCCTCGCTCAAGATCAACATCCTCGGCGCCGTCCTCATCCTCGTCCTCGGGTTCCTCTTCGTCACCGTCAGCTCGCGGCTGACTGGCGAAGTGGGCAGCTCGTCGAATCCGATCAGCGGCATGACGGTGGCGACGCTGCTCATCACCTCGCTCATCTTCTTCGCGCTCGGCTGGACGTCGGCGCCGTACAAGATCGCGGCGCTCTCCATCGCCGCCATCGCCTGCATCGCCATCTCCAACGGCGGCACCACCTCGCAGGACCTCAAGACCGGGTACCTGGTCGGAGCGACTCCTTCGCGGCAGCAAATCGCCATCCTGGTGGGCGCGCTCTCCTCCGCGCTGCTCCTCTGGATCCCCATCGTCATGCTCAACGACGCGGGGACCATCTTCGCCAAGCGCAGCTATCCCCAGGTGCAGTTCAGCCAGCAGGACTACGACGGGCGCGAGAAGCTGCGCGGACCGGACAAGGACCGCGACTCCGGTGAGTACAACGTGGTCCGGCTCCGCGAGCCACGAGGGGCCATCCCGGCCGGCAAGTACCTGGCCGACGAGACCGGGCACATCGTCTACCTGGAGGATCCAGGCATCAACGGCCAGCTCTCCAAGCGCGACAACGGCGAGGAAGTGAAGTCGAAGTTCAGCGCGCCGAAGCCGGTGCTGATGTCCTTCATCATCGAAGGCATCATGTCGCAGAAGCTGCCCTGGGGCCTCGTTCTCATCGGCGTCTTCATCTCCATCGTCCTCGAGCTGTGCGGGCTCTCCGCGCTTGCCTTCGCGGTCGGCGTCTATCTACCGGTCTCGACCTCGACGCCGATCATGGTGGGCGGCATCGTCCGCTACCTCGTCGATCGGACCTCGAAGCGGAAGATGAGCGAAGCCGAGGCCGAGAGCGGACCCGGCGTCCTCTTCTCCTCCGGGCTCATCGCCGGCGCTTCGGTGACGGGCACCATCCTCGCGATGCTCCAGCTTTCCGAGCCGACGCGGGAGTTCTTGCGCAAGATCAACGTGACGGAGACGCTCGGCTGGTTCGCCTCGAGCGATCTCGTCGCCTTCCTCCTCTTCCTCGGCCTCGCCGCGATCCTCTACCTGGTCGCGCACGAGACCCTGCTCAAAGGCGCGCCCGATGGTGAACGTCCGTCTGGCTGAGTCTACGAGGGACCGCGAGATCTGCTTGAGCCTGCGGTGGACCGTGTTCGTCGAGGAGCAAGGCGTTCCGCCCTCGATGGAAGTGGACGAGCACGACCGCAGCGACGCGGTGCACGCGCTCGCGACCTGGAACGGCGTCCCGGCCGGCACCGGACGGTTCGTCCCGGAAGGGAAGGGCGCCGCCAAGATCGGACGCATGGCGGTGGTGGACGACGTCCGCGGCCATGGCATCGGACACGCGCTCCTCGCCTTCCTCGAGGAGCGGGCGAAAGCGACGGGGGCGGGGAAGCTGGTCCTCTGGTCGCAGGTCTCCGCCCGGCCGTTCTACGAGAAGGCGGGGTACCGCGTGGTCTCCGAAAAGCCCTTCGACGATGCCGGCATCCCCCATGTTGCAATGGAGAAACAGGCCGGTTGAAGATCGGGCTCGCCCGGCCGTCTCTGGTCGCGTTAGCTTCGGGAAGAGGAGGATCGATGAAACGACGAATCTTGCTGTTTTGCGGCCTCGCCGCCTTCGCGCTGCTGCCGCTCGCGGCACGCGCTGCGGAGCACGAAGGCTTCGGCAGCCTCACCGTCGATCAGGTCTTTGACCTGATCGCCAAGCACGACGTGAAGGTCTTCGACAACAACCCGCTCGATCGCTTCAAGCAAAGCCATCTGCCGAGCGCGAAGTGGGTCGACTTCAAGGACGTGAAGGCGTCCGACCTGCCGAGCGACAAGGAGGCGAAGCTCGTCTTCTATTGCGCTAGCGAAAAGTGACTTGCGTGCCATGAGGCCGCCCGTGCGGCGGTCAAGCTCGGATACAAGAACGTGTTCATCATGCCCGCCGGAATCGCTGGGTGGGAGAAGGCGAAGAAGCCGGTCGAGAAGGGCGTCAGCTGACGTTTCGGCGTTCGGGGCGCGCGGGCCTGCGGTCGAAGCAGATGCACCGCGCTCCGGACGCTGATGCGCCACGGCGCATCCTGTCCTCCGCGGCGCTCTAGTGGCCCGAATGACGGGAGGCCTGTCACGCGGGGCCGTCCCAGTTCGTGAAGGAAACGTTGCCTGGGCGGGGGTGGGGAGGCCTGCCGCCGAAGCGACGCACCGCGCTCCGGACGCCGATGCGCCACGGCGCATCGTGTTCCTCACGCGTTCTAACGCTCCGGCAACAGGCCTCCCCACCCCCACCCTCCGCCGCAGATCGCCGGTCCGGGTAAAACCGTTCATCTGAACTCGATCGTTCCGAGGCGATTCGGCGCCTGCACTTCATTGTTCGCGGAATCAAGATCGCCGGAATCTGGCGGAGGCGGCGGGCACTCCCGCCTAACCTCAGAAGCGCCTGGGTCGTATCGGCGTCGAGCGCGTCTGCTCGTCCATCGGGGTCGTTGAGCTATGCCACGAAAATTAAGCGGCATACCGTTACTTGGGGCGCTTTCTCTTTCGGGGTCTTTCCCCCATCGGCGTCTCGCTCGAGCTCTTCACGATTCGCCGGAGCGCAGGGATGGTGTCGTCTCACTTTGCGCAGCCGCCACGGCCCGGGGGAGAAGTGCCTGCCGGTCCGAATTCCTGGGCCGGGCGACCATGCTGCTAACGTCGCGGCGGAAGCTCTGCGCCGCGAATCGCCCCCCTCAAGTACGCGGCGAAGGTCCGTCAGATCGTCGTCGGACGGAAGCGGGAACGTCGCTAGCTGCCGGAGCGGCGTCCTGCCGGGAAGGAATCGGTTTAGAGATCTTGGGGACGAGAGCTTCGCAGCCCGTCTTCGTATGGCGGACTCTTTTCCCCTGTTTCGGCATCACCCGCGCGTAAGAGTCGCGGAAGACGCGGGCCCCCGTCAGGGCGTAGGAGATTGCCTTCACTCCCGAGAGAAGGCAGAAGACGGCGATTACCCAGATCAGTCCCTGCATCACTCGCGCGATAACATCCATCTGCGAGCCGCCACTAGGCCAGCGTGTGAGAACCCACGAGGAAAATGTGGATGACGGGTCGTAAATCGCGTTCGACCAAACCGGGACCAAGAGGAACATTCCGGCGAAGAAGGCGAAACAAAGGAACGCGAGAAGAGTGTGGATCCCATGCATGATCAGGAGCTTCGGTGACCGTGAGAGCGCTCTCCGATACCTGGCCTCTTCCATCAGGCCTTTGGCATTCCAGCGACGGAACCAGGCGGACGTCCGAGCGAGCCGCGGCGAGGCCCGCTTGAGGAGCCACGTCGCGAGAAGGGCCACCACGAGTGCGAGGATTGTACGAACCCACCATATCCAGGGCAGGACTTCCGCGATTTTCGTATCCATAGTGGAAGCTACGATCGCGGCAAGTCGCCCGCTCGATTGCACGCTCGGGATCTCGATGTTCGAGCGCTAGATTGCTCGTTGCGATGGTGCGTGCTCTTCGCGGGGAGGCCTACTACAGGCAGGCTACGCGAGGGACTAATGTTCGCTGAATCAAGATCGCCCGCGGTGTCGAGCGGTATCCGATCTAGCAGTGACCGGCGGAGGGCGGGGGTGGGCAGGCCTCTCGCCGGAGCATTAGAACGCGCGCAGGCCAGGATGCGCCGTGGCGCATCCGCGTCCGGAGCGCGGTGCGTCTGCTTCGGCGGGAGGCCTGCCCGCCCCCGCCCAGGCACCTGTCCCCTCAAGCAATTATTCGCGGAATCAAGACCGCCAGGCGATGCGAAGCTGTCTCCGAACCGCGAGTATGGGCGAGCTCTCGCCGGGCCTTGGAACGCCGCGCAGGACAGGATGCGCCGTGGCGCATCCGCGTCCGGAGCGCGGTGCGTCCGCGGATCACTTCACCACGAACGTGCGGTCCGTGCGGTTGAGCGCGTTCGCCGCCTTCTGACCTTTGCTGTCCATCAGATCGATCGTGATGCGGTGCTCGCCCGGCTTGAGCCGCGCGAGCTTCTTCGGCTCCCAGCTGGTGATGAGCGGCAGCTCCGCCTTGTCGAGCACCACCCGCACCTTCGAGGCGCGCTTTCCCAGCTGGGTGTTCCAGACATAGAAATCGAGGACTGGCACCTCCGCCTTCTTGCCGGCGGGAGACGCCGATGCGCTGTCGTCCGAGCCCACGGCGTCGGTGGCATCGGACTCGAATCCCTTCGCTCCTTTCGACCGCTGCCCGATCGGGAGCAGGTAGGTGAGGAGCGGTTTCTTCGGATCTGGCCAGTCCGCCCGTTCGGCCAGCTCTCCTGCTCTTCCCGTGAAGCGAGGCCCGGCCCAGAACCGCACCATCGCGAATGCCCCCTTCGCCTTGACCACCTCGTGCCAGGGCCGGCAGAGGACCGCCCGCAGGACGTGGGGGCCCGGCGGCACGTCCTTGAGCACGATCGGGTCCTCGACGTCGTCGACTTCCAGGGCGGGCTCGTTGTCGAAGATGACGTGGGCATGGGCCCCGCCGGCGAGGGCGTAGTGCGCGATCTTCAGCTGCACCTCGATCTGGTCGCGCTTCAGCACGGCCCGATCCTCGGGGGCGGCAAAGGAGACGGTGGCCTTGGCGAACGCCTTGGCGGCGCCGCCGAGCTTCGGGTCCTGCTCCGGCGGCAGGCGCCGGGAAGGTCTGGCCGGCGCGGCGACGAGCATCGCGGCGGCGGCGGCGAGCAGGATCACGCGCTTTCCTTCCTCATCGTTCCACCTCGAATCGCTGCAACAGCCGCCTCTGCCCGGACAGGTCCCGCATGGTGGCGACGAGCCGCCGCCCCGATTCGACTGCGATGCGGAAGACCGGAAGCATCGCCTCGAGCGGGCCCGCGGCGTCGGACGCCCGCGCGCTCCACGTTCCCAGGTTGACGTAGAGCCGCTGCACCCCGGGGCGGCCCTCCTGGACCGCCCAGTCGAGCACGTGGGTATGGCCGAGGACGAGGATGTCCGGCGGCGGCGGTCTACCCGGGATGTCCTTCCTCCCTTCCAGCGCCTCGAGGGCGGTGTGGCCCGCGCGTTCCCAGAGGTCGTCGTCGTCCTTGAGACGCTCCCGGATGCGCTCCGGCGTCGCGAACAGGCTGATGGCGCGCGACATGTACCCGTTCTCGACCAGGATTTGCACGAAGGCATCCACGAAGCGTTCGAACATGCCCGGTTTGAGCCACCGTTCGAGGACCGGCACCACCCGCTCCTCGGGCCGCAGGGCAATGACCCTGTCGGCGTCGATCGCCACGTTGGTGCGAGGAGCGAGATGGCGCAAGAAAGGCACCACCGCGTGGTGGAGGATCCCGGTCATCACCTCGCCGCCGCCGGTCGGGGTTGCGTTCGAGGGATCCCAGCCGTGGCCGTGCTGCAGGACGATCACTCGCTCGTCCATCTTCCGGGTGACGGTCGGCTCGATGGCGACCTGGGAGAGCCCAGCCGCGTCGAGGGCAGCGCGCCCCTCCGGACCGAGCAGGTGGCGGTCATGGTTGCCCGGCACGAAGGTGACCTTGGCGTCCAGCGAGAGCGCTTCGAGCGCGTCGAGGGCGACGGGGTTGTTCTCGCGGATCGCCACGCAAAGACGGTCGAGCGGCGGCGGGGTGCGCGGGTCGTGGGGCACCTCCAGCGCCTTGTAGAAGCCCTCGAGGCCGCGCGCCGGCGGGTAGGCGGCGGTGAGATCGAAGAT
>VBKL01000039.1 GCA_005879805.1 Deltaproteobacteria bacterium | reverse complement strand
TCGCCGCGCTCGACTCGACGGACTTCGGCGCGCGCTGCGCCCATGGTCGGCCCGTCGTGGCCGAGTGGCCCACCGCGGAGATCGAGAAACGGTTCGGCCGCGATTACGAGTCGTACGCCCACGCCGCCGCGCCCGAGACCATTTAAAGCGGTGCGTCGACGGGTGGGTAGGCTGGCGGCCGGGCCGGTGCGCACGTTATCCCACGCGCGCTTCGCGGGGACCGCCCGCCCGGGACCGCCCGCAGCGGGGCGAAGCGCGTTATAGAGCGTTGGCGCGTGGAGGATCCGAGCATGCTCGTCGCCGTCGAAGGCATCGTCGAGACGCTCCGGGGAGTTCCGCCGCCCCGTTTCCAGCCCGGCCACATCTGCAAGCTGCTCCACGACCTGTCGGTCCGTCCCGAGACCCTGCAGCCGTTCCTGCACTTCGCGCCGCGGCGCTATACGCGCAATCTCATCTACCGCGACGATCTCTTCGAGCTCATCGCGCTCTGCTGGGACGCGGGAAGCGCCAGCCCCATCCACAACCATTCCAACCAGCTTTGTTGGCTGGCGGTCCACAAGGGAGCACTGCGGCTGGAGAACTTCGACTCGCTCGACGGGCCGGGTCCGGGCGACCGCATCCGCCTCGTTCCGGCAGGCGGGCTCGATCGGGCGCCGGTCGGCTGCGTCGACCTGCAGCAAGGCGACGCCGCCATCCACCGCGTCTCGAATCCCTTCGCCGAGCGCGCCGTCAGCCTGCACGTCTACTCGCGGCCATACGACTCCTGCATCGCGTACGACCGCGAGAAGCAGACGGCTCGCGAGATCCAGCTCTTTTATCACTCGGTCGGCGGCAAGCTGGTCTCGCCGCAGCGCGAGGAGCACTTTCAGTGAAGAAGGCTCTGCCCCTGCTCGCCGTCGTCGCCGCCTGCGCCGGAGGGAAATCTTCCGAACGCCCCGCGTCGCCGGCCCCCGATGGCGCCGTCCAGGTCGAGGACGCCCTGCACGGCGTCTCGTACCAGCTTCCCCCCGGGGCGGGTGGCTGGCAGGTCGCCAACGACGGCAACGCGCGCGTCTCCTCCGGAGTGCAGGTCGAGATCGCGACCTTCCCTCTGGCGCGGCAGGCGTCGCCGGCAGCCTGTCGCGATGCCGCGCGCGAACGGCTCAAGGCAGTGCGCCAGCGCAGCGACGAGGACGATCCGCAAGCGACGAGGAGCGGCGGGGCACAGGACATTCCTCCCCAGGCCGACGGTCCCCGCAACGATACGATCGGCGACGCGCCGACGGCCCTCTGGCTCTTCACCCGCGGACCGGCCAGCGCGCCGGTGCGCAACCGCTGGGCGTTCTACTCGAGAGGATCGGACTGCCTGCTCCTTCAGGTATCCGGACCGCAGGGCGAGGCGTTCGCCGACCAGGTCTTCGACTCGAGCCGCACGGCGAAGCGGCGCTCAAGTCGGATCACGAGCTCACCCCGGAACAGCGCCAGCTGGCGCTCCGGGCGGTGGGCGTCATGCAGCTCGCGCAGAACCAGGTGAAGGGCGCCGCCGACACGCTCGCCGAGCTGGTCGTGCGCGCTCCCGACCTGGCCGAGGCGCAATACAACTACGCCTGCGCGCTGGCCCGGCTGGGCGACGACCGCGGGGCCATCGATCACCTCCGTGCCGCCATCCAGCTCGACGGAGATCTTGCGACGCACGCCGGCAGCGACGAGGATCTGAAGTCGCTGCGCGGGCTCGCCGCTTTCCAGGCGCTCTTGCGTCCCAGCAGCGCGCGCTCGCAGTAAACCGCACGAAGGGACTGCATGCGATCGTTCGCGCTCGGGCTCGTCGTCGTGGCGGCTTTTCCCGCTCTGGCCGGAGTCCCCGAGAAAGGCGACGGGACCATCACGCTGCTGGGCGGCGCCCGCCAGATCCCGACCGGCGACTACGGCAGCGGCAGGCAGCACTCGTTTTTCCAGCCCGGCCTCGTGCTCGGCTTCGGCTACCAGGCCGACGACGAGCTGCACGGCGGAGTCCAGATCGGCTACATGCTCGACAAGTACGGCACCCCCGCGGGTACCCTCGACATCCGCAGCATCCAGATCCTCCTCCAGCTCGACACCGCGCTCGTGAAGGAGAGCTGGTACACGCTCTATGCGGGCGGAGGCCTCGGGTACTCGCTCAACACTTCGACCCGCGGCGGGGCCAACGTCGAGGCCAATTCCACCGCCGGCTTCATCGCGCTGGGAGGGCGGTTCCGCCTCACCGATCACCTCGCCTTCGTGGTCGAGGACCGATACACGGTCAGCTCGGCCGCGCTGGATGCGACGGCGTCGAACACGACGGTGAACGTGGGCGGGAACTTCTTCGGCATCGGCCTGCAGCTGCACTACTTCTCGTCCGACGATCGCGGCCGCCCGGGCGACTAGCCGTCGAAGCGGACGCTCGGTCGCCCGGTCCACGACCATACGAGCGCACCCCCGGGTGTGTCCGTCGTCACGTGCAAGAAAAATTGGAGCGTGGGATGGTTCCGCGCCCGCCGACCGTTCCGTGCGAGGTCCCAATTGAACCCCCCGCGCCCGGAGCCGAAGGAATGCAGATGAGCGAAGAAATCACTCCTCCCCGTCCCGTCAACCCCGTCAGCCTGACCCCTTCGGGCAACCCGGTCTCCGACGGGAGCGCGATGGGCGACCTGCGCAAGGAAGTCGTCGAGGCGCGCAACCTCATCATCAAGAACGACAACCTGCTCAAGAACCTGCACGCCGAGCTCAAGCAGATGGGCCGCAAGCAGGAGATGTTCGAGAGCCGGCACTGGATGACGAGCGTCGTCGCCTATCTCATCTTCACCATCCTGCTCGGCCTCGGCGCCTACAGCCTGGCCCGCGCGGAGATCCGCGTCGCTCGCGAGGAAGCCGTCGCGAACGAGTCGAAGGTCCACCAGCTCTCGCAGGACCTCGACAAGCTCCGCGCCGGCGAGGTCGCCCGCCGCGACGCAAGCGCGAAGGCCGCTCACGTCTACGATCTCCTCGGGACCGAGAAGGAAGGCCCCGGCTTGAACCAGGCCATGAGCCAGGCCGTCCACCTGGACCGGCAGCTCGTCTCCCCGCTCGAGTCCAAGGCGATCGACGACCGGGCCGCCGGCATGAAGGGCCGCATTGCCCAGGCCGCCCTGGATCGCGGCAACGCCGCCTTCCGCCGCAGCGACTGGGGTGCCGCCGCCCAGGAGCTGAGCCGCTACATCGAGCTCGAGCCGAAGGCGGAAGACAACGTCGTCTACTTCCGGCTCGGCAACGCGCTGACCCAGACCAAGGACTTCGCCAAGGCGATCGCTCCGCTCGAGACCTTCCTCAAGAACACGGGCGGGACGAAGACCGCGCAGTACGCCGGCTTCCTCCTCGGCACCGCGTACGAGGAGACGGGCAAGGCTGACAAGGCTCGCGCCGCCTACGAGCGCGCCGCCGGCCTCTACCCGGGCAGCGAGTTCGCCCCGATGATCCGCAACCGCATCCGGCACCTGAACCAGGCCGCGAGCGGGACCACCCCGACTCCCCCGGGCCCTGCCGCGACCCCCGCCGCGAACGAGCCCACGCAGGCGCAGCGGTAAGTCT
>VBKL01000038.1 GCA_005879805.1 Deltaproteobacteria bacterium | reverse complement strand
ACGGTGAATTCAAGGCATACGAACGAACCCGGCCCGCTCACTGCAGGCTGCGCTGCACCGAGGGCGCGTCGTCCTGCCAGGGCGGGTCCTCGGTCCGATGCGGTAGTGCGCGCCGCTGCGATCGGTGGACCGGTGGTCGGTAAGCCGAGATGCTCCAAGATCTCCGTCACGACCTTCTTCTCGGTGATGAAGGCGACGACAACGCGGCGGCCGCCGCACGGGCAAAGGAGAACGTCTTCGCGGAAGACGCGCAAGAGCAGTTCGGCCCACGGAATGCGCGAATCGGGACGTCGCGACGGCAACGGCTGGGATGGCGGCGTCTGCTCGTCAGGACGGACGGGCTCGCAAGGTATGGGCTCCACGTTCGGCACGATCCGGCTGCGCCACGCGGACGCAGGAGCGAACACTCCGTGATAGCGGACGAGGTGAGCGCGAGGCGGCGGTACCAACGCGGCCAGCCTGCGCAGGAGCTCGCACGGTTCGAGCACCAGCACCTCGGTGCCATCGGCGAGGGGGCGCTTCAAGAGATAGGCGAGGCGTCCGTCAGCGAGCTGCGACAGTCTCGTCTGCACGAGCGGCGGACGGGCGCCGTACCCGCAAAGATGAGCGAGGCCTTCCCGGTCGTTGGCGTGGAGGTGCACGCCGGCGTGCAACGAGAATCCGTCCTCGTAGGCAGTCCGTTCCTTCTTCCGGCCCCCGTCAGGTGGCCTCCCTCGGAGCGAGCCCACCGAGTCGGCTTGCGCGGCAGCGAGCGCGTCCCGGTCGCGTGAGTCGGAGTCGGTCGCCTCCGCTCGAGGTCGCAAGAGTTTGCGCACGCGTCGGGCGATGCGCCGCAGCACGTCCCGGACCTCGTCCTCGGACGGCCCCGGAAGGGGGACAAAACGGATGCCTGGTTGCTCTTCGACGAATACGCCGTCCGGAACGAGGCAGTGGAAGTGCACGTTGAGGTTGAGTGCTCCGCCGAACCGCTGCACGAAGGTGACCGCGCCCGTTCGCGGCGCCTTCGCATCAGCCCGGCGGCCGCGGCGGCGTTGGAATTTGAAGATCGTGCGCAGCGCCAGATCGAGCGTGCGAGTGATTAGCTTCGGATCATGCGCCAGGAGGAATCGGGCCCAGCGCGGAAGCGAAAGCACCCACTGGCGCATGGGAGCCCGAGGCAAAACGCGGTCCAGCAGGTGCGTTGCCGTCCCTTGCATGCGGCGGGTCGTGCAGGAAGGGCAGAAGCCCCGGCCTTTGCACGAAAATGCAACGAGCATTTCGTCGCCGCACGATGCGCAGCGCACCCGGGCGAAGCCATTGGCGAGGATGCCGCAAGCCAGATACCGCTCGAACTCGGAAACGACGAAGCGCGGTAACCCCGCGCCATCGCCGCGCTCCTCGACCTGGGCAAGGAAGGTCTTGAAGTGCGATCGGACGGTCGCGTGGAGCACCGTACCTTCCGGCTCGCGGCGCCGATACGCGGACCCGTTCGCGCGCGGCTGGGCGCGGGCCGCATTCCCGGCGGAGACCATCGCGTGGAGCGCTGATCACGAACTGCGCCAACTGCGGCATCTGTAAAGCGGCACATGTCCGGGTGGTCCCAATTTGGCCAACCAGGTTCTTTTTTGGAGACGCATTGATGGGCAACCTCGGTCGACTGGCCAAGGTCAAAGTTCTGCGGGATCCCCCTGCGGCGGAGCAGTTCCTCGCGATAGCGCCCGTTTCAATCCGCGGCGGCGAGGTCTCGAAGTTGACGAGCTGCTCGCCTCGGACGGAAACGCGACCACGGCGGAGCCGTTCTTCCACGGCGCTTGACGCGTTCTCCCTCCTCTTGGTCGCGGGTCGCGCTGGAGACATCGCCGGCATGGGCTTTGGCTGAACGGTACCAGGCGGTCGGTCCGCGCCGTACAGCTTGCGGCAGAGGTACAGGCGGGCGTCTGCCAGCGTCAGAGACTTCGCTGGAACCTTGTACTTGTCGCTGTGCGCGCGCTCTTCGATGACGGCCGCGATCGATTGGCGACGCGCCTCGCTCGGCGACACGAACAGCACCTTCGGACGCCAGCCGTCCTTGAAGGCCCGCGTGTAGAACGTCTCCCGCTTGTCGGCTAGCACGTTCCCGGCGGGCGCGCACAAGAACGTCCCATACCGATCCAGCTTGGCCATCGTGGAGGTGGACTTCTTCGCATCCCGTACGGTCGCGCTGCCCGTCTCGTACTCGATGAAGAAGCGCCTTTGCGATGCAGGGTGCTCGAGCATCGCGTCCGGCTGGAGGCGGCGCGCCTCGAGCTCGGACCCCACGCGTGTGAACTCCTCGAAGGGCAGGTCCAGGTACTCGCCGAGCACCCAGCGGAACTCGCGCGGCACCTTCGCCCAGGTCTTTCCGTCCTGCGGGACCAAGCCGAGGAAGATCTCGTTCGCCATCACCTCGTGCTTCAAGAACGCCTGCCCGACGTCGTGCTTCGGTACCCTCTCTAACTTCAGACCCAGCCATTGTGACCCGATCTCGAACCCTTCTCGCGTCAATGCCCAGACCGTCGTCCACCCGTCCGCGCTTCCGTATCCCAGGTCCCCTCGAATGACCGCCGCCTGCCCGCCGATTTCGCGCGCCAACTGCCTCAGTCTCGTGGACGACCTTGCCTTGCTTCTTCCCGGAAATATCAGTCTCTCGATTTGTTCCCTTGTCAGATACCGACACACTGCCAAGAACCCACACAACTCCC
>VBKL01000042.1 GCA_005879805.1 Deltaproteobacteria bacterium | reverse complement strand
GCGGGAAGCTGCTCAAGCGGGAGCTGCGTTCGAGGCTCAGCCGCGGGTAGCGCGAACCGATCACAAGTCCGTTCCGCCGCGATCCACGTGCGGTCTCGCGATGCGGAATCGCAGCGGATCGACCGGTCCGGAAGGCAAGTCGAGCTGGTAATGCAGGTGCGGCCCCGTCGAGCGCCCGGTATTGCCGGAGCGGGACACGATCTGCCCCTGCGCGACATGGTCGCCTTTGTGCACGAGCAGTTGCTCGTTGTGGAAGTAGACGGTGCTCACCCCGCTGCCGTGATCGATGACGAGGGCGAGGCCGCTGACCGAATCCTCCGAGGAACGGCGCACTATTCCCGGTGCGACCGCATGGATCTCGGTGCCGACGGGTACGCCGAGATCGACGCCCGCATGGAGCCGCTGCCCGCCGAGCACCGGATGCTCGCGCATCCCGAATGGCGAGGTGACGTGCGCCCAGGGGGGGACGGGACAGGCGAGCGCATACGCGGTGCCCAGGGTGAGCGTATCGCCCGCCAGCGAGATCGAGCGCTCGTAGGAGGGAGGAAGCTCTCGGGCGAGATCCTCGAGACGCGCGCCTCTTCCCGCCCGCTCGACGGCGAACCGCGCCGCCTCGCCGCCGCAGAAGAAGGCGAGAACGCCGGCTTCGCGGGACCGGTGGACGGACGAGAGGCGCGCGACGACATCGGAAAGCCCCTCGGGCGCCGCCGAGCGGAGGTGGTTCCGGGCGAGAATCCGCTCCCTCTCCGCCGGAGCGAGACGAGACATCGCGGCCGAAGCTCCCGCTCCGAGCGCCGCGGCCGGAGCGAGCGGCGGGCGGGGCACGATGACTTCGGGCGCCTGCGCACCCTCGGTCCCGGCCGAGTAATAGGCGAGGAGCGGACGCGCGGTCGTGCGGGTCCCGAAGACGTGGGCGGAGACCACCCGCACGAGCGCGCCCGCGGGCGTGTGGTACCAGGCCGCCCACAGCGCGAGGCCCGCCAGCGCGAGATCGAGAAGGCTGCGGACCCGCCTCATGATCAGCGCAGGAACGAGAGCAGCGGCGCCGCGCGCAGGCCCGCCATCGCGAGGGGAAGGAGCACGACCGCCGAGGGCGCGCCCAGGGCGAGCGACGAGCGCCAGGAGCGGGCGCGGCGGTCCGAGGTTCGATCCGCGCGGAGGAGCGCGTGGACCACGGCGCGCCAGGCGAGCGAGGCGACCAGCGCGCAGACGGCGACGACGGCGAGCCCACGCGCGAGGAATCCGGCGAAAGCGCCTCCGTGGAGCGCGAGATGGACGCTGCCCTGCAAGAGGCGCGCGGTCGAGCACGCGCCGGCGAGCGCGATCACCGCCGTTGCGATGGGACGCACGACGCGCAACGTGGTGGGACGCTTCCAGGCCTTCTCGCAGAGCGCGCGAAAGCGCTTCACCTCGTCCGCGCGCTCGTCGTATCCGAGGAGCGGGAGGGCGATCAGCGCGTCGGCGCAAAGTTCCCAGACCAGGGCGAGCGCCCGGGCGAACCCGATCCGCTGGGCCGGGCCGATCCAGTCGACGAGCGGCGTCGTCAGCGCGAAGCGCGAGAAGAAAGAGTCGAGCGCCGCGTCGAGGGCGTCGACGAGAGAGAGGATCCGCTCGGAGGCTACCTCGGCGGCCGCGTGCGCGCCGACCGCAACCAGGGCGCAGAGCGCGATCGGCAGGAAGAGGAAGCGGAGCCGGTCGGCAAGCCGCGCTGCGCCCCGGGTGACATCGGCGAATCGCACTTGCCGATGCTGTCCAACAGAGCGCCCCCGCGCAACAACCTTTCAGGTCCTCCGCGCCGCGGGCGCCGCCGCGACGTGGTTGAGCGCGGCCACGAGCGAGACTCCGCCGATGATGTTGCCGAAGAGGGACGGGGCGAGGAATCCCCCCAGGAACTGACCAACCCCCATGTGCCCCGTCGTGACGAGGAAGAGCTTGTCCACCGAACCGGCGATGACGTGTGCGAACCCGCCGAGCGCGATGACGTAGGTGAGGAGGATGATCACCCAGATCCGCGCGCTGTCGGCGGCGGGCATGAGCCACACCATGAGCGCGATGGTCCAGCCGGCGAAGACGCCGCGCAGGAGCACCGTCCCGAACGGCGCGCCCATTCCTTCCTCGGCGACCTTGCGGAACGTCTCCTGGAGCGCGGGATCGAAGACTGCCGTGTGTCCCAGCGTCCAGGCGATGGCGAGAGCGCCGGCGAGGTTCGCGACGAGGACGATGGCCCAGAGGCGCATCATCCGCTGGAGATTGCCGTTCTCCCGGTCGTGCAGCACCGGCAAGACCACGGTGAGCGTGTTCTCGGTGAAGAGCTGCTGCCGGCCGAGCACCACGACGAGGAAGCCCACGCTGTAGCCGAGCTTGGCGACGAGCGGGCGCCAGCCGGCGTCGGGCAGGTGGTAGCGCAAGAGGCCCTCGCCGATGAGCGAGAAACCCATCGAGAGCCCGGCGGCGAGACCCGACCACATCAGCGCCACGGGATTCCTGCGGAGCTCGTCGCAGCCTTCCTGGTGGACCGCGTCCCAGACGACGCTCGGGTTCGGGGCGCTGCGCTCTTCGGCCTCGGCCTCCTCTTTCTTGCGTTTCTCCGGGTCTTCCGCCTGCTCGTCGATCATCCGGAGAAGCTGCGTAGCGAGCGCGCCCGGGGCTAGCCGGTCCGTCTACAGCGGGATGTTCCCGTGCTTGCGGCGGGGCACGTCGGCGCGCTTGCCGCGCAGCATGAGGAGCGCACGGCAGAGGCGGGGCCGCGTCTCCTCGGGAGGGATCACCTCGTCGACGTAGCCGAGCTCGGCGGCCTTGTACGGGTTCGCGAAGGTGTCGCGGTACTTCTGCACGAGCTCGTCGCGCGAGGCGCCGCGCGCTTCCAGCTCCTTGCGGAAGACGATGTTGACCGCGCCCTCGGGACCCATCACCGCGATCTCGGCGGTCGGCCAGGCGAGATTGACGTCGGCCCGGATGTGCTTGCTCGACATGACGTCGTAAGCGCCGCCGTACGCTTTGCGGGTGATGACGGTGAGCTTCGGCACCGTCGCCTCGGCGAAGGCGTAGAGGAGCTTGGCGCCGTGGGTGATGATCCCGCCCCACTCCTGCGTCGTGCCGGGGAGGAAGCCGGGAACGTCCACGAAGGTGACGAGCGGGATGTTGAAGGCGTCGCAGGTGCGCACGAAGCGGGCGCCCTTGCGGGAGGCGTCGATGTCGAGGACGCCGGCGAGGATCGCGGGTTGGTTGGCGACGATCCCGACTGTCCGCCCGCCGAGGCGAGCGAAGCCCGTGACGATGTTGCGGGCGAAGTGCTCGGCGACCTCGAGGAGGCGGTGATCGTCCACCACTCCGCGGATCACGTCCTTGATGTCGTACGGCTTGTTCGGATTTGGCGGCACCACCGTCTTCAATGATTCGTCGCGGCGGTCGGGTGGATCCTCGGTGGTGACGAGCGGCGGATCCTCCAGATTGTTCGAAGGCAGGTAGGAGAGCAGCTCGCGCAGGATGCGCAGCGCCGCCGCCTCGTTCTCCGCGGCGAAGTGCGCTACGCCGCTTTTCATGTTGTGCGCCTGCGCTCCGCCCAGGTCCTCCTTCGTCACCTCCTCGTGCGTCACGGTGCGGATGACGTCGGGGCCGGTGATGAACATGTAGCTCGTCCCTTTGGTCATGACGATGAAGTCGGTCATGGCGGGCGAGTAGACCGCGCCTCCCGCGCAGGGACCGAGGATGGCGGAGAGCTGCGGGACGACGCCCGAGGAGGCGACGTTGCGGTAGAAGATCTCCGCGTATCCCGCGAGCGAGACCACGCCTTCCTGGATGCGCGCGCCGCCGGAGTCGTTGAGGCCGACGACCGGGCAGCCGGTGCTCACCGCCAGATCCATCACCTTGCAGATCTTCTCGGCGTAGGACCCGGAGAGGGAGCCGCCGAAGACGGTGAAGTCCTGGGCGAAGACGAAGACCTGGCGCCCCTCGACGGTGCCGTACCCGGTGACGACCCCGTCGCCGAGGATCTTCTTCTTCTCCATCCCGAAGTCGTCGCAGCGGTGGACCTTGAACTTGTCGAGCTCGACGAAGCTGCCCGCGTCGAGGAGGAGCTCGATGCGCTCGCGCGCCGTGAGCTTGCCCTCCTGGTGCTGCTTCTCGACCCGCTCCTCGCCGCCGCCCAGCTCCGCCTGCAGGTCGAGGGCGGCGAGCTTTTCCCGCGGAGCGAGCGACGAGAGCCGCGAGGCGCGCTCGGCGGAGGAGATGCCGCCGGGCGGCTCGGTCTGCGGGAACTTCTCTCGGTTCTCGTCGGACATGGCGCGGGGGAAACTACCCCGCCCCTACCGGAGAGACCAGCGAAGCTCGATGCGGGCGCCGAGCGGGTCCGGCTCACCGGAGAGGGTAAAGGGTGCCGAGCCGCGCAAGAAGCCGCCGACGAGGAGGCGCGCTCCGACCAGGGTGGCGGGGACCGATCCGCGGAGCGCATCGAACGCGTTCAGCCGGGAAAGCGCGGCGTCGATTGCGGCCGGATCGGCCGTGGCTTGCAGCGCGGGCCCGTCGCCTTCGCGCAGCGCGATGCGAAGGTCCACGCAAGGGCTCGCCATCTGCAGGGTCGGGCCCTCCGCCCGGAGGCATCGCTTGCGGGGGCCGTCGCCTGCCTCGAGGTCGAGTGGCCGATCGTGTGGCGTGACTCCGGCGAGAGCGGCGACGAGATGGAGCGCCCACAAGGACGACTTCGGCTCGTCGAGCAGGGATACGTCGATTCCGCTGCTCAGGAGGACGAGGCTCTCGGCCCGCGAAGTCTCCTTCTGCAGCAGATCGGCGAGCGGACCTGCCGGCGACGTCCCGGAGAGATACATCTGCGAGGCGAGCGCCAGCGCCGCCTTTCCCGAAAGCCCGAGCGAAGCCCGCAGGCAGAACAGCGACGACTCCGTGCAGGCGGAAGCATCTGGCGCGTGGCCGGCGAGCAGCGGAGAAGGCGCGCCGACCAGGCCCCGTGCGACGACGCTCGAAGCGTCCGCCGAAAGCTCGAGGACGGCGAAGGTGATCGGATCGTCGCCGCGCACGATGAGCGCAGCCTTGCCGTTGCCCGCGGGCAGGAGGGGTTCGAGACGTCTGTCGTGCGCCAGCGTGCGCGTCGGCGATCGCTGCGCTCCGATGCGCCACAGCGCCGCGACGAGCATCTCGGCTCCGCGTCCGGAAGCGGTGAGGAGGCGGACCGATCCTCCTTGGGGAGCTACGATTCCGGCCCGCTGCGATCGGCCGGATCCGGCGGAGATTGGATTGCGCCTTCCGGTGCGCTTGCTCCAGGGGCCGGCCGCGCCGACCCAGGCGATGAGCGCCTTGCGCGCCGCCTTTCCGTCGCGAACCGGGGCGCTCAGAGCGTAGGCGTTGCCGGCAAAGACGAGGGCGCGGGCCCCTCGCGGATCGAGGCCCCATCCCGGCGCCCCCGAGAGCAGATCGGGACCGAACAGCGCGATCGATTCCCGCGACAGCTCGTACGGAGCGAGCGCCCGCGACTTCGTTCCTGCCGTCTCGAGGAACTGGTGCAGGCCGGCGATGCCGCCCGCGCCGTCGAAGAGCACGGCCGCCTCGGCGCGCGCGGGCACCAGCGCCGCCCCTCGCGCGGCGAGCGAGGCGCAGAGGAGCGCGGCGAGCATCAGATGGGAAGCTGCGTCCCTGCGGAGCGCGCTGCCTGTGCGAGCGCCTCGGCTTTCTCCCGGGCCCTGCGCGCCATCGCGCGGCGCGCGTACCCGTACCCGAGGACCAGGGCGGCGAAGAGCGGCGAGAGGGCGGCCCCCACCGTCCATCCGGAATGGGTGGCGAGGAACGACCAGATCGCGTTCGCGACCGGGCTGATGGCGTCGCCGTACCAGACCGCCGCGAACACCGTCGCGCAGAGGGCGAAGGCGAAGACGTTGGCGAGCAGGAAGAAGATGACCCCGCGCTTGCTCGGGATCGGGAGCACATACGACTTCTCTGGCACGTCGACCCTCCGGTGGGGTCCGAGGCTACGGCGCGGACCTTTCCGGAGGCAAGCGGGATTCGCGGGTGGCCAGTGCTAGGCCGGGCGTCCTGCCCAGGAGCAGCGCGGAAACTGCGCAATAGGCGAGCGCCAGCGTCACGGCGAGCAACAGCCAGAACATCCACAGTCCGCCGCCCCGGAAGAGGTCGATCCAGTAATCGATCGAGCCGGCGGGCCCCGGCGCGAGGCGTTCGGGACCGATCACCGCGACGGCCAACCCGACGTGCAGGGCCGTCAGCGCGGCGACGGCGCTGAAGTCGATCGCCCAGGCGACGAGGAACGTCTTCGGGTCGAATCGTCTCGCCTTGGGCTCCTGCCGTTCCGGGTCTGGATCCGTGACCGGTTCGAGCCTTGGCGGCGGCGGCGCGGGGGTCTTGAGAAGCTCCACGAAGAGAAGCGGCGCCGGCGCTGGCATCTGCGGCTTGCGGGCCTTCGGCGGAGCAGGCGGCTTCT
The DNA here is from genome assembly GCA_005879805.1 of Deltaproteobacteria bacterium. GTDB lineage: Bacteria > Myxococcota > Myxococcia > Myxococcales > 40CM-4-68-19 > VBKO01. Next base: position 37,036 of record VBKL01000042.1, on the reverse strand, counting down.
CGATCGGAGCAGGGCGTTCCGCCGGGCCCGGCTCGTCGTCGAAGCGAACGCGCACCTCCTTGGGAGGATCGGAATCGAGCCCCGCGAAAAGCGGCCCCGCGACGTTCTGCGGGTTCAGCGCGAAACAGCGCAGGCACCGGTCTGCACCGGAGGACAGCTCATGGGAGCAACGCCGGCAGCGCATGCGCGGAACCTACGTGGCGACCGGCCGCGGTCAACAATTATGCTATGTCGCGCTCTCGACGGGAGACCGGCAATGGCGATGCGCATCGAGAAGGATTCTTTTGGGGGCATCGAGGTCCCGGCGGAGCGGCTGTGGGGCGCGCAGACGCAGCGTTCGCTGCAGAACTTCAAGATCTCCACCGAGAAGATGCCGCCCGCTCTCGTCAAGGCGCTCGCGCAGGTGAAGCGCTCGGCGGCCCAGGTCAACCTCGACCTCGGCGTCCTCGACAAGAAGAAGGGCGCGGCCATCATCGAGGCCGCGGACGAGGTCGTCGCCGGCAAGCACGACGGCGAGTTCCCGCTCGCCGTCTGGCAGACGGGCTCCGGTACGCAGACCAACATGAACATGAACGAGGTCCTGGCGAACCGCGCCAGCGAGATCCTCGGCGGCCCGCGCGGCGAGGAGCGCCTCGTCCATCCCAACGACGACGTCAACAAGGGACAGTCCTCGAACGACGTCTTTCCCACCGCCATGCACGTCGCGGCGGTTCCCGCGGTGGTCGATCAGCTCATCCCGTCCCTGCGGCTGCTTCGCGACACCCTCGCCCACAAGAGCGAGGAGTTCCGCTCGATCGTGAAGATCGGCCGTACCCATTTGCAGGACGCGACGCCTCTGACCCTCGGACAGGAGATCAGCGGCTGGGTGGCGCAGATCGATCACGGCATCCGCCACGTCGAGAGCGCGCTCCCCCACCTTCGCGAGCTGGCGCTCGGCGGAACGGCGGTGGGCACCGGCCTCAATGCCCATCCGCAGTTCGCCGACCGGGTCGCGAAAGAGCTGTCGCGCCTCACCGGTCACCCGTTCCTGAGCGCGCCGAACAAGTTCGAGGCGCTGGCGGCGCACGACGCCCTCGTCTTCGCCCACGGAGCGCTCAAGACCATCGCCGCTTCCCTGATGAAGATCGCCAACGACGTACGCTGGCTCGCTTCCGGACCGCGCTGCGGCATCGGGGAGATCCGCATCCCCGAAAACGAGCCGGGCAGCTCGATCATGCCCGGCAAGGTCAACCCCACCCAGAGCGAGGCGATGACCATGGCCTGCTCGCAGGTGATGGGGAACGACGTGGCGGTGAACCTGGGCGGGGCGATGGGCAACTTCGAGCTCAACGTCTTCAAGCCGCTCGTCATCAATGCCTTCTTGCAGTCGACGCGTCTGCTCGCGGACTCCGCGCGGTCCTTCAACGACAACTGCGCCGTCGGCATCGAGCCCGACCGCGAGCGCATCGACGAGCTCCTCCGCGACTCGCTCATGCTGGTGACCGCCCTCAATCCGCACATCGGCTACGACAAGGCGGCGAAGATCGCCAAGACGGCGCACAAGGAAGGGACCACGCTGAAGGAGGCGGCGGTGAAGCTCGGCTACCTCAGCGCGGAGGACTTCGACAAGTGGGTGCGCCCGGAGGACATGGTGGGGCCGAAGAAGGGTTGAAACGGCGGATCAAGGATTGAGGAGCGCGAACGACCACGGCGCGCCCGGCTTCTCGCGCGCATAGAGATGCCGCTCGTGGAGGCGGTTCGTGCGGTTCTTCCAGAACTCGATCGACAGCGGCCGGACCCGCAGGCCCGACCAGTGCGGCGGGCGGGGCACCGGCATCCCTTCGAAGCGCTCGGTCAGCTCCGCGAGCCGCGCTTCCAGCTCCTCGCGAGACTTGAGCGGACGGCTCTGATCCGAAGCCCACGCACCGAGCTGGCTCCCCCGCGGCCGGGAGGCGAAGTACGCGTCGGCGTCCTCGTCGCCAACCCGCTGCGCCGCGCCCTCGACGCGGACTTGCACTTCCAAGGGATGCCACCAGAAGAGTAGCGCCACGGAAGGGCGGGCCAGCGCCTCGCGGCCCTTGCGCGACTCGAGGTTCGTGTAGAAGACGAACCCCTCCTCGTCGACCCCCTTGAGCAGCACCACGCGCGAGGAGGGCCTGCCGTCGTCGCCCACCGTGGAGAGCACCATTCCGGTCGGTTCCATGATCTGCGGCGTGCGCTTGGCGAGGTCGAAGAGCGCGAGGAAACGCGCGATCGGATCGTCGGGCGCAGGCCTTTGAGGTTCCACGGCGGATCTCTACCTCACGTGCTACACACCCGCCATGGAGAGTTGGCTCGCGAAGCTCGAGCGGCGGCTCGGCAGATATGCGCCGCACAACCTGACCCTTCTCATCGTCGGGCTGTCCGGGCTCGTCTACGCGCTCTCCTACGTGACCCCCGCGTTCCTCGATCAGCTGGTGCTCGACCCGCAGGCCGTCGCGCAGGGCGAGGTGTGGCGGCTCATCACTTTCCTTTTCCTGCCCTGGGGAGGGGGAGGGCGCGGCGCCTTCGGACCCATCCTGACCATCATCGCGCTCATGTTCCTCTATACGGTCGGTACCTCGCTCGAGGCGGAGTGGGGGAACTTCAAGTTCGATGTGTACTACCTGGTCGGGGTCGTCGCGACCATCGTCAGCGCGCTCCTCTTCGGCCCGGTCACCAACGCGTTCTTGAATCTCTCGCTCGTGCTCGCGTTCGCCACCGTCTTCCCCAACTACGAGATTCTCCTCTTCTTCATCCTGCCAGTGAAGATGAAGTGGCTCGGGCTCGTCGACGCGGCCTGGCTGCTCTACGCGCTCGCGACGGGCTCGCCCAACATCCGCGCCGGCATCGTCGCTGCGTTGCTCAATTGGCTTCTCTTCTGCGCGGGTCCACTCGTGGCGACGATGCGGGGGCAGGCGGCGGTCAGCTCACGCCGCAAGCGGTTTTCCGGAACGTTCGCGCCCGCGCCCGAGCGCCGCCCGCGCGTCTGCGCCAAATGCGGCCGCAGCGACAAGGACGATCCCAACCTCGAGTTCCGCGTCTGCGACTGCCAGGAGAAGTGCCACGGGCAGCTCACCGAGTACTGCATCGAGCACGCCCGGGCGCATTGAAGACGTCTTGAATGCGCGGACATCTCGATGAACCCCGTCCTCATCCTCGTCGCCGCGCATATCTGCTCCATGCTGGGCTTCGCCACCTTCGCGGCGCTGCTCCCGGAGCTTCGGGACACCTGGGCGCTCTCCAACGCGCAGGCCGGGATCGTCGGCGGCATGTTCTTCGCGGGCTACGTCGCCGCGGTGTCGTCGTGGACGGCGCTCACGGACCGGGGCGATGCGCGCAAGGTGTACGGCGCCGCCAGTCTCGTTGCAGCCGCCGGTAGCGCTGGTTTCGCATCGCTGGCGCGTGGATTCGCGAGCGCCTCCTTCTTCCAGGCGCTCCTCGGAGCGGGCATTGCCGGCACGTACATGCCGGGACTCCGGCTCCTCTCCGATCGCGTTTTCGGACCCAGGCAGAGCCGGGCGATCGCGTTCTACACTTCTTCCTTCGGCATCGGGACCGCGCTCTCGCTTGCCCTGGCCGGCGCCGTTGCGGCTCGCTCTGGATGGAAAGCGGCGTTCCTCGTCGCCGGCGCGGGGCCGCTCGTCGCCGCGGCACTCGTGCTCGTCTTCATCTCTCCGCTGCGCGGCGCGCCCTCCGCGCCGCGCGCCGGGCTGCTGCCCTTCGCCTCCTGGGCCAGAATCCTCCGCCAGCGCGAGAGTGCGGGGTACATCGCCGGCTACGCGGTACACTGCCTCGAGCTGTTCGGCTCGCGCAGCTGGATGGTGGCATTCCTGACTTTCGCTTCCGGGGTCCAGGCTGCCGGTCGCGGATTCCCGTGGAGCGCGCAGTCGATCGCCGCCATCGTGAATCTACTCTCGGTGCCCGCCTCCATCGCCGGCAACGAAGCCGCCCTCCGCGTCGGACGGCGCCGATGGATCCTGCTCGCGATGACCGCATCCGGCGCAACCGGCATCGTGCTCGGGTCTTCCGCACCCTGGCATTGGGCCGTCGTGGTCCTCGTCCTGGTCGCGTACTCGATGCTGGTGATGGCGGACTCGGCCACGCTCACCGCGGGGCTCGTCGCGGCGGCGCCGCCGGAGTTGCGCGGGTCGGCGATGGGCCTCTACTCGCTGGCGGGATTCGGCGGCGGCATGGTCGGGCCTGTGGTCTTCGGCGCGGCGCTCGATGTCGCGGGCGGCGCGGGCAGCCCGATCGCGTGGATCGCAGGGTATGCGGCCATCGGGAGCGGGTGCCTGGCGGCGCCGGCGGCGGTCCGCTTCTTCGCACCGCGCGGGCGGTGAGCATCTCGCCAGCCGGTCGCGCATCGGACCCGTCATGAAACTCTACTTCAAGCCAGGGGCATGCTCGCTCTCTCCCCATATCGTCCTGCGCGAGGCGGGACTTCCGTTCGAGCTCGTCAAGGTGGACACCAAGGCCGGCCTGACGGCCGGGGGCGAGGACTTCAAGCGCATCAATCCCAAAGGCTACGTGCCCACCCTGCAGATCGACGAGGGGCAGGTGCTGACCGAGGGAGTGGCCATCGTCCAGTACCTGGCCGACCGCAAGCCAGAGGCGCAGCTCGCGCCCAGGTCGGGCTCCCTGGAGCGGTACCGGCTGATCGAGTGGCTGAACTACATCGCCACCGAGCTGCACAAGGGGACGCCGCCGCCAAACGCGCCGCAAGAGGTCAAGGACACGGTGCGCGAGCAGCGGCTGGTCAAGTACGGCTGGGTGGCCGAGCAGCTCGCCAGCCGGCAATTCCTGCTCGGCGAGCGCTTCACCGTCGCCGACGCCTATCTCTTCACCGTGCTCACCTGGTCGAAGACCCGGGGCATCGAGCTTGCGAAGTGGCCTGCGCTCAAGGCCTACTTCGATCGCATCGCAGCCCGTCCGGCGGTGAAGGAAGCTCTGGCCGCAGAGGGCTGATCGCCCCTTTCCGCCACCATGCCGACGCCGGGCTACCAGGGCGCTTCGGGAGGTGCTACGCACTCCGAGCAGGGGGCCAGGTCCTGCCGCAACTCGCAAAGGAGCCGCAGCACATGAACGCCATCCTGATCGCAGTCCTCCTCGCCGCCGCGCCGGCTGCGCGGACCATCGAGCTCGCCGTGACGACCAAGGGTTTCGAGCCCGAGAAGGTCGAGCTCAAGAAGGGGGAACCCGTCCACCTGGTCGTCACGCGGAAAACCGACTCGACCTGTGCGACGGAGATCGTCATCAAGGATCTCGGGATCAAGAAGGAGCTACCGCTGAACAAGGCGGTCGCTATCGACTTCACGCCGCAGAAGTCCGGGGAGATCAGCTACGTCTGCGGGATGGACATGATCGGGGGTAGATTGCTCGTGCAGTGACGGTCCGGCCGATTGTGGAACGGGTAGCTACTGGACGAGCCGCGAGCGTAGCGCCCTCGCGGCGCGCAGCGTGGGCAACTCCGGGTCGGCACGGTTCCACATTGCAAGGAGCCGGTCCACGAGCTGGCGAGCCTGTTCGCGCTGTCCGAGCCGCTCCAGCGACACGGCCTCCAGGTACAGGCTGACCGGATACGCGAAGCTGATCGCGCCCCAGTTGTTGTCCCACTCCGGCCAGAGGCGGAATGCCCGGAATTGTTGCGCCGCCTCTTCGTGGCGGCCGGAGTCGGCCAGCACCTCGCCAAGGTGGAAGGTCGCCTCGGGCATCCACAGGCTGCGCAGACCGCGGATCGCCGCCTCGCGATCCCCTTGCTTCCACTCGCGCAAGTGCCGGTACAGCCGTTTGCACAACCAGCGCGGGTCCTCCCCAGCGAAGAGATTCATGATCCGCTGCGCGCGTTCCAGGTCGCCGAGGGCGGCGAGCTGAATCGGCGCGCACATCGCCGTCTGGGACCCGAGCGTGAGCTGAGCGACGGCCTCGGCCCAGATCAGGTCGGGTTTGCCGTCGCCCCAGCGATAGTCCATGAGCCGCGCGTGATGGAAGCCCCGGGCTGGCGACCCCTCCGGCGGGGCCAGCGCTTCGAGGGCGCGCCAGGCGTCCCGGCGGCGGCCGCGAAGCGCAAGGAGTTCCCACTTGCGCTGGCCGGCTTCGTTCCATTGGTCCTCGAGCTCCCCGATGGAGTCGCCCTCGACGAAGCTCCAGAAGAGCCCACCGCTCGGAGGGCCGCCGCCAAAGGAGAGAGCGCGCCGGGCCGCGGCCATGGATTCGGCCGTTTCCGCACGCACGCGGTGCACGATCGACAGGTTCTCAAAGGAGAACCGCCCGGGCGATTCTTCGGTAAAGCGGCGGGCGCGGACCAGCGCCTCGTCGAGACGTCCGAGCAGCAGGAAGTACTTGATTGCGGTGCGATGGTCGAGCTCGGCCAGCGTCAGCGCCCTCTCCAGATGTGGCCGGCCCCCTTCCCCGTCGGCGAGGTATTCCGTGTAGAGATACGCCGCCCCGACCGAGAGGCGAGGGTCTTGCGGCCAGGCGGCGATCGCGCGGTCGTAAAGCTCGATGGCCTCTTGCAAGCGCCCTTTGAGCCTGGCGCGCGTTGCCTGGACCAGTTCGCGCTCCTTGGGAGGCAAGCGATCGATGCCTCGCAGCGCGGCGTCGAGATGCTTCTCCTTCGCTTCGACGTCGCTGTACTCGTCGACCTCCGCCAGCTCGAGGTGGGCGAGCGGGAAGTCCTCGTCTACCGCAAGCGCCCGTTGGTACTCGCCCATGGCCTCCATGTTGCGCCCTTCCGAGGCGAGCCGCCGACCGTCGGCGTAGTGTCGCCATGCCTCGGGATCCGCCGGCACCACTTGCGCCACGCGCACGCGCGGCTGCGCTGCATCCTTCGCATCCTCTTGCAACTCCTTGCGTACGCGGTCGGACACGCGGTCGAGCGCGTCGAGGATGGCGCTCTTTCCCGCAGCGCGCTCGCGTGTCGTGAACAGCGGGTCGTTGTGCGCGAGGTCGACCGCGCGCAACTCGACTTCATAGTCCCCTCCGAGGTTGCGCACCGCCGGCAGGAGCAGGGCATTGGCTTGCGCCTTGATCGCCGCGAAGCGCGCAAGCGATTCGTCGATTCGCGCCGGTAGGGGACGCCCGGCATCCCGCAGGGTCTCCAGCATGCGCGACCGCCCCAGGAGCGAGATGCGCCGCGACTGCTCGAGCGCGGTGCCAAGCAGTAGCGAAAGGCCGTCGAGCCCGGCATCGCCCGTGGCATTTGCGACGTCGGCAACCGCGACTACCAATCTCCCTGGTGGAAGCGGGGCCGGACGGGGCCGCACTGCAACGATCACCGCGAGCGCGGCGGCGATGCCCGCGATCGACCAGGCCGTCCTCACCCTCGGTCGGGGCTGCACCCGCTCGAGAGCGCCGACGAGATCCCGCGCCGATTGGAAGCGATCGTCGGGCCTCTTCGCCAGGCAGCGCGCGACGATCTTCGCGTCAGCCGCCGGCGTGCGGTGGGGGAGCGGCGGCGGGTCGTCGCGCAGGATGGCAGCGCCCGTCGCGATCTCCGTGTCGCGCTCGAACGGCCGCTGGCCAGTGAGCATCTCGTGCAACACCCCGCCGAGGCTGAAGATGTCCGACCGCGCATCCGCAGCGCGACCTCGCACCTGCTCCGGGCTCATGTACGCCGGCGTGCCGAGAAACGAGCTCGGAGCGGTGTTCAGCGGGGGCTTCCCCTCGCTCAGCGTCGGCGCCGGGAGGGCGGACGGCAGCGCCCGTGCGATTCCGAAGTCGAGGATCTTCACGCCGCCTTCGCGGGTGAGGAACAGGTTCTCTGGCTTCAGGTCGCGGTGGACAATCCCCTTCCCGTGAGCTGCCGCGAGCCCGCGAGCGACCTGCAGCGCGATCCCCAGCGCTTCCTGCGGCTTGAGGCTACCCGTCCTCAGACGAGCGCGCAGCGTTTCGCCCTCGAGAAGCTCGGTGACGAGGTAGGGATTCCCTTCGTGCTCGCCGACGTCGTGGACCGTCAGCACGTTCGGGTGGTTGAGCGATCCCGCGAGCCGCGCTTCCTGCTCGAGCCGCCGGGCCGATCGAGGTGTGCCGGGTCCCTGATCCGCCAGGACTTTGACCGCGACCTCGCGTCCGATCCGGGAATCGCGAGCGCGGTACACCTCGCCCATGCCGCCCGCGCCGACAGGCGCGAGCACCTGGTACGGGCCGATCCGGCTGCCAGCGGGCAACGCCACGAGCCACCCTCAGCGCGCGGTTGACGCGACTCTCCGCTCCCGTTTGCGCATCGATTCCAACACCCCGCGTCTCCAGCGTGCGCGCCATGACGTTTGGCCGTCAAGGTGCTCGCGCGATTTCGATTAGTCTCGCTCGCGCAGACGCGCGGTACGTGCAGCGGAGCTCAGTTTACGATGACGACGCGCGCGACCTTGCCATTCTCGACGACTTTGCGCGCTCCACGCTGGGCGAGATCGCAGATCCCTTCCGCGTCGGCGCCGAACGCGAGGTCCTGATGGCGCGCGAAGCAGAAGTACGCGCACGAGTCGCTCGAACGGCAACTACGGCCCGCGGCCTGGCTGGCGAACGAAATCCTCGGCACCTCCGACCGCGGCAGCGCTGGCGTAGAGCAGTGAAAGAGGCACGCGAGCGCTAGTGCCCGGGGAACCGGCGAGGAAGGTCGTCGAGGAGAGGTGAGCGTCTTCACGGTTGAAAGATCCTCTCGCGGCATCGGATCGTTTTGAAAGACGAGACCAACCGGTTCATAGGAGATCCCATGCTCACCTGGTCGAAGACCCGGGGGATCGAGTTCGAGAAGTGGGGGGAGCTTGCTCGTGCGGTGAGGTCCGGCTCACGCTTTTGCGACCAAGCGGAGCCCGCGAAGGTCGAGATAGCGCTCGAGGACCGCGGGATCCTGCGAAGGATGCGCGAGCGCGACGTGGCCGTCGGGACGCACGAGGTAGATGGCGTCGCGTCCCAGTCCCGCGAGCGCCACGCTCCGCGTCCAGGGAAAGGCGTGTAGCGGCAATCGCCGCGCCGCGCAGGTCTGGCTCAGCGCGGACGACGCGGTTCCGTACACGTGCAGTTGCCAGCCGAGCGACTCGAGCGGCGTGAAGTTGTCCGGGTTCGACTGCACCCAGGGCAGCCGGTCTCCGCCGTGCACGCGCGCTGCCCTGCCCTCGCTCAGGTCGCTCGAGCGATACGAAATCGCCGTCTGCGAGACCGTGCGGAAGAGGAACCGCCGCACGGCGCGCAGGTGGAAGGCCGCGGAGATTGCTCGGGGCGCCACCTGAACGCGAACCAGGGCTGCGAGCGGACCGGTCCTGGTGACGAACTGGAACACGCGATCGGTGGTCGCGACCAGCCGGCGCGCGAATCCGATCCGCTCCGGCTCGTAGCTGTCGAGAATGCCCGGCGGTGCGCGGTGACGCAGCACCTCGGCGAGCTTCCAGCCGAGGTTCACGGCGTCGCCGATGCCCGTGTTCATCCCCTGCCCGCCGACGGGACTGTGGATGTGCGCCGCATCGCCGAGGAGGAAGGCGCGTCCCCGCCGGAACCGCGCCGCGACGCGATGGTGCACCTGGTACGTCGAGAACCAGTGCACGCGGCGCACCTCGATGCGCAGCCGCTGTAAAAGGCTGGTGCTCACGTCGTCCCAGCCGAGATCGTCGCGTTGCTTCTCCGAGCCTGACCGGATGGTTCCGATCAGCCGGGCGCGACCCTGCTGCTTGAGCGGGAACACGGCGACGAAATCACTTTCATCGACCGACGCGTGGAGCTGGCCGTCGACGACCGGACCGCTCGCCTCCACGTCGGCGACGTAGAAGAGATGTTCGTACGTCCCGCCCGGAAAGGTGATGCCGAGCCGCTCGCGGACGATCGAGTGCGCGCCGTCGCAGCCGGCGAGGAACGCGGCGGAGCAGGTCGAACCCCGCAGATGCGCCACGACGCCGTCGCTCTTCTCCTCGAAGTCGAGCAGCTCTTCCCCGCGCTCGACCTGGACGCCGAGCTCCGAGAGCCGCTCGATGAGGAAGCGCTCGTGCTCGTCCTGCGGATAGATGAGGGCGTAGGGAAAGGGGGTGAAGACCGCACCGAGCGCGCCGAACTCCACGTGCCCCGCTCTCCTTCCTCGCGCCCAGAAGTTCGCCGCGGCGAACTTGAGACCTGCCTCGACCACCTCCTCCGCGAATCCGAGCTGGCGATAGAGCTCCAAGGTCCGTACCTGGACCGCGAGGGCGCGAGAGGTCGTGCCTGGCTCCGGCGCCTTGTCGATGATGCGAACGCGGATGCCCGACCGTGCGAGCCAGATCGCGAGCACGAGACCGGTCGGGCCGGCTCCGACGATGAGGACTTCGGTGTCCATTCAGCTAGGTCGCGTCCTCGACCACTCCACTCGTCCATGCCATCCCGTGGGCTGTTCCGCGCCAACTTGCGCCCTTACCCTCGCGAAGGGACGTGACCGTAAATACGACACGGCGGCTATGCGCTTCATCTGTTTCTACGACTCGGTAGCTCTCGATGCGTCCGCCGAAGTACGACTTGTCCGCCTTGGTCTCGTGCAGGAACATCATTCCGCCGACCAACCGTGGAGCGTCCTTCTCGATGTCCCAGACGCCGCTCTCGTACACCGGATGTTTGACCACCTGCAGGTTCAGGCCACGACGGCAGATGAAATGAATGCTCGGCATCGCAGCGCTCCGGAGGATAGGCCATTCAACCCGCGTTTCGAGGGGCGGTGTCTGGTAAGTGCTGTTCCGTACTCCTCGTCGCAGCTACCCGTCAGGTCGCCGGGAAGCGTGCCAGCCCGCGGCGGGGGTGTCACGACCCACCGCGCAGGGCGCAAACCATCAAGAGCGCGGAAGAGACCGATCAGCGCGCCCCGAGCCCCTGGTTCGTGCGGATGTTCCTGCGGGCCGCCGATCGCATTCCGGTGCGTCGGGTCGCGGGGCTGCTCCGCAGGTTTCGCGGTGATGACCGCGACGCTCCTCGCGGTGCCGGATGAACCTGCTCTTCCGCCCGATCATCCTGGTCGCGTCGTCGCATCTGCTCGGGCATCTCGAGGCGGAAGATCCCGTCTCGCAGCACCCCGGCGCTCCGGTGTGTTGCCGAAGGCGCTGCCAGCGCGATAGGACGGGCGCGGCCTCCCCTTCGTCTACTCGCTCGTGAACTTCAGGAGGTTCTCGCCCGAGCGGGAGATCGACGATTCGATTCCGGACGTAGCGCCGCCCAAGGCTCGGCTGGAGGTCTTTCCCGAAATCGATCTGGTCGCGAGCGACACCGTGATCGGCGTAGGGGCCCGGCTGCAGTTCTAGGGACCCTGTTTTCCGTCGGCAGGAGCGTCCGGGACGACGCGCGTCGGATGCAGACTGCCCCAGATGACGAAGGCCGCGCTGGCGATCGTGACCCCGAGGCCGATCAGAGCGACGACGCGGTAATGGTTCTGGTCGCTCTGGTGCCGAGCGAGGCAAGGCGCTTCGCCGTCGCAAGACACTCCGCCCAACGCCGCCTCGCCCAGGTACCCGATGCCGCCGTACAGGAATGCGAAACCGGCCGCGCCTCCGAGAATGCCAGCGACCTGCATGGGCGCCGTGTATTCGGGCGTGACACGGAAGGCAGCTTCCCCGTCACGCGCCGGCAGGTGGAAAGCGGCGCTTCTCAACAGGCCTGGACCGTCGATGGCGAAGCGGTCCGCAGCGCGGAACGAGACCTCCGTGTCGCAAGGTGCCTTGCAGACCATGATGCGGTCGCGTCCTGCGAGCCGGTGCAATTCGACGGCTTCGTCGGGGCTCAAGAGATGGACGCGCAACCGGTACGGCGGCTCCTGCACCGGTGCGTCAGGCACCTGGCCGGCCCGCGCAGGCAAGGCTTGCAGCATCGCCCCAATCAGCACGCTGGCCACCGCGGATCGGACCGATCTGCGAGATGCGCGGGTCATCGGGGACTGGACGCCCGCCGCTTCGCAATGGCCACGACGGCTAACGGATGCCTTCGGCCCCGCGGGTCAAGCGCGCGAGCCCCGAACCGTCCGGCTGGATCCGGTAGATCTCGTCGTTGCCTTCGGCTTTGCTCGCGGAGAAGTAGAGCCGATCGCCGTGATCCGGTGCATCACCCGGCGGTAGCCGTGGTAGTCGTTCACAGGATTGTGCTGCGCAGCGGTTGTCCCAGAGCGCGAGCGAGCCCACCTCCCAGGAAAAGCGACAGGTCAATTCCGGCTGGATCTGGATGCGTGCGCACCACCGGATGCTGCGCGACGAACTCGGCCGCCTTTCCTTCTCGCGCGTCAGTCTTCAGCCGTTCCTCGCGAGTGCGCGCAACGTCGGCTTTCGCTGACGAATTCACCCCGAGTCCTAGCCTAGATCACCGGCCAGGTGCCGGACCACGACGAGCGCCGCCAGCCCGGCCGTCTCCGTGCGGAAGACGAGCCGGCCGAGCGAGACGGGGATCATTCCTGCGGCCGCGGCTCGATCGCGCTCCTCGGGAGCAAGACCGCCCTCCGGACCGACGGCGAGGCAAAGGCGCGACGCCCCGCGCGCTGCCTGCGACAGCCGCAGCTCCGTCTCTTCCGGATCGAGCAGCAGCCCGAGGCGATCCGATTCGAGCCGGCCGGGGAGCTCGTCCAAAGGAATCGGCCCGTCGATCGGCGGGACGTCGCTCCGTCCGCACTGCCGTGCCGCCTCTTCGGCGACCCGCCGCAGCCGCTCGACGCGCGAACCGGCCCGGCGATCGTCGAGCTTCACCACCGAACGGCTGGAATCGAAGAGCACCAATCGCGAGACACCCAGCTCGGTCGCTTTCTGCACGACGAGGTCGAGCTTGTCGCCCTTCACGATCGCCTGCGCCAGCCAGACGTCCAGCGTCGATTCGGGGGCGCGCGGCAGCTCGCTGCCAATCCGCAGACCCGACGGCGTAAGCTCCGCCTCGAAGCGCCGGCCTTCGCCGTCGAACACCTCGATCATCGTTCCCGCCCGCAGCCGCAGGACCGTCTCGACGTAGCGTGCTTGCGAAGCCGTCAGCGCGACGGGATTTCCGCGAGCGAGCTGCGCCGGCGGAACGTGCAGGCGCCGCTTCACGCCGGCCGCTCCAGCTCGACCCGGATCCATTCCTCGCGCTGTTTGCGCCCGACTGTCCGGAGCCCCTGCGCGCGATATGCAGCCTCGGCTTCGTCGCCCTGATCGGCGAGGAGGCCGCTCAGGACCAGCCGGCCGCCCCGCGCAACGCGCGCCGCGATCGCCGGCGCAAGCTCGACGAGCGTGTTGAGCAGGATGTTCGCCACCACGATCCCGAACGGCGCTCCCGGGACATGGTCCGGCTCGACGAGCAGGAGCTCGATCCGACCTTCCGCCAGACCGTTCAAGGCCGCTCCGCCGCGCGCTGCCTCCAGCGCAATGGGGTCATTCTCGGTTGCGCACACCCGCCCGGCGCCGAGGAGCGCCGCGCCGATGGCGAGAATCCCGCTTCCGGTCCCGATGTCGAGGACGTCCGCGCCCGGGCGCTCGGCGAGCAATTCGTCGAGACGCTCGAGACAGAGAGCCGTTGTCGCATGGCTCCCCGTTCCGAAGGCCATGCCCGGGTCGATTGCGACACGAACTTGCGCGCGCGAGGCCTCTGCCGTGTCCCAGGGCGGATGCACGAGGACCCGGGGCCCGATGCGCATCGGCTTGTGATGCGCCCGCCAGGCGACGCTCCAGTCCTCCTCGGGAACCTCCACCGGGACGGCATCGAAGCGCGGCAGCTCCGCGGCGGCCGCGACCGCGGTTTCACGGTCGGTGAAATGCGCGAGGCAGCGCCCCAGGCCAGAAGGAAGCGGCGCCGTTCCCGGCATGAGCAACTGACCGGGCTCCTGCAGCTCGACTCCGGCCGCGCCGAGATCGAACAGGTCGGCGGCGAGGATCTCCAGCTCGTCGGGCGGAGCCACGAGGACGAGCAGGAAGCTCACGTCACGACAGCTCGGACGGGATGGCGCCCTCGGGAGCTACCAGCGCGATGACCTCGCCGCGCGGATCGAGGACCTGCTGCGCGGCGGCGAGGACGTCCGCGGAGGTCACCGCCCCGACGTGCTCGGCGAACCGCGAGGAGAAGTCCGCTCCCAGACCGTACGCTTCGTCGAAGGCGTAGACGGCCGCCCGCGCCGAGTTGCGCTGCAGGCTGATGGCGTGCGTTCCGATGAGGTGCGTCCGCGCGCGGTCCAGTTCGGCCGGCGTCGGCGGCGACTGGCGGCAGCGTTCGAGCTCGTGGCGGATTCCTTCCAGCGACTCCGTGACCTTCTCCGGGCCGCAGCCGATGTAGACGGCGAAGCTGCCGGGATCGACCCCTTCCATCGAGAAGCTCGTCACGCTGTAGGCGAGGCTCCGCTTGTCGCGCAGCTCGACGAAGAGCCGGCCCCCCTGGCCGGAGAGCACTGCGGAGAGGACTTCCAGCGGCCATCGCAGCGGATCGGAAAGCCGCGCTCCGAGGAAGCCGACGACGAGGTGCGCCTGCGCCTTGGCGAGCTTCTTCACCACGCGCCGCGGCGATGCCGGCCGTTCCTCTTCGGGCGGCCGCAGCTCCACGGCCGGTCCGCTCCGATGCGCGCCGAAATGCTTGCTCGCGAGCCGCTGCACCTGGGCGGGATCGACGTCCCCGACCACGGAGAGGACGGCTCGCCCGGGCGAATAGCGGCGCTCGCGATACGCCGCGAGATGAGAAGGTCCCAGCCGGGAGATCGATTCCTCGGTACCGAGGGTATCGAATCGGTAGGGATGCTTGCGGTAGAGCGTCTCGGAGAAGAGCTGGAAGGCGACGCCCGCCGGGTTGTCCTCCCGCGATCGCAACTCGTCGAGCTGGAGCTTGCGTTCGCGCTCCACCTCGGGCGGCGCGAACGAGGGCTCGGCGATGCACTCGGCGAAGAGCTCGAATCCGCGTTCCAGGTGGCGCGAGAGCATTTCGGCGCGGACCCCGAACGAGTTCCGCCCGGAGTTGCCGCCGATGGAACCGCCCATCGCCTCGAACTCGCGCGCCAGCTCTATCGCGCCGCGCGATCGCGTTCCCTTCGCGGCGAGGCGGGCGAGCAGCATGTTGACCCCGCAGTCGGCGTCGCTCTCCGCGCGAAGCCCGCCCGGCCATACCGCGCGCAACGCAACGAGCGGGACGGCCCGCTCTTCCTTGACGAGGAGCGCGCCTCCACCGGGCAGCGGCTCGCGGAGGAGAGGCCCCGTGCGCGGCTCGGCGAATCGGATCGGCTCGCGCTTCTCGGGCGGACGAGGCGAAGGCGGAGCCCGCGGAGCCTTGCGCGCCGCCTCTTCCGCCTCGAGGAGCAGCGTGGACAACCCCTCCGAATCAATCCCGTCTCCCTCGGGGAGGATGGCGCAGGCGACCGCCGCTCCGGGATCGATGCGTCGCTCGCCGGCCTCGCGCACGATCCCCGGGGTCAAGGCAGCGACACGCGCGAGATACTGGGCCTCGAACTCGATGCCCGAGGCGCTCGACTCGTAGAACCCGAGCTTGCGCGCCTGCCCTTGCACCGTTTCGCGCTGGTAGACGGCCTCGCTCTCGATCAGCCGGCACGCGAGAGAAAGCTCCTCGTCGGTGACCTCCGCGGCGCGGGTCGCGTAGACCTGCCGGAGCGCCTCGCGGACCGCGTCCTCCACCTGCTCGGGCTTGAGGGTGAGCCCGACGATGGTGAGGCCGGGATCGACCGGGGTGTAGCAGCTCGCTTGCACCTCGGTGCAGAGGAGCCGGTCGCGCTTCAAGGCGCGGAAGAGTCGCGAGCCGTCCCCATGCCCGAGGACGATGGCGAGCGCATCGAGCGCGGCGACGTCCGGATCGAGCAGCGACGGCGCCGGCCACGCGATGGAGAGATACCCTTCCTTCAGCTTCTCGCGGACGATGCGTCCCCGCGGCCGCGAGCGGGGCGGCTCCCCGGATCTCTCCGTCGCCGGCTCGAATCCGCCCCCGGGCCAGGCGAAGTGCCGCTGCGCGAGCTCCAGGATCTCCGCCTCGCGAACGTCTCCCACCGCGACCACCACGCAGTTTTCCGGCCGGTACCAGCGCCGGTAGAAACGCAGGATCCCGTCGCGGGTGAAGCTGCGCACGCTCTCTTCGGTGCCGATGACCGGCTTTCCGTACGGGTGCCGGGTATACGCCGCCGCGAACAGCTCCTTGGAAAGCTTGCGCGCGGGCGAGTCGAGGCTGCGCTTGATCTCCTCGCAGACCACCTCGATCTCGCGGGAAAGCTCCGCCGGATCGAAAGCGGCCTGGGTGATGGCGTCGGCGAGGACGTCGAGCCCCTGGGCGGTGAACTGACTCGCTACCACCACGTGGTAGACCGTCTGGTCGAAGCTCGTCCAGGCGTTGATCTCGCCGCCCGACGCCTCGATGGTGCGGGCGATCTCGCCTGGACCGCGCCGCGCCGTTCCCTTGAAGAGCATGTGCTCGTGCAAATGCGCGAGGCCGGCCTCGTGCGGAAGCTCGTCGGCGCTGCCGACCCGTACCCAGACCTGCAACGCGGTCACGGGGGCGGCGTGGTTTTCCTCGACGAGGACGGTGAGGCCGTTCTGCAGGCGATGGCGCACTCGGTTTCCAGACCTTTCCACGGGAGAGAGTAGCGGGCGACGCTTCCCTTCGCATCCTCTCGTTTCTACTGCGCCCCACCCCGGCCTGGACCGGCTACCTGTCCTTGATCCAACGACGAGGTCCCCTCGTCAGATGTCTTCCGGACGCAGGGTGCTGCGCCCATTGGCGCTCGCCCGTTGCACGGCGCGCTCGATGGTGTGCAGGACGTGCTCGCTGAGCGCGTTGATGAAGTCGTCGGAGACCCGCTTCTCTTTCTGGCGGATCACTTCCCGGACCTTGCTTTGCACGATGAGAAGCCCGGTTTCCTTCTTCTCCCCCGACTCGCTCATCTCGGACATTTGCGCGTCACCTCCAGAGGGGCGCGGTCTAACAGAGGGCCAAGGCGCTTTCAATGCGATCGCGCCCGTAGGAAGTGCGCAGCATCACGCAGGTCGTCGGGCACCTCGGCGGCGAGCGTCACGAACCCGGACGCCGGGTGGCGGACGCGCAGCCCGAAGGCGTGGAGCAGAGGCCGGCGTACCTCCAGACGGTCGCCTTCCGCTGCGGTGAAAAAGCGCGGCCCTCCGTAGCGGGCATCGCCCGCGAGCGGCATTCCCACCGCGGCGAGATGGACCCGCACCTGGTGCGTCCGTCCCGTCTGGGGAAAGGCGGCGACGAGCGCGCCTCCCTGGAACCTCTCCAGTACCCGGTAGCGGGTCTGCGCCGGCTCTCCCGCCGGATCGACCCGCCTCTTGCCGGGCACGGCGCGGTCGGGACCGAGCGCGAGGTCGATGATCCCTTCCTCGTCGCGCGGCTCGCCCGCGACCAGCGCACGATATTCCTTTTCGACCCGCCCTTCGCGAAACTCGGCGAGCAGAGCGGCCTGCGCCGGCTTGGTTCGCGCCAGCACGGTGGCGCCCGTCGTCCCGCGATCGAGGCGGTGGACGAGGAAAACGGCCGGCGCTTCGCCTCGCGCGCGCAAGAGGTCGGCGGCGAGATCGGCCAGGGCCGGCCCGCCCGCCCTGCCTTCCTGGGCGAGAACACCGGCGGGCTTGTCGATGCCCAGGACCTGCCGATCGAGGAGCAGCACCCGCGCATCCTCGAGCGCGACTCCGGCCGCGTCTGGGCGGAGCGAGACCTCGACCGTCTCGCCGCCGCGGAGCGTGAACTGCGCCTCGCGCACCCGTTTTCCGGAGACGAAGGCGCCGCCCCGGGCGACGGCGGCGCGAGCTTCCTCGAGATCGATTCCGCCGCGCTCGGCGACGAAGCGATCGAGCGGCGTCCCCGCGTCACGAGGCGTTGCGAAGAGCCGCAGCCTCGACGGCGGGCGGCGCGCCACGGCGGGCTTCAGCCCTTTTCGACGATCCGCACCGGGAACCTGGAGAACGCGGAGCAGACCATCCCAGAGGCGCCGGCCACGAGGTCGTGGAACACACCGCGGGGCGCCAGCGCTACCGCACCGAGGGCCAGCGGGATGCGCAACTCGTTCCCCACGGCGACGGTCTCCAACACCAGCTCTCCCTGTCCCTGCACGCAGAGGAAGGCGCGATCGCCTTCCGCAACCTTGTGCCAACCAAGCCGCTGCCCCGGCTTGAGATAGAGGCCGTCCACGAGCAGCTGATCCGTCTTCAGCGCGTGAAGGGTGGTGGGCGCATCGTCCGAGAACCGCGCGTCGCTGATCAAGTTCACGCTCTGCACGAGGCCTCCGGAGGCGGCGGTATACCAGAATCCGGAGGCCAGGCCCCTCAGAACTTCGCGGGCTCCGGCGAGGCGGCCTTGCCGTAGAGCAGCTTGGTGACGAACCAGCCGATGGCAATGAGGACCATCAGGATGATCCAGCCCTGCTGCGCGCCGTAAACGGTGGGGAAGTGGTTCGAGACCATGATGAACATGAGCGGCATGCTCATGTAGGTGTTGTGCTTGCTGCGGAGGCCGGCGATCGCCACGACGGCGGGGTCCGCCGCGGGACCGGTCCCCTTCACGCCCGCGATGATCTTCCGCTGCGCCGGCCAGATCCGCATCCACACGTTGGCGGCCATGACGGTGCCGAAGAGCCCGCCCACGTGGATGAACGTCGCCCGACCCGACATGAAGAGCGAGCATGCGAAGGCGAATACGGCGGTGAGCACGAAGGAGACGATCATCCCCGTCGTCTCGTTCTTCATGTTCTTCCAGAGGACGTCGTAGATGGCGAAACCGACGATGATCATGACGAGACCGATCGCGCCGGCCCCGGCCTGGCCGAGGCTTCGATCCGGTTCCACCATCAGCCCGCCGTGCCAGTAGACGAGGAGCAGGAGCAGGATGCCGGTGATGAAGGTGTAGGCGGCGCCCCAGCGGAACCAGTAGAGAGCACGCGGCATCAGCTCGGGCAGGACCTTCTTCTTCGAGTCGGGGTCATAGGTCTTGGCGAGCTGCGAGTTGACGAAGTTGAAGAACCAGAGGTGCCCGATCCACATCACCCCGGCCGCGAGGTGCGCCCAGCGGAAGATGAGGTTGAACCACTCCGTTACTCTCGGGTCCATTCGCGCGCTCCTTGTTTCTTTCGCCGCGCGCACCTTAGCGAAGTTTCATTGGTGAAGCACGAAATCTGCCGTTTTCGACTCGCCGTCTCCGACCGCGACTACGACGGTCGTTCGCGGCAGCGCCTCCTGCCAGGCCTCGACCGTGTACGAGCCCGGCGGCAGACCCTGGAGCAGGTATTTCCCGTCGACGCCCGTGACGGCGAAGAACGGGTGTTGCACGACGCCGGCGTACGCCCGCATCCAGGGATGAACGTCGCAACCGATCGGGACCATCACCTGCGGCAAAGCGAAGGTCCGTTTCGTCTCCATCCCCGCTAGCGGCATCCCGAAGTTGAACTGATTCGGTCCGCGTCCGAGGGCGTGGACGTTGTGAAGCGCGTCGTCGTCGTTGCGGAAGGCGACCGGTTGCCCCGCGCGAACTCCGATGACGCGAGGGGCGTACTCGCAGCCTCGCTGGTCGACGACCACCGGTCCGGTCGGGATGGGATAATCGCCCTCGGGCAGGCCTTCGCGGATCCAGACGAACGCCTCGGCCACTTCGCCTCCCGCCCCGAGGACCACCGCGGCGTCCCTCGGCGGCGGCGCGTTCTTGCGGCACTCGGGCGTCGATCCGCGCGTCACCCGGGGCGGCGGTGGCGGAGCGCCGGAAAGGCGCACGACGCCGGAGATGCGGGCCGACCCGGTCCGCCCGGGCTGACCGGTTCTCGGCGGCGCTTCCTCCTTCTTGGTGCAAGCGAAGATCAGCAGAAGAGCTACGAGCAGGACCACCGATCGCATTGCGCGAGTCAACCATGGCCGCGCGGTTCGCGGTAAGAGGGCCGTGTGCCGATCCGCGAGCTCGCCGCCTTGCGCGAAGACGCCGTTGCGCTGTGCGGGGAGCTGGCGCGGATCGAGCTCGCGCGCGCCCGGGGCCTGCGCGCGCCGTCGGACGCGATGACGATCGTTCGCGCGCACCCTCTCGCAACCAGCTCCGACGGGCTCGCCCAGGCTTGCGAGGCGCTCGCCTCCGCCGGTACACCGGGCCGCTCGGCGCGACTCGCTTCGCTGCGCGACTTCCTCGTGCGCGTGCGCGCGCTGACCCTCGAGCCTCGTGCGGCGCAAGAGCTATGGGACTTCCCGCGGCGCCCTTCGGTGCGCCTTCCCGGCGATCCCGGACTCCACGGAGCGCTCGCCCCCGTCGTCGTCGAGCGCGACCTTCCCTTCGAGCGGTCGCGGGACCGGCGCGCGGAGATGGAAGACGGCCTCGCCCGCGCGAGCGAAGAAGCGATCGGGGCGCTCGGCGCCTCCTGGGAAGCGGCGCAGGCAGCGCTGCTGGAGCTGCACGAGGGCGATCCGCTCCAGGGGGCGTGGGCCCTGCACCAGCGAGGCTGGGCAGAGCCGGCGCCGGAGCCGCCCAAGGAGGCGCGTTCTCCCGACCCGCGACTTCCTGCAGGCCTCGTCCCCGCCCAGCCGCCGCCGCCCGGGGATCCGCTGACCGAGGCTTGCGAAGGTTTTCTCCGCAGGACCGACGGGGTCGCGAAGGACCTGGGCGGCTGGATCCTGCGGCGTCATTGCGACACGCAGAGCCGCGATCTTTCCCGGCACGACGTCCTCTCCCTCGTCTACGCCCCGTCCTTCGCCTCGGCGTTTCCGCGAGGCGAGATGCTGCGCACCTGCCGCCGCTGGGCGGAGCAGCTGCGCCTCGACCTCGGCGCGGGGGGCCACGTGCGCATCGACGAGGACGATCGCCCGGCGAAACCACTCGGTGCCCGCGCCGTGCCCGTCGATCCCCCGCACGACGTCCGGATCTGCCTGCTCCCAGCGGTCGGTCCAGGCGCGCTCCGGGACCTCTTCGCCGCGATCGGCCCCGCGCTCTTGCGCGCCGGGCCGCCTCCGGATGCGCCTCCAGAGGATCTCTGGCTCTCCGACGGAGGCCTCGACCACGCCTGCGAGGCGCTCTTCGCCTTCCTGCTCCTCGATCCGCGCTGGACGAAGCGCTGCGCCCAGGCCGATCTCTCCCGGGACGACGAGCGGGCCATCGCCGTCGCCCATCTCTTCGACGCAAGGATTCTCGCGGCCGGGGCGCTCGCATCCCGTGAGGCGCACGTGTCGGGATTCTCCGGCCGGGCAGGCGCATTGAGCCGCGACCTCTTCCAGCGCGCCTGCGGAGCGGCGCTTCCCACCGGGCTGGCGGTGCGCGACC
Source organism: Deltaproteobacteria bacterium (assembly GCA_005879805.1). Classification (GTDB taxonomy): domain Bacteria; phylum Myxococcota; class Myxococcia; order Myxococcales; family 40CM-4-68-19; genus VBKO01. Next base: position 15,868 of record VBKL01000042.1, on the reverse strand, counting down.
TCGATCCCTGGCTCGAGCCATTCGCCGGGCTTCGTGGCAGGGCATTCGCGGCCAGCGCCTATCGCGACTTGCGCGAGCGCTTCGACGAGGACTTCTGGCGCAATCCGCGGGCGGGCGCGGCCATCCAGGGGCTCTTCGCCCGCGGCGGAAGGCCGACCTTGCGCGAATTGTGGTCGGAGATCGGTGGCGCGCCGTCCCTCGACCCGCTCGCCGCGCTCCTCCTCGATGCCTGCGCCTGACGCTACTTCGTCGCAGAAGAGGCCCGCGGCGTTTGCGAGGTCGCGACCGGCCAGCGCCAGCCGTAGAGCCGGCTGTAATGCCACCACTCCTTCGGGTTGGGACGGAATCCTGCCGAGCGCATGGCGGCGACGAGCAGATCGCGGTGGCGTTTCGCGGGTCCCTCGGGGAGCGGCGCGTCCGCGGCGGCGGCGGCGCCGAAGGTGTCGAACGGCGTCGGAAGCTCGACCGGTTCGCCCTTCTCATCGGCAAGCCCGACGTCGACGGCCACTCCACGCTCGTGGAGGCTGCCGCGCCCCGGTTCGGCGACTGCCCCCGGCTGCGGGTGAGCCTTCCAGAGCGCGAGCTGGGCCTCCGGGCTGCGCAGGCAATCCCAGGCGACGAGGCGCAGGTGTTCTTTTGCCAGGGTGCGAGCTGCGCGGGCGAGGCGCTCCGCCACGCTCCGCCGGAGCAGGCAGTCCGTGTCCTTGGGATAGAGCGGCCGGCCGGCGAAATTGTTGGAAGTCGCGTAGCGGAGGTCGACGATGAGCTTCGGAACTACCGAGAGAGCATCGACGAGCGGGTCCGCGGCATCAGCGACCTCGGGAAGCTTCTCCGGGCCATAGGTACGCGCGGCAGCCGTCGCGAGGAGCGCCGCAGCCCACACTGCGTGCATCGCGCTATTTCAGGCGGCGCAACGCCCGGATGATCTTGTCCTTCGCGCGCGTCCTTACCTGGGGAGCCTCCCCCGGGGCGTGTTCGGGCGCCCGGCCCGGCGCCGACGCGGTCCGCTGCAGAAGCTTGCGGGTGAGCTCGATCTCGAGGGCGGTCAGCTCCGCGCGCGCCTCGGTGGTCTTGCCGCGGCGGGGCAGGGCAGTCTTCAGGTCGATTCCGGCGCCGGTTCGCATACGGACCGTCTTCTCTTCCCGGGCGCTCAATCGCTCTGCCGCCTTCCGAAGCATCTCCCGGACTTCCGTCGTCTGCGTCGTCGTTCCCGACGAGCCATTGTTGCCCATGCCGCACTCACCTCGGTCGGTCGCCGCGACAGCTGTTCGCACCCTACGCCGCGTGCCCGGCAGATCAATTTTTTACACTTTCCGAGCTACACGGCACCCCACCTGAAAGCCTGTTCAAGAGACCACGGGTTTCGAGTCGGGGTCAAACTTTCGACCGCCGTCAGCGGCGCCGGGCCCGCTCGGCCGGGGGCGGCGCCTCGGCGGGGGCCTCTTCCTCGTCGCCCGACTCCTCCGCCGGCTCCTCGGTGCTGGCAGCGCCCGGCGCGGCGGGGGCCTTCCCGAGGAAGCGCAGGGGATCCTTCACCGCGTGTGGGACGCTCGGGGCGGGCTCCACCTCCGGGGCCTTGATGCCAGGATTCTTGCCGATGTCGCTCGTGGTCAGGACCGAGTGGAGATCGAGCTCGGCAGCCGGGCCATTGTTTCCAGGCACCCGGAAATGTCCCTGGAGGTCGGCCCCGATGGCGACCGCACTCTGCTTGTCCACGATCACGGTCCCCGACAGCTGCGTCGGCTCTTCCTTCGTCCACAGCTCGAGGCGGCGCGCGGTGTCCGGATCGGGTCCCTTCTTGCCGTCGGCGCCCTGGGGGTACTGGATGGGCGGAAGCTCGCGGAGGTCGGTCTCCTCGGTGCGGGTGCCGCCGCCCACCACCTGGTAGCGGACCACGCGCCGTCCCTCGACAGTGGCCTCGCCGGCGAGCTTGAGCTTGAGGCCCCGCGCGAGGCGATCGAAGGTCGGAACCGACCCCATGGCCAGCTCCCGCACGCGCTCTGGCTCGGTGCGGTCGGTGCGCCGCTTGCGGAACGGTCCGAAGAGACCGCGCACGTAGACCTCGCCCTTCGCCCGGATGAGCTCGAACCCCTGGTTGCGATCGTTCTCCTCGCGCACCAGGAAGTCCTCGTTGGGTCCCTGCGCGAGAGCGCTCTGCTCGGAGAGCGTCACGTCCGAACCGCCATCCGGGAGGCCCGGGCCTCGGAACCAGGCGAATTGGACGCGCGTCTCGGCGCGGTGCGGCCCGAGCCTCGCCGCCACCTCGGCCTGCTGCATGCGCAGAATGCGTCCGGCGAACTTGGGATCGTCCGCGAGCCGGGTGGCGTCGATCGGGTCCTTCGCGTCGGCCGATGCGGAGGTCGAATCGTCCGGCGAGAAGATGCGCGCCTTCGCCGCCTGGTCCTCGCTGCGCTTGCAGGCGCAGAGGGTGGTGAGCGCGAGGAGGAAGGCGATGCCGCAGGACCGCATGGGGCGCGCACGCTAGCAGGGATTGCGCAAAACGGTAGACCAGAGCGAGGCCCGCTCACCCCCAGAGCAGGCGGGCGATGATGACGGTGGCGATCAGCCCGGAGGCGTCCGCGCAGAGGCCGGCGACGAGGGAATGGCGATAGCGCACGATGCCGGCGGCGCCGCAGTAGACCGAGAGCACGTAGAACGTGGTCTCCGTCGATCCTTGCAAGACGGAAGCGAGCCTTCCCGCGTACGAGTCGGGGCCCAGACCGGGCGCGGCGAGGATGCTCCCGAGGATTCCCAGCGAGCCGCCTCCGGAAAGCGGCCGGACGATGGCCATGGGGAGCACTTCCGGTGGGAGCCCGATGCGGCTCGTCACGGGTCCGAGAAGGTGTGCGAGCCCGTCCATCGCTCCGGCCGCGCGGAACGCCCCGACGGCGGAGAGCACCGCCACGAGGAAGGGGATGATCCGCACCGCCACCTGGAACCCTTCCTTCGCGCCCTCGACGAAGGCCTCGTAGACCTTCACGCCCTTCAGGTACCCGTAGAGAGGGATGCCGACGACGAGGATGGCGAGGACCCAGTTCGACCCGACCTCGAGGGAATGCCGGAAGGCGGCGCTGGCGGCAGCGATCAGCGCCATATCCGCTCCAGCGTCTTCGCGACCACGATGGCGACGACCAGCGAGCAGCTTGTCGCGGCCAGGGTCGGGAGCAGGATCTCGGCCGGGTCGCTCGAGTGCGCGGAAGCGCGCAGCGCGATGACGGTGGTCGGGACGAGCTGCAAGCTCGCGGTATTGATGGCGACGAAGAGGGCCTGTGAATTGGTTGCCGTCCCCGGCGTCGGATTGAGCTTCTCCAACTCCTCCATGGCCTTGATCCCGAACGGCGTCGCCGCGTTGCCGAGCCCCAGCATGTTGGCCGCGATGTTGAGAAGCATCGAGGAGAGAGCGGGGTGCCCGTCGGGGATGTCGCGGAAGAGGGGCCGGAAGACGGGCCGCGCGGCGCGGGACAGTTTCTCGACGAGGCCGGCCCGCTCTGCGATCTTGAGCAGCCCGAGCCATAGCGACATGACGCCGATGAGACCGATGGCGAGGGTGACCGCCGACCCGGCCCCGTCTAGCGCGCCCTGGCCGACGGTCTTGACGTCTCCCTTGAGGGCAGCGGCGATGAGCGCGATGACGAACAGCAGGACGAAGACGACGTTCATCGGGGCGAAGGTCTGGCACGACTCGCGCATCGCTGCCAACTTCCGCGCGAATCCGCTCCCGGACCCGGTGTTTCGCGGAGTGTGGCTGCCTTGACCCTCCCCCCTCCTCATGTTACCCGCTCCGCCTTCCCTCGAAGGATTCTCCGGATGAAAAGGCCGACCGCCATCGCCGTTCTCTGCCTGCTCCTGCCGCTCGCGGCGCTGGCCCAGACCGCGAAGAAGCCGCCCGCGCGAAAGCCGCCGGCGCAGAAGCAGCCGGCCAACCCGTCCGCGAGCGAGTCGACCGATCCCTCGACCTCCGCCAAGACCGGTCAGTCGGGCACGGCGGCCGCTCCCGAAACGGCGACCGCGCAGGGCACGGGCGCCTCGTCGACCCGGTCCTCCGCGCAGGAAGGAAAGCCTTCCGCCGCGCAGCTCGATCCCGAGGAGTTCCGCAAGCAGGTGATGGAGGAGGTCCGCCGCGAGCTGCAGAAGGCCAAGGAGGACATGGAGAAGCAGACCACCTGGATCGAGCAGGACTCCGCCGCGCGCGTCCAGGACAGCGAGGCCGTCGAGCAGCTACGGCAGCGCGTGAACGTCTTCCAGCCGCACGGGTATCTCCGCCTGCGCGGCGAGTTCATGAACAATTTCGATCTGGGGCGCGGCAACGATCCGTCAGGTCACCCGATCTTCGTCACCCCGTTCATCGGCCTGGGCGGGAACCACTCGCTCTCGATGGCGAACATGCGGTTCCGCTTCGAGCCGACCTTCGAGATCAGCGAGGACCTCGCCATCTACACGCAGTTCGACATCCTCGACAACGTGCTGCTCGGGTCCAATCCGCAGACCGACCCCTTCCTCAATCCCTTCACGCCCCTGAGCACGCTCTCGTCGACCCGGCTCGCCGACAACGTGAAGGTCAAGCGCGTCTGGGGCCGGGTCAACACGCAGCTCGGCGAGATCCTCTTCGGGCGCATGGGCTACCACTGGGGCCTCGGCATCCTGCACAACGACGGCAACTGCCTCGACTGCGATTTCGGCGACACCTACGACCGCGTCGCCTTCCAGCCGCGCGAGATCAAGGGCCACACCGTCTCGCTCATGTTCGACGTGCTCTCCAAAGGCGCCTTCACCACCGGCGACTTCGGCGAGCTGGGCCGGTCGGTCGACGCCGACACGCTCGACGACGGCTATCGGGTGGCGGTCGCGGTCACCAAGCTCGACACGCCCGAAGTGGTGAAGCGCAAGCTCGACGCAGGCGAGTGGGTGGTGAACTACGGCCTCCTCGCGGATCTGCGCACCCAGTCCTGGGACACGGTTACGACGCTACCGAACGGCGGCGATGTGGGAACCATCGCCGGGATCGGCTCCGCCCGCGCCGGCGTGGTCCGCCGCGGCGCGAAGTTCTACCAACCGGACGTCTTCCTCTCGCTCAAGCGCAAGAGGTGGCGCCTCGACGCGGAGATCGCGGCCACCATCGGCAACGTCTCGAGCATCGCTGCCCGCGAGCCCGGCCCCGGCGCGGATCCGAACCTGAGCCGCGCCATCGCCTTCACCCAGTTCGGCGGCGCGCTGCAGACGGACGTCGCTTTCCTGCCCGCCGACGCGCTCCTCTTCGGCGTCGACTTCGGCGCGGCCACCGGCGACAAGGGCGCCTATGGCTTCGGGGCAAGGCCCTGGCGGAGCGGATCGGGCAACTTCCAGCCGGTGCCCAACGCTCCGGGAATCGCGCCGTATCAAGTCGCGGGACCCGGCGACCTCGACGGCAACCACATCGACATCAGCTCGACGGGAAGCCACGATCACGTCAACAACTTCGTCTTCAACCGCGCCTTCAACGTCGACATGATCCTCTTCCGCAACCTGGTCAGCGCGGTGACCTCGGCGTGGTACCTGAAGCCGTCCTTGCGCTACCGGCCGACGGGGCGGAAGACGGGCGGCGGCGACGACACCGGCTTCGAGCTGCTCTTCTCGCTCATGTACGCCTCGGCCTGGTACCAGGAGAACACGCCGGGACTGAAGAAGCCGCTCGGGATCGAGATGAACGTCGGCATCACCTACGACACCTCCGACCGGTTCCACACCGGTCTCGCCTACGGATTGCTGCTGCCGCTCGACGGCCTCAACACGCCCAGGATTGCGGGCGTCGTCCAGCGCGACGTCGGGATCGCGCACGCCGCGCGGTTCATCTTCGCAATCCCCTTCTGATGGTCCGCGCGCTCGCGCTCGCCCTCGCGCTCGCGACCGCGGTGTGCGGCGTGAAGGGAGCTCCGCGTCCGCCCCTTCCGGAAGCGGCCGACGGTGGAACGCCGGCACCCGACGCAGGCGCTAGCGCGGACGGCGGCGGGCCGTGAACCACTTCCGCAAGCGGTCGGGCGAGTTGTTCTGCGAGGAGGTCCCGCTCGCGCGCATCGCCCGGGAGGTGGGAACTCCCACCTACGTGTACTCGTCGGCGACGCTGCGGCGGCACGCCCGCGTCTTCCAGCGAGCCGTGCGGGGGCTCGACTTCCTCGCTTGCTACGCCGTGAAGGCGGCCCCGAATCTCGCGCTGCTGGCGCTGCTCCGCGAGGAAGGCTTCGGCTTCGACATCGTCTCGGGCGGCGAGCTGTACCGGGTGCTGCGCGCGGGGGCCGAGCCTTCGAAGGTCGTCTTCAGCGGCGTGGGAAAGCGCCGCGACGAGCTGGCGGCGGCGCTGAAGGCGGGAATCCTCCAGTTCAATTGCGAGAGCGAGGAAGAGCTCGAGCAACTGGCCGGCGTGGCGCGCGGGATGCGGCGCACCGCCCCGGTAGCCATTCGCGTGAATCCCGAGGTCGACGTGCGGACGCACCCGTACATCGCGACCGCTCTTTCGACGAGCAAGTTTGGAATTCCGGCCAACCGCGCCCGCGCCGCTTACCGGCTCGCCGCGCAGCTTCCCGATTTGCGAGTGGTCGGCGTCGCTTGCCACATCGGATCGCAGATCTCCGAGGTGAAGCCGTTCGTGGAGGCCGCGAAGAAGGTCCGGACGCTCGCCCTTCGGCTACGCCGCGACGGTCACGACATCCGCCATGTGGACGTCGGCGGGGGCCTCGGCGTGCCTTACGGCGAGGGACCCGAGCCACCCGCGCCGCACGTCTACGGCCGCGCCCTCGCGGAAGCGCTCCGCGGCGTCGAGGCGAAGGTCCTCTTCGAGCCGGGGCGCCTGCTGGTCGCCAACGCCGCGGTGCTGCTGACCCGCGTGCTCCTCCAGAAGCGGGGCGCCGGGACGAGGAAGTTCGCCGTCGTCGACGCGGCGATGAACGACCTCTTGCGTCCCGCGCTCTACGACGCGCATCACGAGGTGGAAGCCGTCGCGCCGAGGCGCGGACCCGCCGAGGTGGTGGACCTCGTCGGCCCCGTCTGCGAATCGACCGACGTCCTCGCGCGCGCGCGGAAGCTCCCCAAGCTGCGCGAAGGCGATCTCGTCGTTTTGCGCACCGCGGGCGCCTACGGGATGTCGATGTCGAGCCAGTACAACGCGAGGCCGCGTGCCGCCGAGGTGCTGGTCGAGGGCGACCGGTTCCGCGTCGTCCGCCAGCGCGAGACGTACGCCGATCTGGTCCGCGGCGAAACGACTTGAGGCTTTCGCAGCGCGCACGAACCGATCGTTCGTCGACAGCTACAGGTCGGACGGCAAAGGTCAGGTAGCGCCGCGCATTGCCCGGGCCCGGGCGCGACAGTACAGTCGGTCGCCAGATGAACGAGGAGGACCCCGTGCCGACGTTGCGCGGTTCGATGGTGGCGCTCGTGACGCCCATGAAGGGCGGGGCGGTGGACGAGCCCGCTCTGCGGGCGCTCGTCCGCTGGCAGATCGAGGAAGGCACCGACGCGCTCGTCCCCTGCGGCACGACCGGCGAGGGCGCGACGCTGACCGCGGACGAGACGCTGAAAGTCGTCCGCACCTGCGTGGAAGAGGCCAAGGGGCGGGTCCCGGTCATCGCGGGCGCGGGATCCAACTCGACCGCGAAGACGATCGAGAACGTCCGGCTGGCGAAGGAAGCCGGGGCGGATTACGCGCTCGTCGTCACGCCCTACTACAACAAGCCAACGCAGGAAGGCCTCTTCCGGCATTTCGAGGCGGTCGCGCAGCAAGGGGGGTTGCCGCTCGTCCTCTACAACGTGCCTTCGCGCACCAGCGTCGACCTCCTCCCCGACACCATCGGCAGGCTCTCCAAGGTCCAAGGCATCGCCGGCGTGAAGGAGGCGAGCGGGAGCATCGTTCGCGTCGCCGAGATCCAGGAGAAGTGCGAAGGCAGGCCGATGGCCATCCTCGCCGGCGACGACATGTTCGCGCTTCCGACCCTGGCGATGGGCGGCCACGGCGTCATCTCGGTCGTCGGCAACGTGGCGCCGCGCGATCTCGCCCGCCTGTGCGACGACTTCTTCGCGGGGAACCTGGAGGGCGCCCGCAAGGCGCAGGTGCGTTTCGCGCCGCTCGTGCGCGCGCTCTTCTGCGAGACCAATCCGCAGCCGGTGAAGTACGCGCTGTCGAAGATGGGCCGGATCGCCCACGACCTGCGCCTGCCGCTGGTGCCCGTCTCGCAGGCCGGCGCCGCGCAGGTGGATGCGGCGCTGCGGAATTACGGGCTCGCATGATCCGGGTCGCCGTGCTCGGGATCGGCGGGCGGATGGGAGGCCGCATCGCCGCCGCCGTGCGCGCCGAGCCTGATCTGAAAATCGCGGCGGCCACGGAACGACCGGACAGTCCGCTCATCGGACGCGATGCCGGCGTCGTCGCGGGAATCGGCGAGGCCGGCGTGCCCGTTTCCGGTGCGATCGACGAGGCGCTCTCGCGCGGCGTGGACGTCGCCATCGATTTCACCGCCGCGCCCGCGGCAGTGAAGCACGCGCAGGCCTGCGCGCGGGCCAAGGTCGCGCTGGTGATCGGAACCACCGGCTTCTCCGCCGAGCAAAAAACCGTGCTCGCGGAATGCGCCAAGCAGATCCCCCTTCTCATCGCCCCCAACATGAGCGTCGGCGTGAACGTCCTCTTCCGCCTCGTCGCCGAGGCGGCCCGCGCCCTGGGACCGGCCTACGAGGTGGAGATCGTCGAGATGCACCACCGGGGGAAGAAGGACGCTCCGAGCGGCACGGCGCTCAAGCTCGCGGAGGCGGCGGCCAGAGGTCTCGACGTCGATCTCGGGAAGGCAGGCGTCTACGAACGGCACGGAGACACCGGAGAGCGCCGGCCGGGCACCATCGGCATCCAGGCGCTGCGCGGCGGCGACGTGGTCGGCGATCACACCGTCCACTTCCTCGCCGATGGAGAACGCCTCGAATTGACCCACCGGGCGACGAGCCGCGACAACTTCGCCCGCGGGGCGATCCGGGCTGCGAAATTCGTCGCCGGAAAGCCTGCGGGACTGTATGACCTCCAGGACGTGCTGGGAGGACATCGATGAGCGAACATGTGCGCGTCGCGCGCTTCCTCGGGGACGACGGCGAGATCCTGGAAGGCGTCGTCGAGGGCGACGAGCTGGAGGAGATCAGCGGCCTCGATTCCATGCTCAAGGGTGGCCGCCGCCTCGCCCGCAAGCGCAAGCTCTCGGAGGTGAAGCTCCTCCCCTTCGGCATCTCGCGCAAGGTGGTGGGCATCGGCCGCAACTACGCCGGGCACGTCAAGGAGCTCAAGAACGAGCTCCCGAAGGAGCCGATCCTGCTCTGCAAGGTCCCCTCGTCCCTCATCGGGCACGGCGAGCCGATCGTGCTGCCCAAGGCCTCCCGCGAGGTCCATCACGAGGCGGAGCTGGCGGTGGTGATCGGCAAGCGCCTCCGGCGCGCGGGCGAGAAGGAATGCGCTGCCGCCGTCGCGGGAGTCACCTGTCTGAACGACGTCACCGCCCGCGACCTCCAGCGGGCCGACGTGCAGTGGACGCGCGCCAAGGGCTTCGACACCTTCTGCCCCATCGGTCCCTGGGTGACGGTCGGGCTCGACTGGAGCGATCTGCGCGTCGTCTGCCGCGTCAACGGCCAGGTGAAGCAGGACGGCCGCTCGAGCGATCAGATCTTCCCGGTCCCCAAGCTGCTCGCCTTCATCTCCGAGGGCATGACTCTGGAGCCGGGCGACGTCGTCACCACCGGCACGCCGGAGGGCGTCGGCCCCATCCGCGCCGGCGATACGGTCGAGATCGAGGTGGAAGGAGTCGGGGTCTTGCGCAATCCCGTCGTCGAGCGATGAAGCCGCAACTGCGCCCTTTGCTCGCGGAGCTTTCCGCGTATCTGCAAGAAAAGGCCGGCGCCCAGCGCGAAGCCGCCCAGCGCAGCGGCAAGCCCGTCTTCGACTTCGGCATCGGCGATCCGCGCGAACCGACGCCGGCGTTCATCCGCGAGGCGCTCAAGGCCGCGATTCCGGAGGTCTCGCAATATCCGAGCGTCGCGGGCCTGCCCGTCCTGCGCAAGGCCGCCGCGGGCTATCTGAAGCGGCGCTTCGGCCTCGCCGTCGACCCGGACCGCGAAATCATGCCGTGTCAAGGCGCGAAGGAAGCGCTCTTTCACCTTCCTCTCACCGCCGTCTCGCGCGAGCGGCCGATCTGTTTCTTCCCCGATCCCGCCTATCCGGTCTACGAGCGCGCCATCCTCTTCGCCGGCGGCGAACCGCGCAGGATGCCCCTCGTGGAGGAGCGCACCTTCCTGCCCGATCTCGACGCCGTCTCCGCGGACGACTGGCAGAGGACGGCGCTGTTCTTCGACAACTACCCGCACAATCCGACCGGCGCGGCCGCTCCGGTCGCCCATCACCAGAAGCTTCTCGGACTCGCTCGCGAGCACGGGTTCCTCGCCGTCTGCGACGAACCGTACGTGGACCTCTACGCCAAGGAGCCGCCGCACACCGCCTACTCGGTCTCGCGGGAGAACGTTCTCGTCATCCACAGTCTCTCCAAGCGCTCCGGCATGACCGGCTATCGCAGCGGCTTCATGGCGGGAGAGCCCGATCTCATCGCCAAATTGCGCGAGGCCCGCGCCAACTTCGGCGTCGCTCCGCAAAGCATCGTCCAGCAGGCGGCTGCCGTCGCCTGGGACGACGACGCCCACGTCGAGGAGCGCCGCAAGGTCTTCGCGCAGAAGCGGGCCGTGCTCGCGGCTCATCTCAAGAAGATCGGCCTGCGCACTTCCGGCGAGGGCGCCTTCTACCTGTGGGTCCACGTTCCCGAAGGGGAGACGAGCGAGTTGTATGCCGCCCGCCTCGCCGAGCGGAACATCCTGGTTGTGCCGGGGCCGAGCTTCGGACCGTCGGGCAAGGGCTTCATCCGCCTCGCGATGGTTCCCACGGTCGAGGACTGCAAGCGTGCCGTCGAGGTGTGGCCGGCATGACCATGCAGGACCCATCCCGCGCCTATATGCGCAGTGGCGACGCGGCCGTGGCCGACCTGCGCGCACTGGTCGACGAGGCCGCCAAGGATCCTTCGGTCCTCAAGACGAGCGACCCGCACGCCCGCGCGGTCCGCGAAGTGATCTACCGCCTCGATCAAGGCGAGCTGCGCGTGGCGGAGCGCAGCGAGGGTCCCGAGCGGTGGCGGATCAACGGCTGGCTGCAGCAGGCGATCAACCTCTACTTCGGTCTCGCGCCGCTCGAGTCGTACCAGGCGGGGGAGATCGAGTTCCACGACAAGATCCCGCCCAAGCACGGTCTCGCCCAGGCGGGCGTGCGGGTCGTCCCTCCCGGCGTCGTCCGCTATGGCGCGCACGTCGAGAAGGGAGCGGTGGTGATGCCCGGCTACGTGAACATCGGCGCCCGCGTCGGCGCCGGCACCATGGTCGACACCTGGGCCACGGTCGGCTCCTGCGCCCAGGTCGGCCGCGGCGTGCATCTCTCCGGCGGCGTCGGCCTGGGCGGCGTCCTCGAGCCGGCGGGAGCGCGGCCGGTCATCGTCGAGGACGGCTGCTTCATCGGAAGCCGCTGCATCATCGTGGAGGGAGTCCTCGTCGAGGAGGAGGCGGTCCTCGGCGCGGGAGTGGTCCTCACCGCCTCGACGCCCATCATCGACGTGACTGCAGCCACCGAGCAGAAGCTGCAAGGGCGGATCCCGGCGCGTAGCGTGGTCATCCCCGGAATGCGTCCGCGCAAGTTCCCCGCGGGCGAGTACCTCACCCCTTGCGCGCTCATCATCGGCAAGCGCAGCGAGAGCACCGACCGGAAGACCACGCTCAACCAGGCGCTGCGCGACTTCGGGGTATCGGTGTGAGCGGGCTGCGCGAGGTGCTGGCCGAGCGGACCCGACTTCTCTGCGAAATCAAGAGTCCGATGGGCGAGGAGTCGGAGATCGCCCGCCATGTCGCCGAGGCGGGCGCAAAGGCGTGGTTCGGAGAAGTGGACCGGATCGGCAACTCGGTCGTCTTCGGGGGTCTTTCGGGTAAGCGCCCCGGCATCGTCCTCTTCGGCCATCTCGACACCGTTCCTCTCCAGGAAGGCGATTTCCCAACCCGCCGCGAAGCGGGCCGCGTGTTCGGGCGCGGCGCCTCCGACATGAAGGGCGCCCTGGCCGTCATGCTCACGCTCGGAGAGCGGATCGACCGCGCGAGCCTGCGCACCGATCTCTCCCTCGTCTTCTACGACCGCGAGGAAGGCCCCTACGAGACCAACGGCCTCGGACCGGTGCTCGCGGCCCGCCCCGACCTGCACCAGGCCGCGGTCGCCTTCTGTCTCGAGCCGACCGACCTCGCCGTCCAGGCCGGGTGCTGCGGCTCGATGCACGCGACTTTCATTTTCCGGGGGCGCTCGGCCCACAGCGCGCGGCCCTGGCAGGGCCGCAATGCGGTGCATGACGCGGGCCCGCTCCTCGCCTCGCTGCGCGATCTCGCTCCCGTCGAGGTGCGCGTTGGCGAGCTGTCCTTTCGCGAGGTCAAGAACGTCACCCGCATCGAAGGGTTCACCGGCCGCAACGTGCTGCCCGCGCGCTGCGACCTGAACGTCAACTTCCGCTTCGCGCCGGGCAAGTCGGTGGCGCAGGCGGAAGCGGAACTGCGCACCCTGGCGGAGCGCTTCGGGGCGGAGTGCGAGATCATCGATCGCGCTCCCGCAGGCGATCCCATCCTCGACAATCCGCTCCTCAAGAAGTTCCGCGCGCTCACCGGGGCTCCGGTCGAGCCGAAGCAGGCCTGGACCGACGTCGCGCGCCTCGGCCTTCTGGGAATTCCCGCGGTGAACTTCGGGCCGGGAGACCAGGCCCAGGCGCACCAGCGCAACGAGAGCTGTTCCGAGGAAGCGCTGGAGCGTGGGTATCATCTCCTGGAGCGGTTCCTGACGGAGGTGGAGTGATCGACGCGTACGTCGGTCTCGGGACGAACCTCGGCGATCGGATGGGGAACCTGCGCGCGGCGCTCGCCCGGCTCGATCGCGAGCCGGGGTTCCGGGTCCGCTCCGTCTCGCACGTCTGGGACACCGTTCCGGTCGGCCCGCCGCAGGGACGTTTCCTCAATGCGGCGGTCCGCCTCTCGACCTTGCTCTCGCCGCGTTCGACGCTGCGGCGGCTGCTCGAGATCGAGGAGCGGATCGGGCGGATCCGCCGGGAGCATTGGGGGCCGCGCGAGATCGACCTCGATCTCCTTCTCTACGGCGACCGCATCGTGGAAGAGCCGGCGCTCGAGGTTCCCCACCCCCGGCTCCACGAGCGCATCTTCGCGCTCCTGCCCCTCGCTGAGATCGCCCCGTCCCTCGTCCACCCGAAGCTCTCCCGGACCATCGCGGAATTGCTCGCTGCTCTTCCGGAGTCGGAGCGCGGCGGCATCCGTCCGTTCGCATCGTTGGAGCTCGATCCCGGCGGCGGCGACGACCCGGAGGGTCCAGGACCCGCGGCGGCGGCTTGACGCAGGGCATGCGCCGGCCCCGCGCGATGGAAGACGTTCGAAGTCCTCGCCGCGCTCGGCAACCTGTACTACGAGAACAACCGCTTCCTGGACGCGGTCGACTCGTTCCGGCAAGCCCTGCAGCTGTCCGGTCCCGCGGAATCGCAAGCGGCCGCGCTGCGGAAGGCCGGGACCAAGCCCGCGAACGACCTTCCGCTCGAGTGCCGCAGGAGCGGACCTGGCTACGGCCTCGAGCAGATCCTGGTGGCCGCCAAGTCCCTCGACGCGCCCCACCGTCTGAAGTGTCTGGAGTCGGCCGTCGAGCCCGCGCTGGCGGTGCGCGCGCGGCGGGCGAACGCGCTGTACCTGGTGGGGAACCCGGATGGCGCGCTCGCCGAGCATCGCAAGCTGCTCGAGCAGTATCCGGACTACCCGGAGTCGCTGTTCTTCGTCGGCGCGGTGACCCTCGAGGAATCCAAGGGGGACAAGAAGAAGCTCGAGGAAGGGAAGAAGTACTGGAAACGCCTTCTGGCCGTCGCGCCCGACAATCCCCGCGCCGACCTCGTGCGCAAGAGCCTGCCCAGGGCCGACGAGATGTTCGCGAAGCCGAAGGAGGTTGCCTCGGCCGGCGGGCTTCCGCCCGGGCACCCGGTTCCCGAGAACCATCCGGCGGTGGGCGGCAACGATACCGCCGCGCCGATGGCCCACAGCGGAGCGCCTTCCGACCGCGTCGATCCCAACGCCGTCGCCGCCATCGCGGACGCGGTGAAGAACACCGAGCGGACGCCGGAGTTGGAGCAGGGCCTCGACAAGCTCACCGCCCAGGCCGAACAGCTTCTCGATCAGGACAAATACCAGGACGCTCGCGACGCCATCGTGCGCGTGATGCCGATGCGCCCCGGGGACGCGCGCACCGCAGCGATCCTGGGAGGCGCGATGCGGGGGCTCGGCCGCACCGACATGGCGGAGCGGACGCTGTCCGTCGCGCTGCGGAACGATCCGCGTCAGCCGCGGGCGCTCTACGAGATGGGGAGGCTGCGGGCTTCGCGCGGGGACAAGGCGGGAGCCGGGGAGTCGTTCCGGGCGCTGCAGGCGGCCGATCCGCAGTTCGCGCGCGCGCATGGGGTGGCGGAGCAGCTGGCGCGGTTGAAGTGAGGGTTACCGAAATCAAATAACGTCAACGTCAACGTCAATGTTATTTCGGAATTTCGGATTGGGTTGAAGGTAATCCTACCGCCGCCGCCCCCGCCCCGTCCCCTTGGTATTGCTCGTCCGCGGATCGTAAGTCGTCGTGTTGGTGATGTCCGTGATCTTGGGATCGCTCGTTCCGACCGCCCCCACCACGCCCAGCCGCACCGGCGGCGTCGAACCGACCGGCGCTCCACCGGACGTGAGCGAGACCCGATACTGCCCCGGACCGCGCGGCGTGAAGGCGAGGCTGCCGTGCGTCTCGGGCGAGGGAGCGCGCGGGCCGGTGCCGAAGCCGCCGTCCGCCTGCGCCGCACCCGCTTGCGAATCGGGCGGCGTAGCCGGGCGGTCGCGCAGGAGCGGATAGATGACGGCGACAGTGGCGAGTGCGACGACGATGATGATCTTCCGGCGCGATCGCCGCGTACTTCCGTTCGGCGCGACGGCGGAGATTTTTCTCGGTGCAGGCCGCTTCATCTCAGCGCCCCGCCGATCTGGGGTTGCCCTTGGCCCGGTGCTTCACGTCGGCATCCGCCTCGGGCCCGAGCTCGACGAGGCCGTCGGAGACTCCGACCACTCCGAGATGGATGGGCGCGATCGAGCCTACTGGCGCGCCGCGCACCGTCGCGAGCAGCGCATAGCGTCCCGGACCGGCCGGGGTGAACGGCACCACGAATACGCTTCCCCGCTTCCGCGCGACGGCTATCGTCTCCGGCTGCTTGGGTCCCTTCACGAGGTAGGACACGTCCTCGAGCGGCAGCGAGGCTCCCGACCGGGCGTCCTGCACGCGGAACCGCAACAGGAAGGTCTTCTTCGGCTTGAACCGCTTCTGCAGGTCGAAGAGCGGTTTGAAGTCCACCCGCCGTTCCTTCCTGGCGGCCGCGGGACGCTTCCCGGCGGCGGAGGCGGGCCGAGGCGCCGCCACGAAGGCAGCGGCGAGCGCCCCGAGGATCGCGAACCGCGACGCCGTCCCGCTCACTGGTTCTTCCACACCTGGAGAGCGTAGAAGAACCCGGCTCCGCCTTGCGCATTGGCGGCGGAATCGGCGACGACCACGTCGTAATCCCCTGCCGCCGGCGCGCGGAACGACGTTTCCAGCATCGCCTCCGCACGCAGCATCGACTCGGCGAAGTTCGACTGGCCGGGTCGGTCCGCGGAGGTCGAGGCGACGAGCTTCCCGGCGCCGTCGAACACCTGGATGGTCGGGCAGAGCACGGAGCCCCAGTTGCCGAAGATGCTT
>VBKL01000093.1 GCA_005879805.1 Deltaproteobacteria bacterium | reverse complement strand
TGGTCGATGAGCCGGTAGCGCGCGCCGCGTCCGTCGAGCAGCTCGAGAAGCTTTCCGTACAGTTCCATCAGAGACTCCCTTGCAGGACTCGCTTGGCCTGGGCGATGCGCCGCTCGTCCCTCCGGTAGAAGGTCCACTGCTTGATCCGCTTGGAGCGAACGAGCCCGAGATCGACGAGGATGCGCAGGTGCTCGCTCGCGCTCGCCTGGGTGATGCGGAGCTTGCGGGCGAGGAAGAGGCCGCACACGCCGTCCTTCACCAGATCCCCGTCCACCTGCGGCGGGAAGTGCGCCTGCGGATCCTTGAGCCAGCCGAGGATGCGCAGGCGGCGCGAGCTGGAAAGGGCGGCGGCGACGTCCTCGGCGCGCATGACTTAGGCGACAAGCTAACTGCCTGAGCGCTGCGGGTCAAGCAGCCCGTGCCGCGGAACCGATTGTGCTGGACACCGGGCCCCCTCGGAAGGTACGGGAATCGAGGGAGGCGCCGCCCATGCCCGATCGCCAACTGAGCGTACTGGTCGTCGAAGACGACCGTGACACGCGCGAGCTGACCGAGGAGGTCTTCCGCGCCCAGGGCTTCGAGGTGCTCCTCGCCGACTCCGTCTCCTCGGCCAGCAAGATCCTCGAGACCTTCAAGCCGGCGATGGTGCTGCTCGACATCGCCATGCCGGGCGGCGACGGGATGGGCCTTCTGCGCCACATCAAGCGCAACGCGTCCACTGCCTCGATCCCGGTGCTGCTGGTGACGGGCATGCCCCGCGAGTCGCTTCCCGACGACGCTTCGCTGGCCCTCTCCGTGCTGCGCAAGCCCTTCGACGTCTCCAAGCTGGCGCAGCTCGTCCGCGGCTTCTCCGAGAAGATGATGGCGCGGTGAAGCTGCGTCCGCGCCTCGGCCCTGTCTAACGGCCGAGGGCGGGCGGGGGCATCGGCCGGGCCTCGCTGCCCCACCCTTCCTTGGTCCAGAGGAAGCGGAGCCCGTTCGAGAGGGCGAAGGGGAAGACCGTGTCGTGGTTCTGGCGAGGCCAGACCTCGATCTCGACGTCCGGCCCGGCGCCGAGGAGCCGGTGCAGCCTGCGCAGATCGCTCTCCATCTCGGGGTTCTCGTTCTGGCCGACCGCCAGGTACACGCGCGTTCCCGGGACAGCCTTGCGGCTCTCGAATTCGCCGAGGACGCGCCGATCGAGGTACCAGAGCGAGGGGCTCACGATGATGAAACGGCGGAAATCCGCGGACGCTCGCGACAGCGTCCAGGCCGCGAAAAGCCCGCCGTAAGAGTGCCCTACCAAGGTACGGTCGTCGGTGGTGCGGTACCGGGCGGCGAGGATCGGCAGCAACTCCTCGGCGATGAAGCGGGCAAAGGCGGGGCCTCCGCCGGAGACCTTCTGGAACTCGGGGCCGTATCCACCATCCGGCGCGAACCAGGGTGTGTAGTCCCGCGTCCGCCGCCGGCGGTACGCATCGCGATCGTCCGCATCGGCGTGGCCGATGGCAGCGACGACCATCTCCGGCAAACGGTTGCGATCGGTCAGATGGTTGACGATGCCCTCTGCGACCGGAAACGAATAATCGGCGTCGAGCATTACGAGGAGCGGATACCGTTTTTGTGAAGCGGTGAACGAACGCGGCAGCGCCACCCGCACGTCGTACTCGGAACCCGTCGCCTTGGAACGCAACGAGAAGCGATCCGTCCGTACCAGCGCGACGGGATCCGCGGCAACGACCGTGGAGATGGCGAACGCCAGGACGGCATACGCCGACCCTCTGCCCATGCCGGCCCGTCTTCTCATCGGAGGGCGAGGATACTCGAACTCGAAACCCGATCGAGCGAGGGCCGGTAAGCCGCTGCAAACGCGCTTGCGAGTGTTCGTCAGCCGACGTCGTGAGGGGAGCTGACAATCCCGCCTGGCGGGTTGGCGGCGAAGCGGTTGCATCGAGGAAAACCGTTCCCAAATTATCTTCGTGCGCCGCGTGCGCGGCCTTCATCTTCCGCCCCCGGAAGCGTGCAGGGAGGTCCCCGATTGGCAAAGGCGCCCAAGCCACGCCGGATCCAGACGCTGTCCAAGGCACCGACCGGAATCGCCGGTCTCGATGCCGTGACGCAAGGAGGTCTTCCCCGCGGAAGGCCCACGCTGGTTTCCGGCCGGGCCGGATGCGGGAAGACCGTCCTCGGACTGGAGTTCGTGGTCCGCGGCGCCGTCGAGTTCGAAGAGCCTGGCCTCATCGTCTCTTTCGAAGAAAGCGCGGAGGAGCTCACCGCCAACGTGCGTTCTCTTGGCTTCGACCTGGACGACCTCTGCGCCCGCAAGAAGCTCGCGGTGGAGTTCGTATCGGTCGAGCGGCACGAGATCGAGGAGACGGGAGACTACAACCTCGACGGTCTCTTCGTCCGCCTCGGCCATGCCATCGATTCCCTCGGCGCGAAGCGGATGCTGCTCGATACCATCGAGGCCCTCTTCGCCGGCTTGACGAATCTCGGCATCCTCCGCGCCGAGCTTCGGCGGCTCTTCCGCTGGCTCAAGAGCAAAGGCGTCACCGTCGTCCTCACCGGCGAGCAAGGGGAAGGCGCGTTCACCCGCCAGGGCCTCGAGGAGTACGTCAGCGACTGCGTCATCAGCCTCGACGTCAAGCTCGCCCATCACGTGGCGACGCGGACGCTGCGGGTCGTCAAGTACCGGGGCTCGTCCCATAGTCCCGACGAGTATCCCTTCCTCATCACCGACCGGGGCGTCACGGTGATGCCGATCACCTCGCTCGGGCTGGCGCACGAGGCGAGCAGCGAGAGGATCTCGAGCGGCAGCGCGGCGGTCGACGAGCTCCTCGGCGGCAAGGGCTTCTTCCGCGGCAGCACCGTCCTCGTCTCGGGCGCGGCGGGTACCGGCAAGACCAGCGCCGCCGCCTACCTGGCGAACTCGGCCTGCAAGAGGGGCGAGAAGTGCATGTACTTCGCCTTCGAGGAATCGCCGCAGCAGCTCATCCGCAACATGCGCTCTATCGGGATCGACCTGGCTCCCTTCGTCAAGAAAGGGCTCCTCCGCGTCGAGGCGACGCGGCCCTCGCTCTTCGGCCTGGAATCGCATCTCGCCGCGAGCTTGAACGCCGTCAACGAGTTCGATCCGGCGGTGGTCATCGTCGATCCGATCACCGACTTCGTCTCGCTGGGATCGACCTACGAGGTGCGCTCGATGATGACCCGCCTCGTCGACCATCTCAAATCGCGCGGAATCACCGCCCTCATGACCAGCCTCGACTCGACCAACGCCTCCAAGTCCGAAGAGGAGGTGGGCGTCTCCTCGCTCATCGACACCTGGATCGTGGCCGAGCTCGTCGAGGTCGCGGGCGAGCGCAACCGCGCTATCAGCGTCCTCAAGTCGCGCGGAATGCCGCACTCGAACCAGATCCGCGAGTTCTTGCTCGGGCCGCGCGGCCTGGAGCTCGTCCCGGTCTACCGCGGACCGGGAGGCTTCCTCTCGGGATCGGCGCGCAGGGCGCAGCAGACCGCGGACGATGCCACGAGTTCGACGGGGAACGGGTCATGACGCCGCCCAGGGCAAGGCCGTCGCGGCGCCATGCCACCAAGAAGCGCGTCGCGAGCGAGGACAAGGAGTTCTTCCAGCTTCGTCTCTACGTGGCCGGACGCACTTCGCGCTCGCAGGCGGCGCTGCAAAACCTGAAAATGATCTGCGAGTCGCATCTCCAGGGCCAGTACCGGATCGAGGTCGTCGATCTGCTCGTCAACCCGCAGCTCGCCAAAGGCGACCAGATTCTCGCCGTGCCCACGCTCGTCCGCCTTCTTCCCCCTCCGGTGAAGAAGATCATCGGCGATCTTTCCCACATCGAGCGCGTTCTGGTCGGCCTCGACGTGAGGCCCTTGCCGAGAGGCGCCGTGTCGTGAACAGAGAGGCGCGGGTACGGAAGACCAAGGCATCGGCCGGGCGAAAGGCCAGGAAGGAGCTCTACGTCCTCCGGCTCTACGTCGCTGGCCTGACCACGCGGTCTCGGACCGCAATCTCCAACATCACCAGCATTTGTGAAGAACACCTGCAAGGCCGTTACGACCTGGAGGTCATCGACGTGTTCCAGCGCCCCATCCTGGCGCGGGAGGAGCAGATCATCGCCACGCCGACCTTGGTGAAGAAGCTGCCCGCTCCGCTACGCCGTCTCATCGGCGATCTTTCGGAGAGGCAAAAAGTGCTCATCGGGCTCGATCTGAGGCGCCTGGGCTAGCCGATGCCGAAGCGGCCCAGGAGCACCAAGCCACGCAGTCCCCGCAAGTCGGGGACCTACCGCGCCCTGCGCAAGCGCCTCCTCGAAGCGGAACAGACGCTGCAAGCGATCCGCAGCGGCGAGGTGGACGCCATCGTCGTCGGCGGACCGGGCGGCGATCGGGTCTTCACGCTCGCCGGCGCCGATCACGACTACCGCGTCCTCATGGACGAGATGAGCGAGGGCGTCGCTACCCTCGCCAAGGACGGGCTGGTCTCGTATTGCAACGCGCGATTCGCCAGCATACTCGGCCTGCCCGCCGAGCGGATCGTCGGCTCCACCATCTTCGGGATCCTCCCGAGCGCGGCGAAGGAACGAGTTGCCGCGCTCCTGCAGGCGGGCCTTCTCACGGTGAGCAAGGGCGAGTTCGAGCTTGGCGGCGAAGATGGAGCGGTGAAAACCGTCCTCATCTCGGTCAGCAAGGTCGCGATGGATACGGGCATCACCCAGTGCGTCATCGCCACCGATCTCAGCGAGGAGAAGCGCCGCGAGCAGGAGGTGGCGGCGGAGCGGGCCGAGCGCGACGCGGCGCTGCGGGCCTCCGAGGAACGCTATCGGCAAATCGTCGAGACGGCGGTCGAGGGAATCTGGCTGGTGGACACCGATGGAAGGACCACCTTCGCGAACCGCGCTCTCGCCGAGATGCTCGAGTACGCGCCCTCCGATTTGCGGGGAAAGCCGATCTTCGACCTCATGAACGAGGAGTCCGCGGCAGCCGCCCGCCGCTTCCTCGGACGCCGCCGCCGCTACAGCGAGCTGCGCGAGTTCGGCTTCCGGGCGAAGAGCGGCCGCGAGGTGTGGGCGCTCTTGTCGATGAGTCCCATCGAGGACCACCGCGGCAGATATCTGGGCGCGGTGGTGATGGTGAGCGACGTCAGCGACCGCCGCAAGCTCCAGGCCCAGCTCATGCTCGCCGATCGCATGTCGTCGCTCGGTACCCTCTCCGCCGGCGTCGCGCACGAGATCAACAATCCGCTCGCCTACGTCATCGCCAGCCTGGATCTGGTCGCCGATCGGCTTCCCGAGATCGCGTCCATGCTCGGGCGCGAGGGGGGCCAGTTCCTCGAGCAGCAAGTGCAGCGCGCGCGCGAGGGTACCGACCGGGTGCGCAAGATCGTGCGCGACCTGAAGTCGTTCTCCCGCGCGGACGAGGAGACCGTCACCGTCACCGACCTGGTGAAGTCGCTCAACACTTCGCTCACGCTGGTGTGGAACGAGATCAAGCACCGCGCGCGGCTGGTGAAGGACTTCGATCGCCTCCCGCCCGTCCGCGCCAACGAGGCGCGACTCGGACAGGTGTTCATCAATCT
Organism: Deltaproteobacteria bacterium; assembly: GCA_005879805.1. GTDB lineage: Bacteria > Myxococcota > Myxococcia > Myxococcales > 40CM-4-68-19 > VBKO01. Next base: position 43,864 of record VBKL01000093.1, on the reverse strand, counting down.
CTTCGTCAACGCCGCCCAGGCGATGCCGGAAGGGAACATCGAGCACAACGAGCTGCGCGTCGTCGGTCGCACCGACGCCCTCGGCAACGCGGTGGTGGAGATCCACGACACGGGATGCGGGATCCCGCCCGATCACCTCGATCGGATCTTCGAGCCCTTCTTCACCACCAAGCCGGTCGGCGAAGGCACCGGCCTCGGGCTCGCAATCTGCCACGGCATCGTCACTTCGCTCGGGGGCACGCTCTCGGTGCAGGAGACCGCGGTAGGCAAGGGGACCGTCTTCCGCGTCGTACTGCCCGCCGCCAAGTCCACCGCGGAGAGCGTCCATCTCGCCCCGCGGCTTGTGCCGAGGCCGAAGAGGCGCGGCCGCATCCTGGTCATCGACGACGAGAAGGATCTCACCGACGTCACCCGGGAAGGGCTCGCCGGCCTCCACGACGTGATGACGACGCAGGACGCGCGCCAGGCGCTGGAATGGATCGGCGCGGGGGCGCGCTTCGATCTCATCCTCTGCGACATGATGATGCCGCTGATGACCGGCATGGAGTTCCACATGCGGCTCGCGACCCTCAATCCCGAGCAGGCCGACCGCGTCGTCTTCATGACGGGCGGAGCTTTCACGCCCCGGGCACGGGAGTTCCTCGCGCGCCTTCCCAACCTCCGGCTCGAGAAGCCGTTCGATCTCGGGCACGTCCTCTCCATGGTGAACGCGCACCTCGACATCGCGAGCAGACCGGCTTCGCTCGGTGTCGGCGAAGAGGAGACGCACGCCGTCCCCTCTTGAGGGCGCAGCTCGTTATCGGGGTGGGAGAGCGACCGCTGACGTGCGTACGAAGGCGCGCCTTGTCGGACGAAGTGCGTGCGCGGGCCCGAAAGACCGATGTGGGTCCGTGAGGGTGCTCGTGCGCTTGCAATACGGGCGAGCGGACGCCGGTTCTTACGGGGATGACAGGACCCGCCTGGGCAGCCTCGAAGTTCGCCTCCTCGAAGCACGCCGCCGTGAGCTGCGACGCGCTCAAGGACTTCGACAATGCCGGCTGGGTGGCGGAACTGCCGGGAGCGATCCGGCAAGCCTGGATCGAACGAATCCGCCCGATCCGCCTCGCCGACCGCGTCGCGGAGACCACGGCGCTTCACGTAGTCTCAGCCGAAGAAGACGGCCTCTCAGAAGCTTTCGACGGCGCGGCTCGTCCGGCGCGGGTTGCCTGGAAGTGCTACCTCGCGGCGCTGCGCGACTACCATGGCAAGGGCCTGCGCCTGCGGACGATGGCCGCTCACCGCCGGATGCTCGATCGACTCTCCGGCTCGCTGCTCCAGCTGGTTCCCTTCCTCGAGGCGCACCACTACGAGGCCATCCGCGCCTTCGGCGTGCTCGATCAATTCTTCAACAACCTGCGCGACCTCGCCGAGGATTCGGCGCAGGGCATCTGCTACTTCCCCGAGGACGTCCTCCGCCGCTTCGGTCTCTCGCGCGAAGACGTGCTGAGCGGGAGGTGCCGCGGGACGGCCGCCTGGCACGCGCTGATGGTGTACTGGCTCGACCGGTACCTGCCCGCGCTCGAGCGCGACGCGACCCGTTTCGACGCCTGCGACGATCTGCACCCCTCGGTGGCGCGGCTCCGCAGCGAGTTCCGCGCGCGCTACGCCCGCATCCTCGATCTCTTCCGTGCCGTCGATTTCGACTTCGAGCGTTTCGCGGAGGAGTACTGGAGCGAGGTCCGCGCGAAGGCGTCGCCCGCCGCGGCGTAAGCAAGTCGCCGGGTCGAGTTACCTCGACGTGAACTGATTAGCGATGCGCCGGATCCAAGAGGCTCGCCACCTTCTCGACGAGCTTCTCCGGATCGAACGGCTTCCCGATCCAGGCGCTCGCTCCGACTTCCGCGGCTCGCCGCTGCGCATCGTCCGCCGCGGTGACGACCACGATCGGCGCCGCTCTCGACTCGCGCCGCCGGTACTCCTCGGCGAACTCGCGGCCGCCCATCACCGGCATCTTCATGTCGAGGAGGATGATATCGGGAGCGGCGCGCTGCACCGCCTCGAGCGCCTCCTTTCCGTTGTTGGCAATCTCGACGGCGTGACCGCGCTCCTCCAGCACGTCCGCCTCGAGCGCGGCGAGATCGGGGTCGTCTTCCACCACCAGGACCCGGGCGGTCATGAATCCGCCGACTCGCGCGCGAGGGGGAGCGTGAAGGAGAACGTGCTGCCCTCGCCTTCCCGGCTGCGGAACCAGATCCGGCCTCCCTGCCGCTTGATCAATTCCTTGGCCATGTAGAGCCCGATCCCCATGCCTCCGTAGTCGTGTGGAGTATCGGTGTGGGCCCGGTAGAACAAACGGAAGATCCCCTCCTGGCCTTGCGTAGGAATTCCGACACCGCAATCGGCTACGGAAACGCCGGCTTCGCCGTTGGCTTCGTCCCTGTCGAGCACGACCTCGATGCAGCCGCCGGATGGGGAGTACTTGATGGCGTTGTCGAGGAGGATGCGGACCGCCTGTCGCGTGCGCGCTTGGTCGGCGGAGACGTTGAACGGGCCGGGGGCCCCGCGGCGAACCGAGATGCGATGCATCTCCGTGTGGGGCATGCCGGCCACCGACGCGCGCACCAGCTCTTCGAGGTCCACCGTCTCCGGCAAAAGCTGCAGCACGTCGAGGAAGGCCTGGGAGACGTCCACCAGATCCTCGACGATCCGGTTGATGCGCTCGGCGCCGCGGTCGATCGCTTCCAGCATCCGGCGCGAGCGCGGCGAGAGCGTCTTGTCGGTGCGCATGAGCGTCAGCGCGTACCCTTTGAGAATAGCAACCGGGGTCTTGAGCTCGTGGGCTGCCACCCGGATGAACTGATCCTTCAGCCGGTCGAGCTCCACCACCTCCGTCACGTCGCGAGCCACGGCCACCGCGCCGGCGATGGCACCGCTCGGGTCGCGGATGGGCGCGGCGCTCGAGCGCAGGAAGACAGGCCGGTGGTCGTTGGGACTCTCGAGGACCTCGTCCTCCTCGACGATCACTTCTCCCGCGAGAGCGCGCACCAGGGGAAGCTCGGCGGCGCAGACGGCCCGTCCGTCGGGATGGTAGGGCAGCGGCGCGGTGGCGGGCTTCTCCGCGGGCGGCGCTCCGGTCACCGCAGGCAGCAGATCGAGCAGACGGTGTCCGGCGGCGTTGGTGTGCGTGATGCTGCCGCTCTTGTCGCAAGCGAAGACGCCCTCGACCATGTTGTCGAGCACCGCGTCCAGCTCGGCGGCGCGGCGGGCCGCCACGGCGAGCAGTTGCTCGCGGTCGGCGCCGTAGCGGCGGATCCGCTCCGCCGACGCCTGGAGCCGGTCGATCATCTCGTTGGCGCCGACGGCGAGATCGCCGATCTCGTCGCGGTGGAAGACGGGTATCCGGCCGAGCTTGTCGACGTCTTCGCGGCCGACGATCTGGGAAACGACCCTGCGGATGCGCTGCAGGGGGCCGGCGATCGAGCCGGCGAGAAAAATGGCGCACACGGGCGCCCAGGAGGCGGCCACCAGCGCGAAGAAGAGGAGGTCGAAGACCTCCGCGCGGTGGTCGCGCTCGGGCGGGCGGGAGATCACCAGCGCCACGTCGCGCGACCCCGGGATCGCGCGATAGCCGGCGGCGCGCTCGCTCGAGGGATCGAGAACGGTACCGGAGTCCTTTCGCGACAGCTCGCGCGCGAGACGGAAGCGCAGCGCGGGAGCGGCGAAAAGCTCGCGAGCGGCCTCGGCGTTGTCGCGAACGGTACCGTCCCGGCTCGCGATCGCCGTGAGATCGAGCGGCGTACCGGGGCCGTGGGACGCGGGCGCCTGCGCGACCGCATCGGCGAGCCGCTCCGCGCGTGCCGCGAGATCCCGCTGCCCCGTCCACACCTGGGACATGTACGAGGTCAGGGTCAGCCAGACCGTGGGCGCCGCGGTCAGAGAGAGTGAAAGGACGACGAGCCGTACGCGGAGCGACACCCTTCGTCCCGGCAGCGCCACGCCGCGCTCGCGCGCCGCGAGGGAGATCCGTCCCGCGACGGGCCCGAGAAGCCGCGTAAGCAGCGAATACGCGAGCGGCAGCGCGGCGCTGAAGCACGAGATTCCGAAGAGGATGGTCGCCGCGCCGGCGCGCGGTGTGAGCGGGATGCGGTCCGCGAATCGGCTCTGCAGGATCGCGGTAACTGGCCAGTAGAAGACGAGCCACGTCGTCGCCCATACGATGGAAAACGCCAGCGGCGTGTCGTACGCAGCACGCGCCGCGCCCAGGGTCAGCTGGGCGCCGGCGGCGTCCGGCTGCTTCAGCCAGCGGTCGATCGGGCGCAGCAGCAAGGCAAGCCAGGTGATCAGACCTGCGGTGCGCACGACGTAAAGCGCCGCCGCCATCCCGATCACGACCGCGCGATCGCCTCCCTCGTCGATGTCGAAGAGGTGGAGATACGCGATGGGAATCGCGCACGCGAAAGCGAGCTCCACGCCGAACGCGATGGACGCGACCCGCGCTGTGAGATTTCGGGTCATTCAGTCGAGGTGTTCCTCGGGCGGCCGCTCGGATGGCGGTCACCCCGGGCGCCTGGCCCCCGCTCGCCCGGTGTTGTTGAAAAGTATAACGCTCACGCGACGCGGTAACCGATCGATATGCGGATGCGCGGAAAGGCCCAGGATCTGGTTGGCGTTCAACAGTACGTGCCTCCTCGGACAAGCTTCTGGCTCCTCCTTCCCAAGGCAAGCAGTTGGCGTTCGGCTGCTCGCGCCCGAGACGGTCGCGCCGGCACTCGCTAAGCTTCCGCCGCCGCTGCAACGCCTCCGACCTTGCTCGGAGAGAGCGGCCGACCGAGGAGGGGTCAGCATGGCGATCACGCTCACCGTCAACGAACGTCGCCGCACCGTTCCCGCGGCCGCGGACACGCCGCTCCTGTACGTCCTGCGCAACGACCTCGAGCTGAACGCGGCGAAATTCGGTTGCGGGATGGCGCAATGCGGGGCCTGCACCGTTCTCGTGGACGGCAAGCCGGTGCGTTCGTGCGTGACGCCCGCCGCGGCGGTGAAGGACGCGAAGATCACCACCCTCGAGGGACTTGGTTCGGCGGAGAAGCTGCACCCCTTGCAGAAGGCCTTCATCGACGAACAGGCCGCGCAATGCGGCTACTGCATCGCCGGCATGCTCATGACGGCGAAAGGCCTGCTCGACGAGAACCCGCATCCGAGCGAAGCGGACCTCCGCCTCGCACTGGCGGGAAATCTCTGCCGCTGTGGAACCCACGGCCGGATCATTCGCGCCATCCAGCGTGCCGCGAAGGAGATGTCGCCATGAGCGCCGGACCGATCACGCGGCGCGGGTTCCTCGGGCGGACTGCGGCGCTCACGGTGGGTTTCTCGCTCGCTCCTCTCGCCCGCGCCTTCGCGCAAAGTGCGGCGCCTGTGGGACCGAAGCTTCCTGGGAGCTTGCAGACCAATCGCAATCTCGACGGATGGCTGCGCATCAACCCCGACGGCAGCGTCACCGCCTTCACCGGCAAGGTGGAGATCGGACAAGGCATCGTGACGGCGCTCGCGCAGATCGTGGCGGATGAGCTCGACGTCGATCTCGCCCGGGTGACGATGATCTCGGGCGACACCGCGACCACTCCCAACGAGGGAGTGACTTCCGGCAGCCGCTCCATCGAGGACTCCGGGGCGGCCCTGCGTGCCGCCTGCGCCGAGGCGCGCGCGATCCTCGTCGAGACCGCAGCCTCGAAGCTCTCCGTGCCTGCGTCCTCGCTGCGGGTCGAGAACGGCGTCGTATCGGCGCCCGGAGGCGGGAGAGCGACCTACGGCGAATTGACCAGCGAAGCGACGTTCAAGCGCGAAGCCACCGGCCAGGCGAAGCCGAAGCCGCCTTCCGCGCATCGCTTCACCGGCAAGAGCATTCCGCGGCGCGACATTCCCGCCAAGGTGACGGGCGGCCCGGCGTACGTCCACGACATGCGTTTGCCGGGGATGATCTTCGGACGGGTCGTGCGGCCACCTTCCCCCCGCGCGAAGCTCATCTCGGTGGACGAGCAAGCGGTGCGCTCGATGCCGGGCGTCGTGGCGGTGGTGCGCGACGGGAGCTTCCTCGCGGTCGCCGCCGAGCGGGAAGAGCAGGCCGTCGCGGCGGCCCGCGGCCTCGACAAGACCGCGAAGTGGCAGCAGACCCCTTCGCTTCCCCCCACGGGCCGCGCACTCTTCGACCACATGAGGCAGCAGCCTTCGCAAACGAACGTGATCGGCGAAAAGTCGGAATCCGCGCCCGCCGCCGTGAAGACCCTGGCAGCGACCTTCACCCGGCCCTTCCAGGCGCACGCCGCCATCGGTCCTTCCTGCGCCGTCGCGCACTGGGAGAACGGCAAGCTGCACGTCTGGAGCCACACGCAGGGCCCCTTCCCCTTGCGCGGCGAGCTCGCCAAGGCACTGAAGATTCCTCCCTCCGACATCACCGTCACGCACCGCGAGGGCTCGGGCTGCTACGGCCACAACGGCGCGGACGACGTCGCGCTCGACGCGGCGCTCTGCGCGCGCGCAACGGGCGGCCGCCCGGTGAAGCTGCAGTGGATGCGCGAGGACGAGTTCCGCTGGGGCAGCCCGCGGGCGGCGGCGACCGCAACGCGATCCCGCTCTACCTCTTCCCGCGGCAGCGGGTGGTGAACCACCTCCTCCCGGAGATGCCGGTCCGCGTCTCCGCGCTGCGGACGCTCGGCGCTTACGCAAACGTCTTCGCGCTCGAGTCGTTCATGGACGAGCTGGCGCTCGCGGCGGGCGCCGATCCGGTCGAGTTCCGTTTGCGGCACCTTTCCGATCCGCGGGCGAAAGCGGTGATCGAGACCGTTGCAGCAAAGGCCGGCTGGCGTCCCGGTACGCGCGGAGGCGACGGCCGCGGCCGCGGCATCGGTTTCGCGAAGTACAAGAACCTCGCCACCTACGTAGCGGTGGTCGCGGAGGTCGAGGTCGATCGCGAGAGCGGAGAGGTGAAGGTCCCGCGCGCCTGGGCCGCCGCCGACGCGGGGCTCGTCGTCAACCCGGACGGCCTCTCCAACCAGATCGAGGGCGGCGTGATCCAGTCGACCAGCTGGACCTTGCGCGAGGCGGTCGAGTTCGATGGCACGCGCATCCTGACCGGCGACTGGGCCAATTATCAGATCCTTCGCATGCCGGAAGTGCCCACCGTCCAGGTCACGCTCATCGACCGGCCCGGAGAGAAATCGGTGGGCGCCGGCGAGGCCGCTCAGGGACCGGCTGTCGCGGCGATCGCGAATGCAGTGGCCAACGCAACGGGCCGCCGCATCCGCGATCTACCGTTGACTGCGGGCCGCGTGAAAGCGGCCCTTACCTGAGACTCAGGGGCGGGGCCGTTTCTGGGCGGAGCGAATGCTCCCGCCGGACGCCCACGGTCAAGGCAAACCGCGTCTGAGCCTCGGGTCGTATCCTTGCCCATTCGAAGTTTTCGCCGGATAGCCTCTCCCGAGTCCCCGGAGGCATTCGATGATCGCAGCCTGTGTGGCGCTCCTCGTCGCTGCGCCGACCCCGCTCCGCCTCGCCGATCTCCTCCGCGAGGCGCGGGAGAAGAATCCCGACTTGATTGCGGCGCAGGCCTATTTGCGCGCCGCCACGGAGAACGTTTCGCCGGCGGGAGCGCTCGACGATCCGATGCTCATGGTCCAGCTCTGGAACACCCCGGTGGACTTCTCCGCCGTCCCGGTGATGGTCCAGCTCTCCCAGACGATTCCCCTCGCCGGCAAGCGCGGCGCCCGGACCGACGCGGCGCGCGCGGAGGCGGCTTTCGCCGAGTCGGATCTGGCGGTGAAGCAGCGCGACATCGAAACGGCGCTCGCCTCCGCCTACTTCGAGCTGTTCCTCGCCGACCGAACCCAGGAGGTGGACGACGAGCTGGAGACAATCCTCAAGGTGCTCCTGCTCTCCTCGGAGTCGCGAGTCTCGAGCGGCAAGGGGGAGCAGTCGGAGCTGCTCCGCGCCCAGGCATCGCTCGTCCAGCTCCGCTCGAATCGCGAGTCGGCGCTCGACCACAAGAGATCTTCCTGGGCGCGGCTCGCGTCGCTTCTCGATCGCAATCCCGCAGGCCCCGCCGGACCGACCATGCCGCCGAACGTGCTCGGCAACCTGCCGGACGTGGCCACGCTGCAGAAACACGCGCTGCAGGCGCGGCCCGAGCTGGCCGGCGCTCGCGCGCGCATCGCGGGCGCGGACGCCGAGGCGCGCCTCGCCAAAGCATCGTCCGTTCCCGATCTGGGCGTCTTCGTCGCCGAGATGCATACCTTCCGCAATCCGGCGGGCCCCTCGGATTTCCTCTTCGCCGGCGTGCAGATCAACCTCCCCATCTTCGGCGGGAGCAAGAACGGGCCCCGCGTCTCGTCGGCGCAGGCGCGCATCGCTGCCGCCGTGGCGTCGGAGCGGGCGCTGCGCAACCGGATCGTGGCCGAGGTCGCCGAGACGCACGCGCACCTCGTCGCCGAAGGGCACCAGATCGATCTGCACCATCAGCTCGTCCCCCTGGCGCGGCAGGCGCTGGAGAGCGCGCAGTCGAGCTACGCGGCCGGACGCGGGGATTTCGCGATGGCGCTGGAAAGCGCGCGCGAGCTCCGCATGCACGAGCTGGAGCTGGCGATGCACCTCGCCGCCTACGAGCAGCGCCTGGCCGAGCTGCAACGCGCGGTGGGAGCCGAGCTGGGGCTAGATGAATCGGCCGATATCGGCCACGACGAGCGGCATTAGCGGCAGGGCTACGCCTCCCTGCCCTCGCCGAAATAGATGCTGACGATCCCTGCCGCGAACTTCGGCAGGTCGTCCACCACCGCCTTCCCTTCCCTCGAGGCGAGCGCGGACTCGCGGGCACCGGCATCGTCGAAGTACAGCTCGGCGACCTGGTAGACGTCGCTCCCCGGGCCCGTCATCTTGGTGACTTCGAGTCGCCGCAGGCCCGGCATCTTCTTCACCAGGGGGGTGTGCGTCTCCGCGTAATACGCGTCGAAGCTCTTGGCATCGTTCGGCTGCCGGTACACTGCGATCGCTTTCGTCATTGGCTGTGCCATGTCGGATTCTCCCCTGCTATTGCGCCGGAAGCGGGGCGAGTCTGGCAGGAAACGCCGCGCAGGGGTAGCCTCACTCCGACATGTTGCGCCGACCAAAGTCGCTGCTCGTCGCATCGGCGCTGCTTCTCGCCCTTCCTGCCGCGGCGCACGTTCGACTCGAATCGCCGGCTTCGCGCTATGGCGACGCGATGAAGGTGGGTCCTTGCGGCCTGAGCGGCGGCCTGCGAACGAACCGGGTCACCACGGTTCGCCCGGGACAGGTCGTCACCGTCGTCTTCGACGAGATCATCGACCATCCGGGTTATTTCCGGATCGCCTTCGATCCCGCGGGCGACGCCGCTCTCGGCCCGCCGATCTGGAACGGCGCCGCTTTCCTGAACCCGGCCAGCGTCGAGGTGCTCGTCGATCACATTGCCAATCCATCCGGCCTCACCCACGGCGAGGTGCCGGTCACGCTGCCGGACATCGAATGCGACGGCTGCACCCTGCAATTGATCCAGGTGATGACCGACAAGCCGCCCTTCGACGGAGCGGACGACTTCTATTACCAGTGCGCCGATCTCCGCCTGAGCAGGACGGCCACCCTCGGAGGTCCGCCGCCGGCTCCGCCTCCGCCGACCACCGCGCAGTCCACCACGTCCGGCGCTTCGGGAGGGTGCGCGTCGGTACCGGCCGCGGCGTGGATGCTCCTGTTGCTTCCGGGATGGATCGCCCTGCGCCGCCTACGCGCCGGCGGTGCGCCGCGGTAGACTCGAGATGTCAGCCATGTGCACGACGCGGAGGACGCGATGAAGCAAGTCTTCCTGCTCGGTTCGGCGATTCCGTTCCTCTTCTCTCTCGCGTGCGGCTCCTCGAAGCCCTCGTCGCTCGCGTACGTGGCGAACAACAACGCCAGCAGCGTATCGGTCTTTCGCATCGACCCCGGCACCGGGATGCTGGCGCTCCTCGACACGGTGATCACGGCGCCGGGCGGAGCGACCTACTGCGAGTTCCATCCTTCCGGAAAGTTCCTCTTCGTGAGCGGGGAGTTCTCGAACGTCCTCTCGGCGTACTCGATCGATGCCAGGGGAATGCCGGCGCTCATCGCCGGCTCGACCGTCCCGACGAGATTGAATCCGCACAATTTGTCTCTCGATCCGGCCGGCCGTTTCCTCTACGTGGCGAACACCAGCGACAACAGCGTCTCGGGCTTCCGCGTCGCCCCCAATGGAAGCCTGACGGAGATGGCGGGTTCGCCCTTCGCCTCCGGGATCACGCCCTACGAGATCAAGGTCGCCGACTCGGGGAAGTTCGCCTATACCGCCAATCGCGACTCCGACGACGCCGCCGGCACCGATCCGCGCGCGGCCGGCGCCGATCCGTCGGGACGCTACCTGTACGTTCCCAACACCACCTCGGGCGACGTCTCGGCCTTCTCGATCGACGCGAAGACCGGAGCGCTCGCGCAGATCGCCGGGTCGCCGTATCCGGCGGGTGCGGGGCCCTTGTCGATCGAAATCGACGAGTCCGGGCGCTTCGTCTACGTCCCGAACAGCGGGTCCAACGACGTTTCCGTCTTCCGCATCGATGGGGCGACGGGTCGCCTTGCCACGGTGGGGAAGGTCTCGACGGGCGCGTCCCCCTTCTCGATTGCCCTGCGCTGACCGCCATCGGTTACGAGAAATTATGATTTGGACAGCGTGAACGATCGCATTTCGAGCGATTTCCCTCTCGGGAGACAGCCGCCTCCTGACAAATCGGTCAGGTACTTTTTCGGCGTCTAGTGCGGCCTTGGTCGAGGCTTGACGATTCCGCGCGATCGTTGTGTACTTTTACACAGCACGAGGGAATCGAAGCCTTTTTCGGGGGACGCCATGAAGCGTGGGGAGTGCCGCATCGATCGTCCGCCGCGAATCTCGAGAAAGCCGATCGCTATCGAAACGCCGCTCGCGATGTCGCCTGCAGCGTCTTCGCTCGCCACGGGTGACTTCGAATCCGCCGCGGGATCCCTGCGGGCCCGGCGCGGCAAGACGGTGGCGTTCGCGCCGCTCTTCGACTCGTACACGATGCTCAAGGTCAACGAGAGCGTCGAGCTCCGGTTCCGCGCGAGGGAAGCGCTGTCGGGCATTCCCATCCGCCCGCAGGACATCTCCTTCTCGCTGCGCCACGCAGCGAACGGCAGGAGCCGCGAGCTTCCCGTGAAAGCGGTGAGGAGAGGCGTGTTCGAGATCGCGTTCACCCCCGAATGGCCCGGCCAGTACCAGGTCAACGTCTCGATTCGCGGAGCGCTCCCGGGGTCGATTCCGGCGGTGCAGCTGGGCGTTCTCGGCCTCGCGAATAGTCCCGAATCGGCCGCCGCCTTCGAAACTCCAGGAGCCCGCTCGCGGAGGGCTTGAGTAAAAGCGGCCGCTCTGCAGAGATGGGGGCGTGAGAGTCGCGTTCCAGGGCATCCGGGGCGCCTACAGCGAGTCGGCGCTGCTGGCGCGGTTCGGCGACGTCGAGCCGGTGGGATTCCCGCTCAGCGAGCAGGTCTTCGACGCGGTCGAGTCGGGCGAGGTTGACGGCGGCTTCGTCCCCGTCGAGAACAGCATCGTCGGCCCGGTCGGGGTCAACAACGATCTGTTGCTGGAGCGAGGCGTGTTCGCGACGGCGGAGTCGTATTTCCCCATCGAGCACTGCCTGCTCGGCCGCATCGGCGATCGCCTCGAGGACGTGAAGGCCGCCTGCTCGCATCCGGTCGCGCTCGCGCAGTGCCGCGACTTCCTCGATCGCCATGGCGTGCGCCCGGTCCTCGAATACGACACCGCGGGTGCCGCCGAGATCGTCGCGAGGCGGCAGGCTCCGGGCGAAGCGGCGATCGCTTCCAAGCGCTGCGCCGGGATCTACGGCCTCGCCGTGCTCGCCGAGAACATCCAGAGCGTGCAGAACAACATCACGCGGTTCCTCGCCTTCCGCCGCGGCGACGGCGTGGACGCTCCGCCGGGCGAGAAGACCAGCCTGGCTTTCGCCGTCCACCATCGCCCGGGAGCGCTGCTCGATTGCTTGAAGCGATTCGCAGAGCACGAGATCAACCTGACCCGGCTGGAGTCGCGTCCCGTGCCGGCGAATCCGTTCGAGTACGTGTTCTTCGTCGATCTGCTCGGCGGGCCGGGCGACGACGCGGTCAAGGCGGCCCTGGTAGAGCTTCGCGCCGCGGCCCGCCACCTCAAGATCATCGGGAGCTATCCGGTCGGGGAGCGCCCGGTCAGCGTACGATCTCCCGGTAGGTGAACTCGCGCGTCCAGTCCGCGTAGGTTTTGCCGTCCACTTCCACGTACGCCTTGGTGAGCGCGTTGACCGGCCCCGACTCTTGCGGAGGCTGCATCATCAAATCGCGGCCGATCGACCACACCACCCGTCGCTCGTCGATGTTGCCGAAGTAGTAGTCCACCTTGCTCGGGTCGGGGCCCTTGTAGCCGGTGGCCGTCGTCAACTCGACGAGCTTCTTGTTCTTGTCGGTGAGGGGAAAATCCTTGCCGTAGATGTTGGCAAGAGAGGCGTCGAGCGGCACCCACCCGGTCTGCGGGGCGTAGAACTGGACCCAGCAATGATAGCTGGCGTCGACCTCGATCCCGTTGAGGCTCGGCTTGAGGAGCGAGCCGTACACGAGGCGGGTCGGCAAACCGGCGGCCATCGCCAGCGAAGCGAAGAGGGAATGGAAATCGGTGCAATTGCCGGTCTTCGACATCATGCAATACTCGGTGCTGCCGACGGGCGAGGCCTTGAGGTGGTCGGGGTCCTTCACCCAGTAATCGATGTTCTTGAAGGTCCAGTCATAGATCTTGCGCGCCGCCAGGATGGGGTTCGTTTCGCCTCCGACGATGGAAGCCGAGAGCGCCTTGATCCGATCGTTCACCACGACGTGCGTCGAGGGCGCGAGATAGCGCGCCAGCGCGATTCGCTCCGGGTCGGTCAGCGCACGCGTCTTCGAGGGGTCCACCCGCGTCTGGATCTCGGAGCGCGTCAGGTCGAATTCCTCGCGGAGGGTGATCTGCTCCTGCGCTGGAGCGCGAACCTCGAGGTACCCGACCCGGTTGCCCCAGGAATCGGTGTCGTAGCGCACCACGGCGTCGCTGGTGACGGCGAAATTGCGGATGCTGGAGCTGGCGTCTTCTTGCGGCACGGCGAACCAGATCCGCACCGCTTGCGCGCCCTTCGGCACTTTGACGTTGAAGACGTTCCTCACATGGAAGCTGGCCTGCCTGGGCTTTTCGCGAAGGGCGTTGTCGGCGGGACGGGCCGCTCCGGAAACGCCGATGAGCAGTCCCACTGCTGCTGCAATGTTCCTGAGCGGCATGGCCTTCGGTTCCTTTCGATTGCGGATCACGGCGAGCATCTTCCGGATCTGATTGTGACGAATGAGCATCGGTCACACCCCCAGCCAGAGCTCCACACCTTGTGATGATCCGCGGGCGAATACGGTGCGGTCGGCCTCGTGCGCGCGTTTGCGCCGGATCTATTTGGAGGCCTGCTCTCCCGAGAGCGCGTAGTCCCATTCTCGCGCTCCCATCTTCACCAGCGCGTCCTTGTCTTCCGCAAGGACGTAGCGCTCCGCCGCCAGATCATCCACGGCCTTTCCATATCGGGCGAGGTAGTCCTCGCGCCCCTGGTAGCGTTCCGGGATCGTCTTGCGCGGATCGCCTTTCGCCTCGGCTTCTTCGTGGCTGCGAGGCAACGGGAGGTACGATCCGAGGAAGGCCACCATCTCCCTGGGCGCGCCGATCTCCGGGTCGCGCAGGTTCCATCCTGCATAGGTCGCGAGAGGAACCTGGACCTGGGGCGGGCGGATACCGCCGAGGTCGTTCCCGTCTGCATCGGTCTTTGGAACCAGCACCGGAAAGGGCTTTCCTGCTTTCGGCGGTTGCAGACTGAAATCGAGGCGCCAGACCTGCACCGGCGTTTGCGGAAGTTGGAGGCCGTTGATCGCGGGAAACCGCAGCGCGCTTCTGGAAACCAGCGTTCCTTCGGAAAGCGTGGGGTACCGGCTTTGCGGAGGTTCCGCCTGCCCGCGGACCCACCGATCCATGTTCTCGATCATGGCGCGCCAGAAGAAGCGCACGGGCAGCGGCGACTGCACGTTCTGGGAGGCGAGGGCCCCCTCCCCCTTGGTCGGTGGGAAGCCCCGCGTGAAATGCTGCAGACCGGTAAAGAAATAGATCTTCACTTCCGGTGAAATCGCGGCATCCGATTTGCCATCTGGCAGCGTGTGGATCAGCGACGCTGCCCGCCCCCAGTACTCGTACGAAGTGTGGGAGAGGAAGATCTTCGGGACCACGTGGCCGGCCCGGGCGCGGTCGAGAAGGCCGGCCTTGGTGCCCGACTCGGGATCGGTCGAGGGCGTATCCGTGAAGGGAAAGACGTCGGTCGGGAAGAAGACCGAAGACGTCGGCTGCGAATCCCGCGAGGGCTGGGCGAAGCGGTGATTGAAGCTGCCTCGCCCCGCGCCTGCGACGTGAGCGAGCACACCGTCGAGGGCCATGCGGCCCTGCTCGTCGGCGTTGAAGCCTTCGTAGAGCATCTGGCGAAGGAAGCGGCCGTTTTGCGAAATGCCTTCGCCATACACCCGGGCAGCGGGCATCAGCGCTCTTGCATCGTGCTTGGCATAGGCCGCGAAGTCCCGCACGGCGGCGAATCCCAGTCCCGCGACGACGGGGTCCGCGGCGACGAAGACGTATTCGTACAGCTTTCCCGGCTGGAAGCCGCCGTCGAGCACGATGTAGCGATCGCTCGGGACCGGCTTGCCGTCGACCATCCGGGCGAACCGCCACTTCGACCTGGGAATGACGGTCCGCTTGGAGGCGGCGGAATCGCGCACGGTCAGCACGTTCCGCGAATCGGATGGCGAAGCCACTGCGTATTCGGAACCTCCGAGGTTCCCGAGGATCAGGTGCCCGAGCGGGACATCGTCCATCACCTTCGACGGCATCACGTCGCCGCGCACGAGCCCGGTGATGGTCTTGCCGTGATCCTTGGCGACGGGCGCATCCAGGCGGAGCGCGGATTCCCCGACCGCGTCCCATTGCCATCCCAGCGCCGCCACGGTGTAGCCGTGTTCCAGGAACCAGGCATCGCCGAGGTCTTTGTTCGGATCCTGATCGCCGCCGTCTACCAATCCGAGGATGCGGGCGCTCCCGCGGTTCGGCACCTCGAGCAACATCGAGCCGTTGCCGAGCTTCGCTTCCACCGGCTGGACGACGACCAGGTTCGAGGAGAAGGCAACCTTCCCGTCTTTCAGGTTCGCGGCTTTGTCGAGGTCGACGATGGCCCGGTTCCGCGGATTCGATACGTCGACGCTGAAGAAAACGCGACCGGTGATGCGTTCGTAGGCGCCGGCCTTGCCGAAGGCCCGCCCGCTCGCCACCGGTACCCGGGAGGTGACCTCCACCCGAACGACTTCTGCCCGCAGTTCCGAGGCGAACAGCGCCGAGACGAGCAGCGCGCTCGGCAAGCTGGCGATGCGCCGGAGTCTGTACATGGTTCCTCCCTACGGAGGTCAGCGCGGGCGTGCGTCCGCGAATGCCGCGTTCCAGGTATCGCCCTGCCCTTCGGTGGCTGGAAAGTACCCCGCGCCGCTGCTGACGACGCAGCTGTAGCGCGCCAGCCGACCGCGATTCTTGCCCGGATTCGCGGGGCGGAACTTGATGCTCCCGCCCATCCCCCACCGCCTCACGGCCTCGGCCTCGGCTTCTTTCCGGGTCATGTCCTTCATGGCGGCCCACTCTACCCGATCCGCGTACCGCTCGGGGCGCGCTCAGGCGGCGGCGCGCTCCGGCTCGGGATAGACCGCCTTCTGTGGAGTCGAGATCTCGATGACGCGGGTCTTCGCCAGCACCCTCATTACCTGCCAGGTGGGATCGATCTCGAACCAGCGCGCGGCGAAGTTCGGGCTCATGCCGTACTTGTGGTGATTGTTCTGGAAGAGCTCGCCCATGGTGAGGACGTCGAAGGGAAGCGTGTTGCGCGACTGGTCGCCGTTATCGAAGCTCTGGTAACCGTATTTGTGTCCACCCCAGTTGACGATCGCGCCGTGCACCGGGCCCAGCACCCACTGCACCGGCAGCAGCGCCCACTGCCAGGCGTGGGTGGCGAAGAGGAAATACGGCACCGAGTAGAGCGCGCCCCAGGCGATCCGCATCGCCCACGATTGCGAGAGCGTCTCGTCGATCAGCTTCCATTCCGGATAGCCGCCGAGGAACCGGGCCTCGGGCTCCTCGCGGCGGTAGGCGTATGCGTCGTACCGATGCTTGGTGTGCAGCATCATCCGCAGCGCGTTGCGGAAGTTCCACGGCGAGTGCGGGTCGCGATCGGTGTCCGAGAAGGCGTGGTGCTGCCGGTGGAGGATGGCGTAGCCGCGCGGCGAGAGGTACGAGGGCCCCTGCACCAGGTAGGTGAGCAAGTGGAGCGTGCGCTCGGTGCGCGGGCTCATCGTGTACATGCGATGAGCCGCGTACCGATGCTGGAAGAAGCTCTGGAAGAAGACGCTGGCGATCCAATGCGCGGCGAAGATCGCGTAGATCATTTGGAGTCCTGGGGAAAGTTGGGACTCGCAGTATGCAGGGCGTGTGTCACGGCCGGGTCATGACGCGGCGCGGCAAGGCGCCGCGGCCCTACCTTCGGCCACCCACGATCAGTCGCCTTCACCCGAAGGTGAACGAATACCCCTCCACACCCGGATCGAGGAACTCGATCTCGAACGTCCGGCCGGCGATGGGCTTCGCTTGCCGGATCAGCTGGTACAGACGCTGTTCGCGGGCGACGCCGTTCCCCTGCTCGTCGACATCGCCGCCGTGGGCCGCTTCTGGTGGCCGTCCGTCGATACGGACGCGAAATCGGATGGAGCTCCCTCGCGACGCCGGACCCATGACGAGGTGCAGATCGCGAGCGTGGAAACGGTACGAGATCCGCCCACCGGCTTCGTTCAGCCGGACAGCTTCCTTCCCGACCGTCCAATCGCCGGAAAGGGCCCACTGGTTCAGCCTGAACTTTTCGGGGGCGGCGTAGACCCGGCGCCCCAATTTTGCCCCGCCCGTCGAGGCGAAGTTCTCGGACCGCTCGAAACCCAGGTAGTTTTCCGGAGAGCGCAGGTTGCCCCAATCGGCCGCCGCTTCGATCCCGCGGCCATCGACCGAAACCAGGTCTTTGGGGACGTCGGCGCTCCCGGCCTCGCGCAGGAGCTGCTGGATGATCGTCTCCGCCTGGTCGTAGCCACCCTCGCCCATCTGCTGGTGCCGGATCCGTCCTTGCGCATCGATGAGGTAGAGCGCCGGCCAGTAATGGTTGTCGAAGGCGCGCCAGATGACATTGTCGTTGTCGATGACGATCGGATACTCGACCTTCAATTCCTTCGCGGAACGACGGACGTTGTCGAGGTTGCGCTCGAACGAGAACTCGGGTGCGTGGACGCCGATCACCACCAACCCGTTGTTCTTGTACTTGTCGGCCCACGCCCGGACATGAGGCATGGTGCGAAGCCAATTGATGCAGGTGAAGGTCCACACGTCGACGAGCACGACGTGTCCGCGCAAGCCTGCCGCGGTGAGAGGCTCCGAATTGAGCCATTGGGTTGCTTCACCGAGGGAAGACAGCTCGGTAGGAGCCCGTGATGAAGCCGCCTGGGAGGTCATCGCTCGTGCCATCCTCTCGCTCCGGACCGCGGCCTCGACCGACGCGCCGATTGCGGTCGCAATCGTCGCGATGAGCAGAATGCGTCCTGTTTTCTTCATGCCGACTGACCGTCCGCGTCGAGGAGAGTGTCGTATCGGGGTTCGCCTTTGGCGAGGCCCAGGCGCGCCGTCGCCGCGGTGCCGAGAAAAGTTCGCCGATCGAGCTTGATTTCTTCGGACATGAGCCATCCTAGCCTGACAGCAATTGATCAGTTACCCTTCCCTCGTGGTCCTGGCGTTGTCGGCCAGCGTGAGCGCGAGCCGCATCTCCTCGAGATCGAGCTCCTCCTCGAGGTGCCGCAGGACCTCGTCGTCGATGACCTGCTCGTCGCGCAGCCGCACCACGGCCCTGCGGCGAGCCCGTAGCAATTCCTCTTCGGCGTGCTTGTCCTGGAGCGATTCGCGGTGGCCGGCGCCGTCGCCACCCTGCGCCAGCGTCAGCTCGAAGGTGCTGCGGGCCACATAGCGCCTCCGCACGCGATCCACCACCTGCTTCGGTATTCCTTCCCGTTCCAGCGCGAGGAGCCGCGCGTCGCCCGCCGCCAGCATCTCGCGGCGGGCGAGGTTCTCTTCCGACTCGTGGGACCGATCCTGTGGCACTTTGAAAAAACGGACGAGCGGTCCCAGCGTCAGCCCCTGCAGGATCAATGTGGAAAGGATCACGGTGAAGGTGATCGCGAGGATCAGGTCGCGTCCGGGGAACGGCGCTCCCGATGCGACCGTCTCGGGTACCGCCAGGGCGGTCACCAGCGAATCGCCCCCTCGCATGCCCATCCAGGCGAGCAGCGTGAGCGCTGCGAGTGGCGGACGCTGCTCGGTGGACCGGACGCGCTTGCTCAGGAAATGGGGCAGATACGCGCCGGGGTAGATCCACACGAAACGGACGACGACGAGAACGGCGGTCATGACCAGGGTCATGCGCAACAGCGCCGACGACGATGGTCCCGCGGGATCGCGGAAGATGTGACCGACCTGCGTGCCGATGATGACGAAGACCAGGCTGTCGAGGATGAACTCGACCAGGTCGTACGAGAGGTTCGCCTGGATGCGGGTGCGAGCGGAGACGAGGAGCGGCGACGATCTTCGCAAGAGGATGCCCGCCACCACGACCGAGAGCACGCCCGAGCAGTGCAGCGCCTCGGCGGGGAGATAGGCGACGAAGGGGGTGAGGAGGAAGACGACGTTCTCGAGGACCGGATCGCGCAGGTGTTGCCGAGTCCAGCGGACGACACGGTAGACCAGGTACCCGACCACGGCGCCGCCTGCGCCGACGATCACGAATTGCGGAACGGCGCGCGCAAGCGAGAACGAACCCGTCACGGTCGCGGCCACCGCCTGGCGGTAGAGGATGAAGGCGGTGGTGTCGTTCAGCAGCGTCTCTCCCTCGATGATGGTGATGGACCTTCGCGACAAGCGCAGCGCTCGGGCGAGCGAGATGCCGATCACCGCGTCCGGCGGCGCGAGGATCGCGCCCAGCACGAATGCCGGCGCCCAACCGAGGTGGAAGAAGTGGTGCGCCGCCGCGGCGACCGCCAACGCGGTCGCGATCACCAGCCCGACTGCGAGGAGCGTGACGCTGCGCAGATTGGCGCGCAGCCCGCGCAGCGAGGTGGTGATCGCCGACCGGAAGAGCAGCGGGGGGACGAAGATGGTGAAGGCGAGGGCGGGATCGATCTCCACCACCTGCACGCCGGGGATCAAGGCGGCCACCAGACCGCCGAACACCAGCATGATGGGGACAGGGATCGAGACCCGCCTCCCCAGCACGGCAAGGCCGGTGGAGGCGCAGATGAGAACGAGGATGGTCTCGAAGCCCCTCAGAGGCCGGTCACCTCACCGTCAGCGCGCGTTGCGGCGAGCGACCCAGTAGGTCGCCCCCTGCGGGCCGTACTTCTCGGAATGCGGGGTGCCCAACGGGACGTGGAAGGTGTCACCTACGCCGAGGTGCTGCGTGTGGGTTCCGAAGGTGAGCCACATCTCGCCCTCGGTCACCACCGCCTGCGCGTCGAATTCGTGCGTGTGCGTGTCCACGATCTGGCCCGGAGCGTACCGGCGTTCCACGACTTCGTCGGCGCCCGCCTTCAAGGACCGCTCGCGGAAACTGTCGAACGATTCCATCGTCGCCGGTGGTTTCCCCGTCATGGCGCAGATGTCGCGCAACCCGGAGGCGATGGCAAGATGGGAATGAAGGGGAGGGACCCGCCGGCGTGTCTCGGGGGCACCGCCTGCGAGCCGCCTCCCCTTCAAGTCTGCCTCATCTCAGAAGGACAGCTTGGCGCCGATCCGGGCGGAGAACGGTGCCTGATACGCGATGGCGTTCTTGAAGTTGGTGTTGGCCGTGACGTTCTGCCCGGCGATGTTCCGGAGCGAGGGCAGATCGGCAACCTTGCCGTTCACGATCGGCGAGACGCTGTCGAAGGTGTAGTTTTGATCGACCGCGGTCACCTCGCGGTTGTTGGTGACGTTGAAGAGGTCGAGGGTGAATCCGAGCGCGTAATCCTTCGACAGCTTGTAATTCGTTCCGCCGCGCACGTTGAGCTGCCATGTCCACGGCGTCCGCCCGGCGCTGCCGCGCGGGAGGATGTACGCCTCGCCCGAGCCGTAGAGCGGGTGCGCGCCGAGGTAGTTGATGGGCTGGCCCTGGTCGGCGCGAACGTTGCCGCCGAGGTTGAAGGTCATGCGCGGGCTGAGCTCGTACACGTATCCGGCGTCCAGCTTGAAGGAGTTGGGAACGTCGCCCGGCAACGGACCGTCCTTGTTGGGAAGCAGCGAGAGGAGGTCGTACTCCGAGAGGATGTTCGGATCGAGCTGCGGGGAGCCGGTGCCGCGGATGCTGAAGAGGCCGGGATAGTTGCCGCGGAAGGACGAGTAGGTGTAGCTCGCGGTCATCAGCCAGTTGTCGGCGAATGACTTGTTCGCCGACAGCGTGATGCCGTCGTAGACGCGGCGCGGCTTCGGCTCGACGATGGTGGTGCCCGTTCCGGTCGTTCCCTGGTAGCCGAGCTTGCCGACTTCGCCGGGGTTCGAGAGGAAGTAGGTGGCGCCGTCGTTCGTCGACATGTCCTCGATGACGCGGCCGATCTGCTTGTGCGTGTAGTCCACGCCGATGGTGATGTCGCGGTACACCTGGTACTGGACGCCGCCCAGGTACTCGTCGGTGTACTGGCCCTGCAGGTTGGGATCGACCGGGGTCGATGCCGCGCCGCCCGTGAAGGAGAAGGTGCGGCCCGCGCCGAAGGCGTTCGGGATGATCGCGCAGGTGCGGAGGTCAGCCGGGTTGGTGCAGTTGTTCGGGTCCTTCCGCATGTCGATCTGCTGCTCGGCGCTGAGCGAACGGTCGGCGAGATCGAGCGGGATGTACTCGTAGAAGCGCCCGTACGACCCGTAGACCTTGGACAAGCCGCGGCCCGTGAAGTCGTAGATGAGGCCGATGCGCGGCATGATGTTGGTCAGGTTGATCCCGGCGCCCTGCACGGGGTTGCCGTTCGCGTCGAGGGTCTTCGAGTCCGCGTACATCAACTGCTTCTCGCCGCGGACGCCGATGTCGAGGACCACGCGATCGAGCACGTTCCAGGTGTCCTGCACGAAGAACGCGACCGAGGTGTTGTGCGTGATGTTGGAGACGACCGCGTCCTGGAACCGGTTCGGATCGGCCGGATCCACCGCGGCCTGGCCGGGACGGCTCGGATCGGAGTGACCATAGGCGCGGAAGTACTGGATCGTGCCGCTGGTCAAGAGGCGCAGCGCGGCGCCGCCCGAGTAGGTCTTGGTCTGGTTGAAGGTGTCGCGGGAGGCGTCGACGCCGTACTTGAACTGGTGGTGTCCGGCCAACTCGACGAAGTTCGAGAGCTTGAGGACGCCGCCGATGCGGTCCAGGGTACGGGTGCCGAGGAAGCCGTTGCCGCCGATGAAGTAGTTGGTCACCGGGCACGGGTTGAAGCCGTTGGGCTGGATGGCGCACGCCGCCACCACCGCCGAGCTCTTCTGGTAGTCGGGCGTGAGCGGGTCGTTGGCGATGAGGGGGTTGAGGATGTTGGTAATGCCGCGGATGCTCACGCTCGGCGTGTCGGCAACCGCCGACGCGCTGACGCCATCGAGCGCGACCGGCACGTCATTGTCGCGCTGCCGGTGATACGCCGCAGTGGCCTCCACGAGCATCGTCTTGTTGAACAGCTTGCCCGAGTAACGCAGCGAGCTGTCGATGGACCCGAGCTCATGGTTGTAGAGGAACGCGCCTTCGTTGCCGACCGCCGGCGAGACGAAGAAGCCGCGCGAATCGACGTAGTCGCCGGTGTTGTTGGTCGGGTTGCCGTAGGCGGCCAGCGCGACGCTGTGGTTCTCGTTGAGCAGGTAGGTCAGCTTGCCGCTCAGGTTGTACGAGGTCTGCGTCGACGTGTACGTCTTGCGCGCGATTTCGGTGAGGGCAGGATTGCCTGCCGAGTCGAGAACCGCCTGTCCCGCCGGGTTCGCGGTCTGGGTGCTGATGACGCGGTCGATGTTCCGCGAGACGAACTGCGGCGCGATGCCGGCGAAGAACCACAGCTTGTCCTTGATGATCGGACCACCGAGCTCGGCGCCGAAGTCGAGGTTGTAGTTCTGCTTGATCTGGCTGGAGACGGCCTGTCCGAGGGCGCCGATCTGCTTGCGGGTGGCCTCGAAGGGAGACCAGTTCACGAACACCGAGCCGTGGAACTCGTTGCTGCCCGACTTGGTGACGACGTTGATGATGCCGCCCGTGGCGCGGCCGTACTCGGCCTGGTAGCCGCCGGTCTTGATGTCGACTTCCTGGACGAAGTCCTGGATGAGCGTGGTGCCCAGGGTGCCGAAGGCCGGGTCGGACACGTTGACGCCGTCGATGATGTAGTTCTGCGCGGGGCCGCCCGAGCCGTTGATCGCGATTCCACCGTTGGCGTCGGGCTGGACGCCGGGAATGGAGGTCGCGACCGCGTCGAAGGTGCGCGCGTTGCGGCCGTAGGGAATCAGGTTCATCTGCTCCTTGGAGACGGAGCCGCCCTGCTGCGTGGTGGTGACGGCGATGCTCGGCCGCTGCGCCACGATCTCGATCGCCTGCTCCTTCAAGGCTTCGGGAACCAGCGGCAGCCTGACCTTGATGGTGCGGTCGAGGCGGAGCTGGAGGCCCTGCTGCGTGAAGGGCTGGAAGCCTTCGCGCTGGACCGTGAGAGTATAGGTGCCCGACGGCAGCAGGGTGATCTCGAATGAGCCGGTGGTATCGGTGACAGCAGTCTGCTCACCTTGGAGAGCAGGGCTCTGGGCGATGACGACTGCGTCGCCTACGGGCGCCTGCGAGGATGCATCGACAACCTGGCCCGACAACGTTCCCGTCGTCTGCGCCAGGGCCGGCAATGCGAGCAGGAAGCTCGCCGCGCCGGCGGCCACGACATTCATGTTGCTACGAAACCGCATGCTTCCTCCCGAGAAGGTTCCCCCCGAAGCCCTGCCGCGTCCGGCGCGGACTCCGCTGCCAAGAGCACATCTGCGATTCCAGATCGACGGTGTCCCCGCATCGACCGCGCACCCCTGGACGAAAAACGCACACGTGACGAAAGACACGTCAGGGCCGGGCTTATAGGTCAATGGAAGAAAAGGAGTCAAGCGCCCCCCTTCCGCTCTTGCGAATCCGCCTGGCGAGCACCAGGGCGCTTCCGCCTCGCGGGGGCGCTCCGGCTCTCCGGGAGCGCCTGCTCGGAAGTGGCTGCGGCGATGGATCCAACGCCGTCGACTCGCGTTGACAGAGAAAGCGGCGGTGTGTAGGCTCCGCCGCCTTTTCGCTCGGACCGACGCGCATCTGGAGCGCACTTGGATGTCGCGCCCCCCTGCGCGTCGGGAGCCGCAAGACAGGGACGGGACTCTAGGCGAATGTTCGACGAGATCACGAGCGCCGGACCCAAACGAGGCCGGCGCACCGCCAACTCGATGGTGGTGTCGGTCCTCCTCCACGGCACGGTCATCGGACTGGCCGCCATCGCCACCTACGTGAAGGCACACACTCCGGTGAAGGAGGAGCCGGTCGCGGTCACCTTCCGCACCGCTCCGCCGCCTCCGCCGCCGCCTCCTCCTCCGGCGGGTCACAAGCCGAAGACCCAGCGGACCACGCCCAAGCCCGTGACCCCCAAGGTGCCGCCGCGGACGATGCTGCAGCCGAAGGAAGTGCCCAAGGTGGAAGAGAAACCGCCCGAGGACGTTCCCGAGACCGAGAACGACACCGAGGACGAAGGCGTCGAGGGCGGGGTCGAAGGAGGCGTGGTCGGCGGAGTGGTCGGCGGCGTCGTGGGCGGGCAGATCGGCGGACAGGTCGGAACGGAAGGACCGCCGATGATCCTCGGCGCGGGCATGACGAGACCGATCGCCAAAGGCGAGTGCTCGCCGGGCGGGCAGCGCCCCAAGCCACCGACTCCAGAGCAGGCGCGTCAGATGGGCATCAGCGGGATGGTACTCGTGGAGTACGTCGTGCACAGCGACGGGCACGTCGGCGAGGTGGCGCTCAAGAACCAGACTGCGCCGCCCATCCTCTTCGGAGCGGTCAAGCAATGGCTCGAGAGCTGCCCCTTCGAGCCCTCGATGCAGGGTAGCAAGCCCATCGCGGTGAAAATCATCCAGCCCTTCGTATTCAAATTGAATTAAGCCCGCGCGCGCCAGAGCGCAGCAGGCGAGGAGGACGTTTCCATCATGGATTTCAGTCTACTCGGGATGTGGAGGACGATGGGCATCCCCGCCCGTCTGGTCGTGATCGTGCTTGCGATCATGTCCGTCTATTCGTTGAGCGTGATGGCGGAGCGGCTCTTCTCCTTCGCCCGCGCCAAGGAACAGAGCCGCAAGTACGCGGAGAAGCTCCGCGACATGCTGCCGGGGCATCAGATGCTCGAGGCGGCCAGCCTCGCCGCCACCATGAAGTACGGACACATCCCTCGCGTCCTCGGCAGCGGCATCGCCGAGTACAACAAGGGGCGCGAGGCGCTCCGCCACCAGGGACCGCACGACGTCGGTGAATTCGACCTGGTCGAGGCCATCAACCGCTCCATCGACCGCGCCACCTTGCGGGTGACAGCCGACCTCCGCCGTGGCCTTTCCGGGCTTGCGACCGTCGCCTCGTCTGCCCCTTTCGTCGGGCTGCTCGGAACGGTGCTCGGCATCATCACCGCCTTCCAGCTCATGGCCTCGTCGGGCTCGGGCGGCCTCGCCTCGGTGTCGGCGGGCATCTCGGAAGCGCTGGTGACCACCGCCTTCGGCCTGCTCGTCGCCATCCCGGCGCTGATGATGTTCAACTACCTCACCAACCGGGTCGAGGAGATGACCGTCGACATCGCCGACGCCTCCAACGAGCTGGTGGACTTCTTCATGGTCATCACCCCCATGCTCCAGCGCGGCAAGAGCGTCGATCTGCCGAAGGCGCGGCACGCGGTGCAGAACAAGGCGCCCGGTCCGGACCCGCTCTTCATCAGCGTGACCAAGGACGGCGGGGCCTACGTCGAGAGCGACAAGACGCCTGCCACGCCCGAGCAGCTCACCACCGCGATGCGCGAAGCGGTCGCCGCCGGCAAGCGCGTCATGATCAAGGCGGACGCGCAGACGGAGTATTCCCACGTGCGGCCGGTGCTGGACCGGGCTTCGAAAGCGAAGCTGAAGGGCGTCCAGCTCGCCGCGGAAGAGATCAAGAACAAGTAAGGAGAGCAGAACCGATGAGCATGGACGTCGGCGCGAAGAAGGGCCCGCGCTCGGACATCAACATCACCCCGCTCGTGGACATCGTCCTCGTGCTGCTCATCATCTTCATGGTGCTGACGCCGCTCATGGAGAAGGAGCTGGCGGTCCGGGTGCCAGAGGAGCCGACGCCCGAAGAGCTGGCCCAGCCGCCGCCTCCCGACCTCACCCAGTTCATCTTCAAGGTGGACGAAGCGGGCCTCTTCCACGTCAACAACGAGGCCCTGACCGACGACAACGCCGCCGAGCGCCTCAAGGTCTACTACCGCGCCGCGAAGGCCAAGGAAGCGACACAGGGTCCGCCGGTCATCTTCTTCGACGCCGACGACAAGGCGAAGTACGAGCGCGCCATCAAGGGCCTCGACCTCATCCGCGACAGCTCGGCCGGGTGGACGATCGGGATGATGACGGAGAAGATCGCGAGCCAGGCGCCTGCCGGGGAAACGGCTCCCGGCGCTGCCCCCGAGGGAACTCCTCCGGCTCCCGGAGCCACGCCGCCCGCGCCGGGCGGAGCCGCTCCCGCCCCGCAGCAATAGCCTTCACGCGCTCTGTGGCTTGCGCCGGCGTCCGCCGCGGCGCCTGCGTTTGTTCGCCCCGTCCCCCCCGCTGCCTCCGCGGCGGGGGCTGGCGGGCTTCTTCTCGCTCTCCTCGACGAACGAGGAGAAGTCCTGCGAGGAGAACACTGCCTGCCACCGGGAGAGCTGCTCCGCGCCCTTCCCCGTCGCCGCCACCGACAGCTCGAAGATGGCGAGGGCCTCCGGGAAGATGCTCTGCCTCGCGAACGCCTGGGGGGAGAAGCGGCGCTTCTTGCGCTCTCCGGAGAGGAGGGGCTGGGCGGCGAGGATGAGCCGGGCCCGCTCCGCGATCCGCCTCGGGAGCCGCGCCGTCCGCACCATCTCCGCCAGCACGACCTCGGGCGCGACGATGCCCTGGGGCAAGGACCAGGGAGTGGCGCCCGCTCCACCGACGGAGAAGTCGGGGATGCCGTCGCTCGCGAGCCGCTCGTCGTGGGGCTCCTCGGCGCGCAGCGCGCCCTCGAGCAGCGGAGCATGGGCCGGATCCGCGGCGACCTCGGCGGCGGTGGCAGGGGGCGGCTCGGGCTCCGGCTCGTCGATCGCCTGCTGCATCTCCTCGAGATCGCGATCGAGCTCGTCGTCGGGCGGCGGAGCCTCGCCTTCGGGCGCCTCGGCGGGCTCCGGCTCCTCCTTCGGACGTTGCGCCTTGGGAATCGGCCCTCGCGGGGCGCCGCTCCGGGGCAGGGGCGCGAGGAGAGCGGCGAGGAGCACCGCATCGGAGGGGATCTCGCCGACGCGGACGTGGGCGTCGAGCGCATCGAGGGCGCGCAGATGGCGCTCGGCGGCTTCCGGCCCGCTGCGCTCGAGATGCTCGGCGACCGGCGGCAAGAGGACGCGCAGGGCGCCGACGTCCCTGAGGAGCTCGAACGAGCGGCGTGAAGCGCCCGAGCGCAGGAGCTTCAGCACCTCCTCGAGCACGCGGGGTGGCGCGCAGCGGGGAATCTCCGCCACGTGGGTCTTCATCGCGGCATAGGTGCGGGCCTCGACGGAGAGCCCGCACTTGGCCGCGAAGCGGATGGCGCGGAGGATGCGCACCGGATCCTCGCGCATGCGGACGTCGGGATCGCCGATGGTGCGGACGAGCCGCGCGCGCAGGTCGGCCTTGCCGCCGACGTGATCGACCACCCGGCCCTCGTCCACTTCGTAGAAGAGGCCGTTGATGGTGAAATCGCGCCGGCGGGCGTCCTCCTCCTCGTCGCCGAAGACGTTGTCGTGGCGGATGAGGAGGTCCTGGGGGAGATCGGTCAGCTCGTCGAGCGGGTTGGCGCGGAAGGTGGAGACCTCGATGACCTTCCCGCCCTTGTAATAGACGTGGGCGAGGCGGAAGCGGCGGCCGATGAGCCGCGAGTTGCGGAAGGTCGCCTTGACCTGGTTCGGGTGCGCGGAGGTGGCGACGTCGAAGTCCTTGGGGTGCATTCCGAGGAGCAGGTCGCGAACGCACCCGCCGACGAGATAGGCGGTGAAGTCGGCCTTCTTGAGCCTTCGCACCACCTTCACGGCGTCGGAATCGAGCCACTCCTCCCGGATCTCGGGCCGGCCCTTTTGCCCTTCGGCGGACGTGGCTTGTTCTGGCGGCCCGGCCGCGGTGTCGGAGGGCATCTTCGGTCAGCGTCGTAACGTCAAGGCTCGCGAACCGTCAACTTTACCGCGAGTGCGGAAGCCCTTGGCGGCCCCGGGGTGTCAGCCAGGCGGCCACCGCATCGGCCGGCCGCCCAGGCAGTGCAGGTGGACGTGGAAGACCGTCTGCACGCCGTCGGGACCGGTGTTGATCAGGGTCCGGAAGCCATTGGGCATGCGCTCCCTGGCGACGCCGACCGCGACCTCGTGGAGGTGCCCGACGAGCGACCAGTCGGTCACCTCGGTCATGGCGACGAGGTGCTGTTTGGGGATGACGAGGAAGTGCTCGGGAGCCTGCGGATCGATGTCGGGGAAGGCGAGCGCGCGGTCGGTCTCGGCGAGCTTCTTCACCGGGATCTTGCCTTCGACAATCTTGCAGAAGATGCAGTCGGGCATGGCGAGGCAGCTATACCAGAATGCTCGCCGACCTACGTGGGCGTTGACGTTGACGTGGTCGGCGACGTAGACGGCGACGGCGACGGCGACGTGAACGAAAAGTCGTTGACATTGACGTAGCGGTCGATGGATTTCGATAACAATTCGTCAAGTCGCTCTAATGCGTCCCGGGAGCCTGCGCGGTCGCACGACCACATGTCTAGCGGGGAGGCATGCGTTCGAAAGGACTGCGGCGGGGAGCGACCTCGTCGATCACCTCGTCCGCTCGCTTGCGCCGCTCCGGGTCCAGGTTCTCGTAGAAGAAATGGATCACCCGGTATCTCTCGGAGGGATCATTCAACACCATGAGATCGTCCGTATTGAAGAATCTCAGATCTCTCGAAACCAGGTCGGTCGCCGTGTTCCGCGCCACGAGATCGGTCGCGGGGACCCCGCGCAGGTTCCGCCTCGTCTCGCTGACGCTCATGAAGAGGGTGCCGGGCAGAAACGGCCGGGTGTGCGGGTCCGTCACGACGATTTCGAACAAGGGAGGGCCGTCGCAGCGTCCCTCGTGGACGACGATCTTGTCACGAGGGCGCTTCGCATCGTGGGACGCGCACAAGCCCTTCGGAACGGAAAGGTCGAACTCGGGCGTCATCAACTCGTCGCCGCTCACGTCACCGTAGTCGTAGTGGCTGATGTGTCGCGAGAAGGGGCCGCAGGCGACCGCCAGGACCAAAAGAGGAAGCGCCTTCATGTCGCACCGTCCTATGGGACCGCGCGGGAAGCGAGGTGGCTGTCGAGGATCAGCGTCACCGGGCCCTCGTTGACGATCCGCACCTGCATGGTAGCGCGGAAGACGCCTTCCTCCACCCGCATGCCGCGCTCGCGGCAGAGGGCGCTGAACTTCGCGTAGAGCGGTTGCGCCTCCTCGGGGCGGGCGGCGGCGATGAACGAAGGCCGCCGCCCCTTCTGCGCGTCGCCGAGCAAGGTGAATTGGGAAATCGCGAGCAGCGCGCCCTTCGTGTCGAGGACGGACCGGTTCATCTTGCCCGCCTCGTCCTCGAAGATGCGCAGCTCGCAGACCTTGCTGGCCATCCACTCGGCGTCTGCCACCGCGTCGCCCTGCGCCACGCCGAGGAGGACGCAGAGGCCGGGGCCGATCTGCCCGACGACCTTCCCATCCACCGCGACGCTCGCCTCGCTGACCCGCTGCACGACGGCGCGCATCGGAGCTGCGGCCGAGGCTCAGCGCATACGCTGCTTGGTTCCTTCGCCGGGCTCCTTATCGAACCTCTCGAGGAGGGTCGCCATGTCGTCGGCGTGCTCCTCCTCCTGCTCGAGGACCTTCTCGACGAGCCGGCGAGAGGTCGGATCGTTGTCGCCGAAGTAGCGAATCATGTCGAGGTACGACTCGATGGCGATGCGCTCGGCGATGAGGTCCTCCTTGATCATGTCGACCAGTGAATTCCCCTCGGCGTACTGGGCGTGGCTGCGGGTGAGCAGGCCTTCGGGATTGAAATCCGGCGCGCCGCCCAGCTGGCGGATCCGCTCCGCGATCCAGTCGGCGTGCTGCTGCTCCTCGACCGCGTGCTGCATGAACTCGTCGGCGATGGCCTGGTAGTGGATTCCGGCGGCCATGTAGTGGTGCCGCCGGTACCGCAGGGTGCAGACGATCTCCGTCGCCAGCGCCTCGTTGAGGAGCTTGATCGCCGTCTCAACGTCGCCCTTGTAGGCAGAGGTCACCGCGCCCTTTTCCACGTGCTCCCGGGCGCGCCGCCGGATCTCCTGGATGTCGCTGAGGAACGGCGTCGCGGTGCGGTCTTTCATGGTCCTCTCCTCTTCTCGGTTGGCGGGCATCGTAACCTCCGGCCTGAACGACCGCACGACAAGGCGTAGACCGCCGTTCTCCGGTTGACCCGCCGCGCGCGCCATGCCACGAAGCGCGCTCGCATGCTTCCCCCTGGCTTTCTCGATGCCGCGCGCGCGCTGGTGCGGGCGGACACCGTGTCGGCTCACGGGACGCGGGCCGCCGTGGACGCGCTCGCTCCCCTGTACGAAGCGGCCGGGCTGGCCCTGCGCCGTCAGGTGGTGCGGGAGGGATCGGTCGAGCACGTCAATGCGCTCGCTGGTCCCGGCGGAACGGGAAGCGGCGCTGCCGATCCTTCCCGGACGGAAGTACCGGGAGGCCTCCTCCTCGTCACTCATCTCGACACGGTCCCTTCCGGCCCCCCGGAAGCCTGGACCAGGACGGCGGGCGATCCCTGGGCGCTGACCGAGGAAGGCGGAACTCTCTACGGGCTCGGCTGCGCCGACGTGAAGCTCGATGCGCTTTGCAAGATCGAAGCGGCACGGCGGCTCCGCGAGACCCGGCTGCGCCGCCCCTTCTGGCTTCTCGGGACCTTCGGCGAGGAAGTGGGCCTGAAAGGCGCCCGCCACTTCGCCGGAAGCGAGCTGTTCGAGGAGATCCGCCCGCGGCAGGTCCTCTGCGGCGAGCCGAGCAAGCTCGAGCTCATCAGCGCGCACAAAGGATACGTGGTCGTGCGCTGCACCGTCGCCGACGACCGCGCCCGGCTGGTTTCCACCGCGGGACCCGGGATCGAAGAGCTCACCTTCGCCGGCAAGGCGGCCCATAGCTCGACGCCGCACCTGGGCGTGAACGCCATCCGCCGCGCCATCGCCTGGGCGCGGGCGAGCGGCGCCGCGATCGCCTCTGCAAAAGGCGGAAGCTCGCCCAACGTGGTCCCTGCGCGCTGCCAGATCGAGGTCCCGGCACCGCGGGAGAATGGAGAGCCGCGTCCGGACGCCGCGCGCTTCTTGCCGCCCGGTCCGCCGCGGCCGAACCTGTGGCGCGCCCTCGTCACCGCGGGGGCACTCGAGGATCTGTGGCTGACGCTGCTGGGAGAGGCGGAGCCCCGAGCCGACGCGCGCTTCGATCCGCCCGGCGCAGTGGGAGGCCTGAACGTCCTCGAGAGCGAGGCCTCGGAGGCGGGGACCGAAGCCATCTACGCGCGCGGCGCGATCCACGCCACCTTCGACGGCAGGCTTCTTCCCGAGCACGATCCCGACGCCCTGCTCGCCCGCTTCGAGGAGCGCGCGCGGATGTGGGTGCGCGAGCTCGGTCAGGGAGAGCTTTCCCTGCGCATCGAGGCGACGCGCAACGCGCGCGGCATGTCGCTCGCCGGCGATGCCGAGCTGCTTCGCGGCGCCGGAAGCGCGCTGCGCGAGATGGGGCTCGACCCTTCGCCGCGCGCCAAGCCGACCAGCACCGAGGCGGGCGTCTTCGCGCGCAAGGGCTGCGAGGCAGCCGTCTTCGGCCCCGGCGTCTCCACCGGCAACGCCCACACTCCCAACGAGCGGATCGAAATCGCGCAGCTCGAGAAGGCGATCGACGCCTACCAGCGCATCGTGCTCGAGCTGTGCGGAAGGGCGACCTAGTGCCGTCGTACGTCTTGCGCGACGTGCAGAAGAGCGATCTGCCGGGGCTGCAAAAGCTCGCCCGCGAGCTCGATACCGTCAACCTGCCCGACGACGAGCGCGAGCTGTCGCAGACCATCGATCGCTCGATCCGTTCCTTCGACGGACGGGTGCGCAACCCGTTCGAGCGCGAGTACGTCTTCGTCCTCGAGGACATCGCCAAGGAGAGGGTGGTCGGGTGCTCGATCATCATCGCCCAGCACGGGACCCGCGACGCTCCCCACATCTTCTTCGACGTCTACGAGAAGGAGCACTACAGCCAGAGCGTCGACCGGCACTTCAAACACCGGGTGCTGTCCATCGGCTACAACTTCGACGGGCCGACGGAGATCGGCGGCCTCATCGTCGATCCCGCCTACCGGCAGAAGGACAAGCCCGGCAAGCAGCTGAGCTACGCCCGGTTCCTCTTCGTCGCCATGCACCCCTCGCGCTTCCGGGAGCGGATCCTGGTCGAGCTTCTTCCGCGCCTCGACGAGGACCGGCGCAGCCCGCTCTGGGAGGCCTTGGGGCGCAAGTTCACCGGTCTCTCGTACCAACAGGCCGATCGGCTCTCCCGCGAGAACAAGGAATTCATCCAGCAGCTGTTCCCGCCCGGGGAGATCTACACCACCATCTTCACGCAGAAGATCCAGGACGCCATCGGCGAGGTGGGGCCGGAGACCTCGGGGGCGAAGCAGATGCTCACCCGCATCGGCTTCCGCTACGACGAGCGCATCGATCCCTTCGACGGAGGGCCGCACTACTCGGCCCCGACCCGCGACATCGAGCCGGTGCGTCGCTACCGCCGGGGCCGCCTCGCCGGGGAACCGCTGGTGGCGACCGCCGAGGCCCGCGCCGGCGAGGTCGAGGATCGCCTGGTCGCCGTCGAGCGACCGCAGGGCCGCAACCGGTTCCGCGCCGTCCGCTGCCTGTGCAACTTCCGCGACGCGGAGCTGCGCTTGCCGGAGACCGCTGCCCGCGCCCTGGGGGCGAAGGCGGGAGACCGGCTGCACACGATCCCGTTCGACTAGGGAACCTCTACCCCGCTCGGAGTGCGATGGGCTCCGAAGGCGCGGCGACGCGCGGGAGGCGAAGGGTGAACGTCGCCCCCTTCCGATGTTCGCTCACCACCGTGAGGGTGCCTCCGTGGGCCTCGGCGAGGCGGCGGGCGACGAAGAGGCTGAGCCCGAATCCGCCGTAGGAGCGCGACGGCGCGGCTCGACCGAAGCGGCCGAAGATCCGTTCCTGGAGATCCTCGGGGATGCCGATTCCCTCGTCGCTCACGCTGAGGACCCGCATCTCGCCCTCGCGGCGCGCGCTCACCTGGACCGGCTTTCCCTCGCCGTACTTGCAGGCGTTGGCGATGAGCGTGGCGACGACGTGCTCCATCCGCTTGGCGTCCCAATCGCCGTCGACGCCGGCGTCGAGCCGCAGCTCGACCTCGCACCCGAGGCGCACCAGGCCGTCGCGCACGCGGGCCAGCGAAGCCTGGGCGATGGTGGCGAGGTCGGTGCGGGAAAGGCGCAGCTCCACCTGACCGCCAGAGGCCACCGCCTGCGCGTCGAGGAGCGACTCGATGAGAGAGGAGAGCCTGCGCGCCTGGCGCAGCGGCGTGTCGATGAGGGCCGAGGAATCCACCGCCGTCCCCCGGTCGAGGTCGCGGCGCAGGCGCTGCAGCTGGAGGAGGAGCGCGGTGAGCGGCGTGCGCAGCTCGTGCGCCGCGATGGTGATGAACTCTTCGCGCAGCTTCTCCATCTCCTGCGCCGAGCGCAGCGCCGCCCCGAACCGGCCGGCCACTTCGCGGATCTGCCTGCGAGCGGAGAAGGCCATGAGCACGGCAACCGCGACGAGCAGCGCCGAGCTCAGCGAGACGGCGCGCAGCGCGCCCCTTTGCTCCTTGCGCGCGCGCTCGTCCCGCAGCCCTTCCTCGACGCGGACGAAGGATTCGAGCTGGTTGCGCAGCTCTTGCATCAGCCGCCTGCCCTGTCCCTGGCCGACCAGCGCGACGGCATCCCGCGGATTGGCTGCGATGGCCGCCCGCGCGTATGCCTCCCATTCAATCGCCAGCTGGCGCATCCCGGCCACCCGCTTCATCTGGCTCGGGTTGTCGGAAACGAGCCGCTGGAGCGCCTCCCAACGGCCGGGCAGCGCCGAGTTGGCGGCCTGGTAGAGCTCGAGGTACTCGGGGGATCGAGCGATGACGTACCCGCGCAGGGTCGACTCGCGATCGATCAGCATCGACTGGACTTCACGAGCGGTAGCGATGACCGCGAGGGTCCGTGCTATGCCGCGTTGCGATGGATCTCATCGGCGGCACCTTCGCGAATCCGCGGCATGCGGACGGCGCCATCGAAGACATCTCGCCCGCGGATTTACAGCATGTCATCGGCAATTTCCCCTGGGCGCTCTCCCAGGTCGACGACGCGGTCGCTGCCGCGCGCGAAGGCGCCCGGGCGATGTCGCGAATGTCGCCTTCCGAACGCGCCGACCTGGTCCGGCGCATCGGCGGAGTGCTCAAGGCCCGCGAAGATGAGCTGGCGCGGGCGATCGCCGTCGACATCGGAAAGCCGCTCTGGGAAGCGCGCACCGAGGCGCAGGCCTGCGCCGCCAAGGCGACGATCACCGCTGACGACGGCCTGCGGCTGGTCGCTCCCTTTCCCGCCCCGGGACAACCCGGCGCCGAGTGCCGCTTCCGCCCGCTCGGCGTCCTCGCCGTCCTCGGGCCGTTCAACTTCCCGGTGCATCTCCCGAACGGCCACGTGCTTCCCGCCCTCGCCTGCGGCAACTCGGTGGTGTTCAAGCCGAGCGAAGTGGCGCCCCACGCCGCAGAGGTCTACGCGCGCTGTCTGGTCGAGGCGGGCGTCCCCGCCGGCGCCTTCAATCTCGTGCAAGGACCCGGCCCTGTCGGAGCGAAGCTCGCCGCCCATCCGGGCGTCGACGGCGTGCTCTTCACCGGCAGCTGGTCGGTCGGGCTCGCCATCGAGCGCGCAACGCACGGGCAGACCAAGATCCTCGCCCTGGAGATGGGCGGGAAGAACGCCGCTCTCGTGCTGCGCGACGCCGATCTCGACAAGGCCGCCTACGACGTCCTCTTCTCGGCGTTCGTCTCCGCGGGCCAGCGCTGCACGGCGGCGAGCCGGCTCATCGTGGAGGGGCCGCCCGAGCGCGCCGACGCCATGGCAAGACGGATCGCGAAGCTCGCGGAGGGGCTCACCATCGGGCATCCGCTCGACGCCGGCGTCTTCATGGGGCCTCTCGCCTCCGAGACCGCGCTCGCCCGCTTCGAGACCGGCATCTCGCTGACCCGTGCCGAGACGGTGCTCGCCTCGCGGCGGCTCTCGCCGCGGGGGCTGCGCGGCTGCTACGTGTCGCCCTCCGTGCACCGGGTACGGAGGCCGGACGGCACCGCCTACGAGCGAGAGGAGCTTTTCGGGCCCGACCTGGCAGTGTTCGACGCGCCCGACGAGGACGCCGCCGTCGCGTTCGCCAATGCCACCGAGTACGGGCTCGCCGCGAGCGTGCACACCAGGAGCCGCGAGGCGTTCGAGCGCTGCCTGTCGCGCATCGAGTGCGGAGTGGTCAACTGGAATGCCCCGACGGTGGGCGCGAGCGGCCGGCTTCCCTTCGGAGGCCTCAAGCGCAGCGGCAACCACCGTCCGGCAGGGCTCCATTCGACCCTCTACTGCACGGCTCCGGTCGCCGTGATGAGCGGCGAGGCAGCGCTCGATCGAGGTAGACTAGCGCCCGGGGTCGCCTGGGTGGACGAGTGAACGCAACATCCCCGCTGCGCGTCGTCATCGGGACAGCAGGCCATGTCGATCACGGGAAGACGGCGCTGGTGAAGGCGCTGACCGGGATCGACACCGACCGTCTGCCGGAAGAGAAGCGCCGCGGCATCACGCTCGAGGCCGGCTACGCGCACCTGGAATTGCCCGGCGTCGGGACGGCGGGGGTGGTGGACGTCCCGGGCCACGAGCGGTTCCTGCGGGCGATGGTGGGCGCCGCGTTCGGCGTAGACGTGGCGGTCCTCTGCGTCGCGGCCGACGAGGGGCCGATGCCGCAGACCGCCGAGCACCTCGACGTCTTGCGGCTCCTCGGCGTGACCTCCGGCGTCGTCGCGCTCACCAAGTCCGACCTCCTGCCCGGCCTGGGCTCCGACCACCGCGAGTTGCTCCTGCTCGAGCTGCGCGAGCTGCTCGCCGGATCGTTCTTGGAGAAGGCGCCCATCGTCGAGGTCTCGGCGCGTACCGGTCAGGGCCTGCGCGAGCTGGTCGAGACCATCGCCGGGGCGGTCAAGGAACGGATCGATGCGCCTCGATCGGAGCAGGGACCGCTCTTCCTGCCGCTCGATCGCGCCTTCGCGGTGAAAGGATTCGGCACCGTGGTGACCGGCACGCTCTTCTCCGGCTCGCTCGGCCCCGGAGACGAGGTGGACCTGATCGGGTCCGGTGCGCGCATCCGCGGAGCGCGGGTGCGCGGCGTCCAGGTGCACGGCGGATCGGTCGACCGCGCCCGGGCGGGCCAGCGGACCGCCGCGAACGTCGCGGGCATCGAGGTGGCGCAGGCTCCGCGCGGCGCCGCCTTGGTGCCGGCGGGGACGCTGGAGGCGACCGGCGGGGCGCAGATCCTCGACGTCGAGCTGGAGCTGCTTCCCTGGGCGGCGCGGCCGCTCAAGGACCGGACGCGGCTGCTCGCGCACATCGGCACCGCGCAGGCGCAGGCAACGGTGGCGCTCATCGACCGCAAGGAGCTCCTTCCGGGGGAGCGCGCCGTGGCCCAGCTCCGCCTCGGCTCCAAGGTGGCGGCGCTGTCGGGGCTGCGCTTCCTCGTGCGCGGAGAGCTCGGCAAACCCGTCGAGGGCGCAGCGCCGCCTCCAGGCAGGTTCACCGCCGCCTCGCGGGCGCATGCGTCGACACTCGGGGGCGGCAGGATCCTCGCCGTCGGGTCCCGCAAGCGTCGCAAGCGCGAGTCGGACGTGCGCGCCCTCCAGGCGCTCGCGGGAGACGACGCGCTCGCCCAGGCGGAAGCGCTGCTCCTCGAAGCCGGGCATCTGGGATCCTCGCCCCAGCGCCTCGCCGCGCAGGGCGCCTTCACCTTCAAGGCGGCAGGAACGGCGCTCGAGCGGCTCTCGCAGCTCGGCAGGGCCATCCTCCTCGACCGCGAATCGCGGCTCTACGTGCACGCGGGCCTGCTCGGAAGGCTTACCAAGAAGATCCTCGTCCGGCTCGAGGAGCACGCTGCCCTTGGCGAGGTCGACCCTTCCATCGCGAAGGAGGAATTGCGCCAGCGCTCCGGAGCGCCTCCGCCAAGGCTCTTCGCACGCGCGCTTGCCCAGCTCGCCGAGGCGGGAGATCTGCGCACCGACGCCGAACGGGTGCGACCTGCCTCCGCCCCGGCACCGCTCGGAGGACCGGATGCCTCGGCGCAGGAGAAGCTCGCCGGCATCCTCGACAGCGCGGGCCTGTCTCCTCCCCGTACCGACGAGCTGCCCGCGATGATCGGCGAGTCGCCGCACCGGACGGGCGCGCTGCTCAAGACGCTCGCCTCGGCGGGGCGCGCGAACAAGGTGAGCGAGGAGCTGTGGTTCGGATCGCGGCCCCTGCACGAATTGCGCGGCAAGCTCCTCGCGCACCTCGCTGCGCACGGATCGATCGATGCCCAGGGATTCAAGGAACTGACCGGGCAGAGCCGCAAGTTCACCATTCCCCTTGCCGAGTGGTTCGACAAGGAGCGGATCACCTTGCGCGTCGGGGACAAGCGGGTCCTGCGCAAGGAGCGCGAGCGGTGAGCGCCGACCCGAGAAGCTCGGCGACCTCGCTCGCCAGCGCGCTGGTGGATCAACTCCCCCTCGCCGCCTGCGTCCTCGACGAATCGCGGATCGTCGCCGCCAACGAGCGCCTCTGCTCGCTGCTCGGCCGCACCAAGGAGCAGATCGTCGGAGCGCCGGACGCGCTGCAGACGGTGCTCATCCCCATCTCGCGCAAGGCGGGAGCCGCGGAACGGGCGGTCGACGAGATGGACCTCGTCGGGCGCGGCTCCGACGGCGCGCCCATTCCCCTGCGCGGCAGGATCTCGCCCTTCCCGCTCGCCGGCCCCGGCGCGGTCCTCATCGTCTGCACCGACGAGCGGGGCCTCGCACGCACCGCGCAGATCGTCCGCGGGCTCGTCGATGCCGCCGTCGCCGCCCAGCGGGAGCAGACCGCATTCGGGCTCTTCCGCTCGGTGCGAGACCGTCTCGCCCAGCTCGGGCTGCTCGTCAACTTCAACGAGATCTCCGGT
The DNA here is from genome assembly GCA_005879805.1 of Deltaproteobacteria bacterium. GTDB lineage: Bacteria > Myxococcota > Myxococcia > Myxococcales > 40CM-4-68-19 > VBKO01. Next base: position 6,124 of record VBKL01000093.1, on the reverse strand, counting down.
CAGGCGGTCCACATCCTCGACCTCGGCGACGGCCCCGGCGGCCTGAGCGCGCTCCGCCAGCGGTGGGCCCACGACATCCCCGTGGAAGCCTTCCGCGCCCTGCTCCCCCGCAAGGGACATGCCTCGCAGGGGAACCTCATCGAGGACCTTCCCGGGCTCATCGCCAAGGCGCTCGGAAAGCGGCGGGACGAGGTCGATCCCACCATTCCCTCGCGGGCGATCTACGCCATCATCCCCGTCTCGGGCGAAGGCCCCTCGTATGCGCTGTCGGCGACCGGCTCCGGGCTCGACGCCACGGTGGCGAGCGCTTTCGGACTCTTCGGGCAGCAGGTCGGCGCCTTCCTCGAGCAGATCCGCAGGATCGAGGAGCTCGATCGGAAGAACCGCGAGCTGGCCGCGGTCAACGAGGTGGCCCGGGCCAGCGCCGCGCTCGGATCGGCCGACTCCTTGCGGCAGGCGCTGGAGCGATTCGCCGAGGTGGCCGGCGTCGAGCGGACCGCCATCCTCCGCCGGGAGGAGGATTCGCTCGAGCTCGCCGCCCAGCGCGGATTCGAAGGGCACGAGTTCGCGGCGGTGCTGCAGAGCGTCGCCATCGATCGCGAGCTGCCCTGGACCGACGCGGCGCTCGCCGGAGACCCGGTCCTCTTCACGCTGCTCCCCGACGGCAAGGTCCGCTCCGCCTCGCTCCGCCTGCAGACCCCGCCGGGCGGCGTCATCCCGCTCGCCCTTGCCCAGCGTCAGGCCGAGCACAACGGCGTCGTCCTGCCGTTGAAGGTCGGCGAGCGGGTGCACGGCGTCCTCGTCGCGGTGAAGAAGGAAACGCTCGAGCGGGAGGACCTGCGGCTCCTCAACACGCTCGCCGCGCAGCTCGCCGTGTCGCTGCTCAACGTCATGCTCTTCCAGCAGACCCAGCGCCGCGTCGAGGAGCTCTCCAATCTGCTGGAGCTGGGCCAGACGGCGCTGGGCAACTTCGACCTGCGCCGCATTCTCGATGCCGGCGCGCGGGTGGCGGTGCGCATCCTGCGCTGCACCGCTTCCTACGTCTGGCTGCCCGACTCGACCGGGACCAGCTTGAAGGTGGAGGCCTTCCACGATCCGGACGTGGCCGATGGCGCGGCGCAGGGAATCGTCTTTCCGCTTTCCCGCCGATCGATGGTGACCCTCGCCTTCGCTACCCGCCAGCCACAGGCGGCGCTCGATGCCCAGACCGACTCTCGCATCGATCCGGAGCTCGTCCGCCGCATTCCCGCCCGGTCCATCCTCGCGGTGCCGCTGGTCTCGCACGACGTCGCGGTGGGCGCCCTCAGCTTGCTCACCCGCGGCGACCGGATCCTCGGCGCCCAGGACGTGCGGCTCGCGACCCACGTCGCGCAGCTGCTCTCCGCTGCGGTGGTCAGCTCGGACATCGTGGCGCGCGAGCGGCGCCGCGCCGACGAGCTGGGGCTCTTGCAGCAGATCTCCACGGCGCTCGCCGGCAAGCTCGATCGGCACGAGCTGTTCGTCTCGGCCCTCTCCCGCGCCCTCGAGCTCTTCGACGCGGACGTCGCCGCCGTCTACGAGCGCGAGGGCGACGAGCTGCGGCTCTCCTTCACGCAAGCCAAGGAAGGAACGGCGCACGGGTTCCCGGAGAGCGCTCCGCTGGGACGCTTCGGCCTCTGCGAGGAGAACAACGCAATGCAGCGCCGGGTGGAGCTCGACGGGCAGAACGGTCTCCGCCACTCGCTGTGCGCGCCGATGCCCGGTCCGGCGGGAGCGCCAGGCGGCGCGTTCTGCGTCGCCCGCCGCGCGGAAAGGCCCTTCTCCGCCGACGAGGCGCGCATCGCGGACGCGCTTTCCGCGCAGCTCTCGGTGGCTCTCTCCAACGCGCGGCTCTACGCCGAGGAGCGGACGCGCGCAGAGGAGATGACCTCGCTCTACGAGCTGAGCCGCTCGGTGGCCGGGTCGCTCGAGATCGTGCCGCTGCTCAATGCCGCCGGCGAGCGCCTGCGCAAGCTCGTCGATGCGACCAACTGGTTCGTCCTCCTCCTCGACGAGGGGAAGAAGACCCTGCGGAACATCGCCTGCAGCCCGCAGCACTCCGAGTTCATGCGCGACGTCGTGCTCCACGTCAGCGAGTCGTCGATCGCGCTCGAGGCGGTGCGCACCCGGCGGCCGGTGCAAGAAGGGCACCCGGAACAATCGCCGCGCGCCAACCCGCGTCTGGTGAGCCACTTCGGCCAGCGCGCGCTTCTCGCGGTGCCCCTCATCGCCCGGGACGAGGTGCTCGGCGCAGTGATGCTCGACGACGTCCGCGGCTCACGCGTGTTCACCGACGGTGAGATCAAGCGGGTCGTAGCCGGCGCCCAGCAGATTGCGCTCGCGGTGCTTTCCGGCCGGCTCTACGAAGACCTGCGCCGCAGCTACGCGGAACTGGCCCGCACCCAGGCGGAGCTGATCGAGCGCGAGCGTCTCGCCGCCCTGGGCGAATTGTCGGCGTCGATCGCGCACGAGGTGCGCAACCCGCTCGGGGTGATCTTCAACTCCATCAGCAGCCTGCGCCGCCTGGTAGAGCCGAAGGGCGACGTGAAGCTCCTCCTCGACATCCTCAGCGAGGAGTCGGAGCGGCTGAACCACATGGTCGGCGATCTGCTCGACTACTCGCGCCCCATCCAGCCCGCGCTCCAGCCGGTGGCGCTCGGCCAGCTCGTCGACGAGGCGGTGTCCGCCGTGCGGACCTCGGTCGCGCACAACGAAGGCGTCGACGTGCACACCTCGATCTCTCCAGGGGTTGCCACGGTACGGGCCGACTCCCGGCTGCTCCGGCAGGCCCTGGTGAACCTCGTCACCAACGCGTTCCAGGCCATGCCGCGCGGCGGCAGCGTGACCATCTCCGCGACTGACGTCATATCGGACGGGGGCCGCCTCGCCCGCATCTCGGTGCGCGACACGGGCACGGGAATTCCCCGCGAGGACCGCGACCGGGTGTTCCAGGCATTCTTCACCACCAAGCCGACCGGAACCGGGCTGGGCCTCGCCGTGGTGCGGCGCATCGCGGAGGGCCACGGCGGCCACGTCCAGCTGGCCGAGATCGACCAGGGCGCCGAGTTCCAGTTGCTCCTGCCGCTGTGAAAAACGCTACCGCGCCAAGGTGGCTCGGCTCTAGACTCTCGCGACGATGGCCGAAGGCTCCGAAGCAGTAGCGCCCCAGCTTCCCTCCGGCGGAAAACCGCGCGTCCTGGTCGTCGACGATCAGCGCAACATGCGTACCACCACCGCCTTCGTGCTCCAGCAGGCGGGCTACGACGTGGCCGAGGCGGAGAGCGGCGAGGCTGCGCTCGCGCGGCTGCTCGCCGAGCCGTTCGAGGTGGTGCTCACCGACCTCAAGATGGCGCCGCTCGACGGCATCGCGGTGTTGCGCGGCGCGCTCGAGATCGCCCCCGCGACGCAGGTCATCGTCATGACCGGCTTCGGGACGGTGGAGAGCGCGGTCGCCGCCATGCAGCAGGGCGCGCACGACTACGTCTCGAAGCCGTTCAAGCAGGAGGAGCTTCTCGTCCGCGTCCAGCGCGCGCTGGAGAAGAGACGCCTGCTCGTCGAAGTCGGCCTCTACACCGACGAGTTCCGACAGCGCTACAAGCTCGACGCGCTGGTGGGACGTTCGGCGGCGATGCGCGAGCTACTAACCCGCGTGGTCCGCGTCGCGCCGACCGAGGTGACCGTCCTCATCACCGGGGAAAGCGGAACAGGAAAGGAGCTCGTCGCCCGCGCCATCCACGCGAATTCCAAACGCAGCTCGCGACCGTTCGTGCCGGTCAACTGCGCGGCCATCAGCGAAAGCCTTCTCGAGAGCGAGCTTTTCGGCCACGTGAAGGGAGCGTTCACCGGCGCCGTCAAGCTCCGCCAGGGCCTGCTCGAGGAGGCGAGCGGCGGGACCTTCTTCTTCGACGAGATCGCCGAGACCACTCCCGCTTTCCAGGCCAAATTGCTCCGGGTCATCCAGGAGCACGAGATCCGGCGCGTCGGCGACAACGCCTCCATCCAGGTCGACGTGCGCGTGCTGGCGGCGACGAACCAGGACCTGCGCAAGTCGATCGCGGAGAAGCGTTTCCGCGAGGACCTCTTCTATCGGCTCAACGTCGTGCCGCTGGTCGTCCCGCCCCTGCGCGAACGGCGCGACGACATCCCCATCCTCGCCCAGCACTTCGTCGGCCGCTTCAACCAGCGCAACGGCACCAGGCGCGTCCTCACCCAGGGGGCGCTGCAGAAGATGGTTGCCCACGCCTTCCCCGGAAACGTCCGCGAGCTGGAGAACGTCGTCGAGCAGGCCGCGGCGCTCTCGCATTCCGACGAGATCACCGCCGACGACGTCCGCCTCGAGGCGCTCATCCCCGATTCGGGTCGTCCCGCGGTGCGCACTCTCGCGGAGCAGATCGACGAAGCCGAGCGCGAAGCAATCCAGCGCGCCATGGCGCGGGCCGACGGGAACCTCGAGCGCGTCGCTCGCGAGCTGGACGTGTCGACCACCACGCTGTGGCGCAAGATGAAGCGCCTCGGCCTGCGCCGCGATTGACGTACCCTCGCAATGCTCCTCGCTTTCGCCCTGCTCGCCGCAGCGCAGCCCGATGCCGCGGCGGCGCTGCGCGCCTATTCGCTACGCGCGCCGATGTTCTACGAGACGGAGGTGCGGGCATTCGGCGCGCTCGCGGATCACGACGGATCCGCGCAGGTCCTGGGCGGAGCGGGAGTCGGGGTGGCGGTGATCCGCATCGTGACGCCGCCGGCGACCGCCATGGCGTCTTCCTGGACGGCGCTGCGCGCCGGTACCGGTGCCCGGCTCGCCGTCTCCTCCGGGCCGCCCCGGCTGCGCCTCGAGGTGCCGTTCCTCTTCGGGGCCGAGCGCGCCATGGGCGGGATCTCCACGGGAGCGAACTGGCGCGGGTACGTGCTCGGCGCCGCGGCGGCGCCCCAGGTCATCCTCGGTTCCGGGCTCCACGCCGCCTGGGTGCGGGCGGAGATGCATCTCGATCGGGTCGCGCTGGAGGGACCGAAAGAGCCGCAGCTTCGCGTCTCGCTCGCCTTGCAGGCGCCTGTCGGATATCCGGAAACCCTGGTCGCTCTCGGGGTCGGGATCGCGTGGTACTGAGGCCGTGAAGAAGCCGTTCAACAACCCGTTCCGCGGAATCAAGCTGCCGCCCAAGGAGAAGGCGCCAAAAGCTCCTCCTCCCAAGCCGCCGCCTCCCCCGCCGCGGCGCGAGGGCCTGACCGACGACGAGCTGTGGCAGATGGCGACCGACGGCGCTTTGCCGCTGGAAGATCGCAAGGAGCGGATCCGGCCCGGGCCTCGCCCGCAGGCGATGGTGCCGGCGCAGCTCGATCCGGAGATCGCCGCCTACGAAGAGCTGCGCGCCCTGGTGCGCGGCGAGACGCCTTTCGATCTCAGCGACTCGGACGAGTTCATCGAGGGATGCGTGCACGGCCTCGATCCGCGAGTCGTGCGCCGGCTGCGCAAGGGCGAGTTCGCGGTGCAGGGCCACGTCGACCTCCACGGGATGACCCGCGCGGAAGCGAAGGCGGCGCTCGACGTCTACCTCTTCCAGGCGCGCCACTCCGGAAAGCGCTGCGTCCTCGTCGTGCACGGCCGTGGGCTGCACTCCAAGGACCAGGTTCCGGTGTTGAAGGACGCGCTCAAGCGCTGGATGACGACGGCGCGATTCGCCGAGCACGTGCTCGCGTTCGCGACCGCGCGGCCGCACGACGGCGGAGCGGGAGCGGTCTACTTGCTCTTGCGCCGGGTCTAGACCCACGCCACCGGGCCAGGGAAGCTGGCAAGCAGCGCCGGCGAGACGGCGCCGTCGTCCGCGATGAGAATTCGCGTCAAGGTCGAGGCTCGTCGCAGAGCCTGGACAGTTCCGTCCCGAGATCGCCGATCGCCTTCGCGAGCGCGTCGCAAAGCTCCGCCGCGCCTTCGACGGTGCCGGCGCGTCCCAGCCTTTCCAGGCGGAGCGCCAGACCGGCCGCCTCGCCCGGATCGAAATTCGCCGCGGCGCCCTTCAACGTGTGAGCGGCGTCGGCGAGCGCCTTCGCGTCTCCGGCCGCGATCGCCTTCCGTATCGCTTCGAGTTGCCTCGGAGCGTCCTCGGCGAAG